>JACMQD010000188.1 GCA_014377155.1 Herminiimonas sp.
CGGTTGCGCAAAAGCTCGGCGAGAAAATGTATGCCGACATGCAGGCCAAGGAAGCGGCCGGCGCAGCAGCCGGTGGTGGGGCAGGGCAGGAGCATCAGGGGTCTGGCGCATCGGAATCCAAAGCCAAGGACGAAGATGTAGTTGATGCGGACTTCAAGGAAGTCAAAGATAAATAAATGCCGAGCTAGGTTTTTCTACTAGTCCTGTAGCGTAGCTGCAGGAGCCGCCGGGTCGAAATTGCTTCAAGGCATTCGATTCGGCGTTTTCGCTTAGACAGAGGACAAGGTGCCGACAACATGGCAAAGCGTGATTTTTACGAAGTATTAGGGGTGGCAAAGAACGCCTCCGATGAAGATATCAAGAAGGCGTATCGCAAGCTCGCCATGAAATACCATCCGGACCGCAATCCCGACAGCAAGGGGTCCGAAGACAAATTCAAAGAGGCGAAGGAAGCCTATGAGATGCTGTCGGATCAGCAGAAGCGTGAAGCATACGACCGCTACGGCCATGCTGGCGTTGACCCCAACATGGGCGGTGGCGGCTTCGGCGCGCAACAAGGCGCCGGCGGCTTTTCGGACGCCTTCGGCGATATTTTTGGCGATATTTTCGGCGGTGGTGCAGGAGCGCGTGGCGGTCGCGGCAGTGGACCGCAGGTCTATCGCGGTGCCGATCTGCGTTACAACCTCGAAATCTCCCTGGAGCAAGCGGCCAATGGTTTCGATACCACCATTCGCGTGCCGTCCTGGGACGGTTGTGAAGTCTGTCACGGCTCGGGCGCCAAGCCCGGCACGTCGCCTACTACTTGCACCACCTGCGGCGGCCACGGCCAAGTCAGAATGCAGCAGGGTTTCTTTAGCATCCAGCAAACCTGTCCGAAGTGTCATGGCACCGGCAAGATCATTCCCGAGCCATGCACCGCGTGTGCCGGCGCCGGTCGCATCAAGCGCAACAAGACACTGGAAGTCAAGATTCCGGCCGGTATCGACGACGGCATGCGTATTCGGTCTTCCGGCAACGGCGAGCCAGGCATGAACGGTGGGCCGCCCGGTGATCTGTATGTCGAAATCCAGATCAAGCAACATGCGGTATTCCAGCGCGACGGCGATGACCTGCATTGCGAAATGCCGATCTCTTATACCAAAGCGGCGTTGGGTGGGGAAATCGAAGTACCCACCTTGAGTGGCAAGGCATCCTTTACGATTCCGGAAGGCACCCAGTCCGGCAAGACTTTCCGCTTGCGCAGTAAGGGTATCAAGGGTGTGCGTTCCGGCTATGCCGGCGACCTGTTCTGTCACGTCGTCGTGGAGACGCCGGTCAAGCTGACCGAACGTCAGAAAGAACTGCTGCGGGAATTCGAGCACCTGACTACCGAAGGCGGCGCCAAGCATAGTCCGCAGACCAAATCGTGGAAAGACAAGGTCAAGGAGTTTTTCGAGTAATGCCGGGGTGAGGTATCTCCGTTGCCTGGTTTGCCGGACGATCCGAGGTCAAGGTAAATGGTTTTTTCATCTGCTTTGAGAAGCGCGATCGTCGATCGAACTGCGGGCATGAATCACGGTCGTCATTGCGTTCACGACGTTTTGACGACATTTAACATGAATACACATTTCCACGGACATAACATCGAACATTGCCTTGCATGGCATCATCTTTAGTTTTATCCTTTCAGACATAGAATAATAATACGATCGTTCGATTTGTTGAAATACCAAGTCGGCATTCACCTGGAGATAAAATGAAGCATCGCAATCGCAATCACATTACCTGCGCTATCGCCGCCGCCTGTTTTTCGCTCGGATTATTGTTGGGGCAGGGTGCAGCAGCGGCAGAGATCGCCGGGGTTAAGGTCAGTGAAACCGCATCGGTCGCCAATCAGCAACTCCCGCTTAACGGTGCCGGTATTCGCTACAAGGCGATCTTCAAGGTCTATGTCGCGGCACTTTATCTGACCGAGAAAAAGGAACTCGTTCCTGACATACTTACCATGACGGGCCCGCGTCGCATCGCGATCACGATGCTGCGGGATGTCAGCGCGGAGGAATTCGGCCAAAGTTTCATGAGTGGAATTCAAAAAAATTCTGACCGCGCAGAAAAGTCGAAATTTGTCAGCCAGTTGCTGAAGTTCGGCGAAATATTCGCGTCGGTGCCTGAATTGAAAAAAGGCGATGTTCTGACTAATGACTGGGTCCCCGGAACGGGTCTGGTGATTACCTTGAACGGCAAGCGCCTGGCCGATCCCATTCCTGATATCGGCTTCCACAACATGTTGCTGAAGATCTGGTTGGGGGATAAACCTGCCGACATTAAACTCAAGCGCCAGATGCTTGGCGACAAAAGCGACGAAACGACCCGCAGTTATTAGATAGCTGCTTTTGCACACTCGAGGACGGCGCATCGCCGTCCTTTTTCGTTTCGTCGCCTGATTGTGGCCGCATGCTCTTGCGGCGCCGTTAGCATTATGCTGAGCCGGCCTGGGCTTTTAATCAACCTAAAATTGTGCTCGGGTTAAACTGTGCGGGTTTATTGTCCGCACGATCGGGACACTTTTGTCCTGCAGTTTATCCGTACCCACCAACATAAGACACGGCTGCCGCCTCGCGCTGCGCCCACCAACACTGACAGCACACGACATGACCAAAGAAATCGACAATATTACCCTCGAACATCTGTTCGACAACAACCGTGGATGGGCAGCGTCGATGGAGCAACGCGACCCGGGGTTTTTCAAAAAACTGGCATCTCAGCAGTCGCCCGAATATTTATGGATCGGCTGCTCCGACAGTCGCGTGTCCGCCAATGAATTACTTGGATTGCTGCCAGGCGAACTGTTTGTCCATCGCAATATCGCCAATGTCATCGTCCATAGCGACTTGAATTGTCTGTCCGTATTACAGTTCGCGATCGATGTCTTGCGTGTCAAGCATGTCATCGTCTGCGGTCACTATGGTTGCTCAGGCGTGCATGCGGCAATGACGCGCGGCCGCGTCGGACTTGCCGACAATTGGTTGCGCCATGTGCAGGACGTGCACCAGAAACACGAACGCTATCTTGGCGAGGCGATGCCCGCGCGGGAAAAAGCTGACCGCTTGTGCGAGATCAACGTCATCGAGCAAGTCATCAACGTCTGCCAGACCACGATCGTGCAGGACGCGTGGGAGCGTGGTCAAGACCTGACAATTCACAGTTGGGTATATGGGCTGAAGGACGGGCTGCTGCGCGACCTGGGCGTGAGCGCTAGTTGCGCAGAAGACCTGGCGCCGAAATTAAAGAGCGCGTTCGCGCGTTATGCGGTTTAGGTCGCGGTAGCCCTTGTCTTGATCGGTGTACTTGCCGAGGCGTCGTGATAGCAAAATTTTGTGCTATCGGTGCCGCTTTGTTGTTTGACATTGGCCATGTTGGTAAAAAACGTTAAAACTTTCTCATGAGATACTTTTTATCTCTTTTAGTGATCCCAAGTTCATGTACAAAAACACGGAATGTTTAAAACGATCTTCAAGGGGCAAGACATGGATAAGCGAAAATTCTTTAAAATATTCGCTGCCATGGCGTTGGCAACGCTCGCGACGTCGAATGTAGCCTTCGCGTATTCGAAAGGAACTAGAGCCGAAGCGGAGGCGGTGGTAGCGCGCGCCACGGCTTACATCAAGGCCAATGGCAGCGACGAAGGCTATAACGAAATTACCAACGGTACGATGTTCGAGGACCGGGATTTGTGCGTGATCGTGTACGACCTCGGGGGCAAAAATCTCGCGCATGGGGCAAGTGCGAAACTGGTTGGAAAAGACTTGATCGGTATAAAGGATTCCGACGGCACCATCGCGCCGTGCTCGGCAAATCCGTGAATGGCGCCAATGCGCGAATGTAAACGATGCAGGCGATGTATCGCGGCTTGCTCCACACAGCAATGGCGGTTCAGAATGTCGGCCTGCAAAACAAGACCGAAGACGTTAATGCCGCCGACGCCGCGGCCGCCAAAGTGATCGCCAGTTATGCTGTCGTCAAACAAACGCCGGTGACGACAGGGATGAACGCCGCTGAAAAAGCGTTATCCGACGAACTGTCCGCACTCGACCAGCAGACCGAAAAATATCTTCATGAGGCGGTAGGACTGGCGCAGCAGTTCATCACCGAACAGGCAGCAGCGATCATCAGCCAGAAAATCGATCCGCTTACCGTGAAGTTTGAAGTATTTCTCAAAAAGCTTGCAGTCTTGCGCAGTGATCAATCCGTTGCTTCACTCGATAGCGTCAACCGGGAAGCCGATGCATGAAGCGGAGGAGGTCGCCGGGCGCATGGCGCCAGGTGACCTGACGACAAGCTTCGATATCAAACGTCATGACGAGACCGGGCAGTTACTCATTGCCTTGAAAGCCATGCGACAGTCTGGTTAAAATGGTGACGCAGGTTCGCCATCGCTCCGAAAATGTCGCTACCGCGGCGGAATCGCTGCAAAATCGAGCTACCGAACTGACCCGGGTAATCAGCATTTTTAAGGTTGGCGGCGCGCGTTCAGGAACCGCGACGATCGCACCGGCGACGTCGCCGATGATTCGTCGCGAGGATAGATCCATGCCGGTAAAACGCGTTGCTTCCACCTCGCGTCCCGGCCCGGCAAGACCATCCCAGGCGCTTGCCCATCCTGCCGAACGAAGCACCAGTGCCGCGCTCGGTGGCGGTGATTGGGAAGAGTTTAAATACCGGTATCATTCGGATGATTATCGACCATCGACCATCGACCATCGACCATCGACTATCGACTGACGACTGACGACTGACGACTAACGACTAACGACTAACGACTAACGACTAACGACTAACGACTGGCGACCGACGACCGACGACCGACAGGATCGATTAAGTCGCAGCAGATCGCCCGCCTCGATCGCCCGGTGATCGCCACCGGCTGGGTAATTCTGCGTGTGCAGGATTTTGCCATCTCCTATCAAGACGGCGTGCTCGAAAGGCTTCCTGCAGGGGCCGTGACTGGCGCGGCCCTGACTCCCTGCTCGAGATCACCGAGCCTATTTGCTGCCGCGTCGATTTCAGTTGCAGAGACGTTTCTACGGCAAATCCAGTTGCCACAAGACGCCAGCTGACCCAGCGCGCTATCCGGGCGAAGCGTATCTCTATTCCGATAGACCCATGTTGCACCCGCTGCCAGAATGGCTATGTTCAAAGGCGTGGCGATGGCATTGCCGATGAGTTGATTAAGCGCGGTTTCTTTAGTCGCTGAGGCTGTCACCGCGACACCCGTGATTGCTTTTGCGGCGAGGCTGGCGGCAAATGACGACGCACCGGAACCGAGTGCAGTCAAAGCAAATGCGAGCGCCTTCTTCCTCCCTAGCATGTGTTCGCTGCTTGCGTTATTGCCATAATAAAAAAACTTGTCCAGGAACGCATGGGAAACCGATGCGGTGGTGGCACACATGACGACCTCTGCCGCTAGTTCCAAGGACACTGCAGCGCCAGATTGTCGCGCGTCGTTGTGGTCGCTGCCCTGCAAAATCGTGGTGGCGATCGTCTCCGTGGCAAGATGCACGGCGGCAACCGGCACAGCGCAGGCC
>JACMQD010000189.1 GCA_014377155.1 Herminiimonas sp.
CCACTCTTTTTTTTCGAGCAAGTCGAGCAGGCGAACCAGTGTCGGGCTCTCGATGCCAAGCTTGCGCGCCAGTTCGGTCTGCATCAGGCCCTCCGGATGGCGGTGCAGCTGCACCAGAACCTGACGCTGTGAAAGGCTCAGGCCAAACGGCTTGAGCATGAGATTCATTTCATAGCGCCAGGCACGCGACACATCGCCGATGGCTTGTCCCATCTTGCGCTGGCCTTCGATCTCGGGTTTATCTTTGTGCTGTGGCGGCTTCACTAGTGGGCAAAAATTCGGTGAAACAATCTTATGTTATGCTATTTGTTAGTATAGCTAACAAAACATCCGGAGCAAACTGTCGATAGCCGTGGCACGGATTTCGTTCACGCGAGCTGCCGTTGGCATTCCGATTATCTTCATCCACACGCTATGCACGCACTATTCAAATATTCTTTAACTGGGGCGGGCGTACTTGCAGCCGGCGCCGCGGTTTATGTTGCAGCCAAGGGCAAGCCAGAGCCCGCAACCAAACCGCCACGTGAACAAGTCCAGGTCGTCAAGACCGCCACTGCGTTGAAAAAATCGGTACCGATCATCGTCAGCGCAAATGGTTATGTCACGGCAATCAATACAGTCGACGTCCGGCCTCAGATCCAAAACGTGGTGCGTACAGTGCATGTTACCGAAGGCCAGGACGTCAAAGCCGGTCAACTTCTATTTACGCTCGACCAACGCAGTGACCTGTCGAGTCTCGCCAATGCCGAAGCACAAGTGGCGCGCGTGCGTGCCGATCTGGCCGATGCAGAAGCGACCCTTCAGCGTAACCAGGAACTCTTGAGCAAG
Organism: Herminiimonas sp.; assembly: GCA_014377155.1. Next base: position 829 of record JACMQD010000189.1, read on the forward strand.
GGTTTCGTCTCGCAGGCGGTGGTCGACACGGCGCGCAACAAGGCCGACTCCCTGCGCGCCTCCCTGAAAGGAAATCAGGTTGCGGTCCAGTCTGGCAACATTACGCTAGGCTTCAATCAGATCAAGGCCGGTATCAGCGGCCGGATCGGTGCCATCGGCGTCTTTCCAGGTAGTCTGGCACAGCCTGCCGGCACGCCGATGCTGACCATTTCGCAAATTGATCCGGTTGCCGTGACCTTTGCCGTGCCAGAGCGTGAACTCGCTTATATCGTTGCCAGCTATCCGAAGCGCGACGCGCCGGTCGTGGCAACGTTGTCCAACAACGAGGAAATCAATGGCAAGCTGGTTTTCATCGATAGCACCGCCGATGTCAAGAGCGGCAGCATCAAGATGAAAGCGCAGTTTCTGAACAGCGACCGCAAGATGTGGCCGGGCTCGTTCGTGACGGTGCGCATGGTGTCGCGCACGCTGCCGGATGCGGTCGTCATTCCATCGCAATCGATTGTGACCGGCCCGCTTGAAAAATTCGTCTACACGGTGCAAACCGACAGTACCGTCAAGATGCAAAAGGTCACCGTGGTCGATATACAGAACGAGCAGGCGGCGGTCGAGGGGCTGATCGCCGGCACTCGCATCGTCGTCGAAGGTACGCAAAACCTGCGGCCAGGCGGCAAGATTCGGGATGTCGACAGGCCAGGAGCGCCAGTGGCGGCGGTTAAAGAGGCGAAAGCACTGCCCTAGAAGATGTTGTATGGCGAAGTGGATAGATGCGCCGCGCAGTCAGCAGAAATTTTGCGGCCCGACTGCAATCCGCACAGTTAACCCCGTCATCACGCTGATCGTGGTGGTGATAACCAGATTACTCCCGTGAATATTTCGGAACTCTGCATTCGGCGTCCGGTCATGACCGTGCTGCTCTCGATCGCCATCATGGTCGTCGGCGCGTTCGCCTATAACAATCTGCCGATCTCGGCCCTGCCAAGCTACAACACGCCGGTCATCAATGTCACAGGCGCATTGCCCGGCGCGAGCCCGGAAATCATGGCCGCTTCCGTGGCGACGCCGCTGGAGAAACAATTTTCCACCATTCCGGGACTGGCGACGATCAGTTCCAGCAATACGCTGGGTAACACCTCTATCACACTGGAATTCAATTCTGATCGCGACATCGATGCCGCCGCGGTCGATGTGCAGGCAGCGCTGCTGCGCGCGCAGCGTACTTTGCCGCCGGAGATGACGTCATTGCCGGCGTACCGCAAAGTCAATCCGGCGGATGCGCCGGTCTTGCTGCTGGCGTTGACGTCACCGTCGATATCGCTGTCGGACCTGAACGAATTTGCGGAAAACCTGATTGCACCGTCGCTGTCGACCATCGACGGAGTGGCGCAGGTGGTGGTATATGGCCAACGCCGCTACGCCGTACGTGTCAAAGTCAAGCCCGACGAACTGGCGGCGCGCAACATGACACTCGATGAACTGGCGGCCAACCTGCGCTCGGCCAATGCCAACAGTCCGGTCGGTGTGCTTGATGGACCACGCCAGAGTCTGACCCTGCAAGCCAACAAACAGCTGCCCAATGCCCAGGCTTTCAGTGAACTTATCATTAACAGCAAAGATGGCTTGACGACCCGTCTGCGTGAAGTGGCGTCGGTAGAGGACAGCGTGGAATCTGCCAAGAGCGGCAGCTGGGTCAATGGCGAGTCGTCGATCGTGCTGGCAGTGCAGCGCCAGCCGAATGCCAATACCGTAGCCGTAGTCGATGCCGTCAAAGCTACCATGCCGCGCTTTCGTGATCAGTTGCCGGCATCGGTACAGGTACGCGAGCTCAACGACCGGTCGATGTCGATTCGCGAAGCGATCCACGATGTCAAAATCACGCTGGGGCTGACTATTTTCCTGGTGGTGATGGTGATCTTTCTGTTCCTTAAACGCCTTACCGCCACTGCGATCCCGGTCATGTCACTGCCGATTTCGCTGATCGGATGCTGCGCATTGATGTATTGGCTCGGCTACAGTCTCAACAATATTTCACTGCTCGGCATCACCATCGCGGTCGGTCTCGTGGTCGACGACGCGATCGTCATGCTGGAAAATATCGTGCGCCATATCGAGGAAGGCATGTCGCCGCTGGAAGCCTCGCTCAAGGGCTCACGCGAAGTCGGGTTCACGATCATGTCGATTTCGATTTCGCTGGTCGCGGTGTTCATCCCGATTTTTTTTATGCCGGGCGTGATCGGCTTGATGTTCAGGGAATTCGCCGCGGTGGTATCGCTGGCGATCATGGTGTCGGCGCTGGTTTCGCTGACACTGGTGCCGATGCTGTGCAGCCGCTATCTGAATCCGGAAACCCATCAGAAGGACAACTGGCTGGGACGCACTTTCGAGCGCGGGTTCAATGCGGTTCTGAGACGCTACACGCGTGGGCTGGACTGGTGCCTGGCGCACAACGTCATGGTGCTGATCGTCGCGTTGGCGACGTTCGCACTGACCGCGTTACTGTTCGCCGGTATTCCAAAGGGCTTCTTCCCGGTGGAAGATATCGGCCAGATCAGCGGCTCCGTCGAAGGTCCGCAGGACGTCTCGTATCCGGCCATGGTCGGCTTGGTAAAAAAGGCTGCCGCGATCATCGAACGCGACCCCAACGTCGTCAGCGTCACCTCGCGCGTGACCGGTACCAACACCGGCAACCTGTTCATCGGCCTCAAGCCGAAAGACCAACGCAAGTCCATGGACGGTGTTATGGAAGGCTTGCGGAAAAGTGTCGGTAGCGTGCCGGGCTTGTCGGTATTTCTGACGCCGGTGCAGAACCTGCGCCTGGGTGGGCGCGCCAGCAAGAGTCGCTTCCAGTATGTACTGCAAAGCATTCGGGCCGACGAACTGAGCAGTTGGGCAGAGCAGTTGCAGGTCAGGATGCGTGCTGATCCGATTTTCCGCGACGTCACGTCGGATTCACAACTGCGCGGCCTGCAAGCGGTGGTCGATATCAATCGCGACCGCGCCAATGCGGCCGGGGTGCAGATTGCCGATATTCGCACCGCGATGTACAGCGCATTCGGTGACCGGCAGGTATCGACCATTTTCACCAGCAGTAATAGCTATCAGGTGATTTTGCAGGATGGCAACTCGGGCTCGCAGGACGAGGCTGACCTCAACAAGATTTATGTGCGCAGCAATACCGGCGCGCTGGTGCCGTTGTCAGGCGTGGCATCGGTGTCGCGCGAAGCCGGCGCGGTATCGGTCAATCACCAAGGCCAATTGCAGGCGGTGACCGTATCATTCAATCTGGCGCCGGACGTGCCGCTGGGTGACGCCAGCGCCCGGATCGATCAAATCAAGGCTTCGTTGCAGCTACCGCCGAGCATCATCACCTCTTACGCGGGCGATGCTGCGGTGTTCCAGTCGTCGCAAGGTAGCCAGATCGCGTTGCTGGTGATGGCGGTGGTTGTCATCTATATCTTGCTTGGCGTGCTGTATGAAAGCTACATTCATCCATTGACGATCCTTGCCGGTCTGCCCTCGGCTGCAGTCGGCGCATTGCTGGCGCTGAAACTGTTTAATTTCGAACTGACGTTGATCGCCACCATTGGCATCCTGATGCTAATCGGTATCGTCAAGAAAAACGCGATCATGATGATCGATTTCGCACTCGACGCACAGCGCAGCGACGGCGCCCGGGCGCACGATGCGATTCGCATGGCGTGTATTCTGCGGTTTCGCCCGATCATGATGACGACGCTGGCAGCCCTGATGGGCGCAATCCCGATTGCGCTGGGATTAGGTGCCGGCGCCGAATTGCGGCAGCCGCTCGGCGTTGCCATCGTCGGCGGATTGCTTGTGTCGCAGGTCATTACACTGTTCATCACGCCGGTCATTTTTCTGGCGCTGGACCGGTTCAGCGGCACTGGTCCTTTGCAGTTCGAAGCGGACCAGCGCGTACAGGTACAACCGGCCCCCTGACCTGCTATCAGAATCGCTTGAACTTGCTGATCATCTTGTCCAAAGCCGACGAATTTGCACTCTGGCCGGAATTGCCGTGCGCGCTGCGACCCTGGTATGGATCGGGATAGGCGGGCTGCTGGCCGGCGTATCCTGGAGCGTAGGCTGGTGGCCGTGCCGGGTAGGCTGGTTGGCTTGCGTGAGCTGAATGCGCGCCGAACGATTGCATTTGCTGGTAGGTCGATTGTCCACCATGTACTGCATGGCCGTAGGTCTGCGGCGACGGTTGGTTGCCCTGAGCCAGACTTTCCTTGTGGGATCGAACTGCAGCAATGTCGATGGCAAGCGGCGCAGTGCAGAATTCCCGGTAACTTGCGCCCCAGCGTGCTTTATGATGCTGAAAATAATGCGCGTAGCTTTCCGGTGTCAGTTCGGTGCCCAGCATATTCTGCAACGTCTGTTTGGTGAATGGTACCGATTCATCCATCGCATCGAGGTCATGTGGAAATATCGCCGCGCACAGATTCGAGACCAGCCACATACCTTCGCTGTAGGGCAGGGCAGGGCCTTGATCCTTCAGTACCTCGCGCTTCTCGGCCGCAAAGTCATCCAGTTCAGCCGTAAACGGCGCTCTTTCTTCAATCTCTTTCATCCAGTTTGCATCCTCGTCCTGGTTGGTGCAACTCAAAAATGTGAACGGATTTTGTTGCGGATCGCGGCGATTGAGGATCAGTTGTTCGACCGGACCCGGACCGGAGTTGGGCACGCCATCGGTAAGGAAATAAAACGCGTTTTGACCGCTCGACCCCTGAAATGCCTGCTGCAATTTTTCGGCGCTAGGGGTTGTGCCGCGTGGATACGTGCGGAAGGCGCTGGAAAGCGCCGTATGGGCTTCGCGCATGAACTGCTCAGGGGTTTTGCCGGTATGGCTCAGGCGGATTTCGTCCGGCCGGTTAAGGAACGACACTGACAATTCATCGCTGGGAATGAACGCCAGGATTTCCGTCATTTTCATCAGACGTTGCTCGGCTTCCTGCCAGCGCGTCATCATGTGTCCCTGCGCGTTTCTGACGTCTGAATGGTCGTTCATCGAGCCACTGTCATCGACGATGAACTTGAGCTTGTATTCGGATAGCGCCAGCAATTTGTTGACCATGCCTAGTGGTACTTCGTGGCGTACGAAATAGTTGGTCAGGCGGTCCAGCAAATCGCCACCATCTAATCCCTTGACGTTGAATTTCTCCAGATATTCCGGATCCTGCATGATTTCGATCGACGCTTCGGTCGATTCCGAAAGCTTCATTTCCTGACTGGTATGCGCAGCTTGTACCGCCGACGCATCGAACACATCGTCGGTCGAGGAAATAATCGCCAAGGCCAGGTCGGGTCGCGCGACCGTGCTGACAGGTTGGTGGGTTTGGTTTTGGAAATTTTCGTAGGCTGGATTTTTTTTCATAACGCCTGAAACGAAAATATATTTGGACGGCTTCTCGGCAGGCGCCGAAGCGGCACCGGCGTGATGAAAGGAACTGCTTGCGGCACTTTGCACGGGATTCATGTGTTGACCTTTGGATTAAAAAAAAGTGCTAATTATACAACTAATTATCATTATGATAATTTAAGTTAGCCCGTATTTTTTCCATGCTCAAAGGAAAACTCGATGGTCCGCGCCTGTTTCAATCACCTGGCCAGGCACGGGCAACGATACGGTCCTGTTGAAGCGGTGTCGATAGCGTGCCGTAGACGCGACCGCACTCGCCGTCGATCCGGCTCGCAATGAAGCTCTCGGCGACGTCCTGCGGCGCGTGCTGTCGCATCAGACAGCTCTGCGCCACTAGCACCAGCTTTTGCGCAAAACGCCGTGCCAGCATTTCACGGTGTTCGGCCGGCACG
>JACMQD010000190.1 GCA_014377155.1 Herminiimonas sp.
TTCGCGTATTCGATCCGGCGCATCCACACTTCCATTGCACCTGCAATCGCGAAAAAGTTGGCAATATGTTGAAGATGCTCGGCAAACCCGAGGTCGATTCCGCACTCGACGAATTGGGGCTGCTGGCGATTGATTGTGATTTTTGCGGCCAGCACTACGAATTTGATAAAGTCGATTGCGCGCAGTTATTTGCAGCAGAAACGACTGTCGAGGCGCTGCAGCCACCGAATCCGATCAAACATTGATTACGTTGCGCGGTCATGAAGGTTGACCGTATTCGCCGGTTTTTTGGCGCGATCAGACAACCGACGACTGGTCGCCCCGCGTCCGGCAATAAAAAATCGATTCCGGCTGGCACCTCGGTTAAGATTGACGCTCTTTTCTTAAACACCCGCACCAGCATCCATGATCCCTGTACCGCCTGAGGAGAGACCGCAACCGAGCTCTCCGCGCGATCTGTTTTTTTCCTTCACGATTCTCGCTTTACAAGGTTTCGGTGGCGTACTGGCGATCGTTCAGCGCGAGCTGGTCGAAAAAAAGCGCTGGCTGACCAAGGAAGAATTCATTGAGGAATGGGCCGTCGCCCAGATCATGCCCGGCCCGAATGTGGTCAATCTTTCGTTGATGGTCGGTGCAAGGTATTTCGGTCTGCGTGGTGCCCTGGCCGCAGTCGCGGGGATGCTGACTATTCCGCTGTTCATCGTACTGCTGCTGGCGCTGGTATATGCACATTTCGCAGACTATCCGGGTGTCGCCGGCGCCCTGCGCGGCATGGGCGCGATTGCCGCCGGCCTGATCGCCGCTACCGGCCTGCGGCTACTCGGTGCGTTGAAGTCGCATCCGATGGGCGTGGCTCTTTGCGTCGCGCTTGGTACCGCCTGCTTCATCGCCATGGCGCTGCTACGATGGCCCTTGCTTTACGTGCTGCCCGTGCTGGGATCGATTGCCTGCTTCGTTACCTACCTCAGGCTCGGTAAATGACGGCGACGGCGACGCCGACACTGGTGCTGCACCTCGCCGATTGGCTGCAGTTGTTCACCCAATATCTTTCCTTGTCGCTGTTGTCGATTGGCGGCGCCATATCGACGACGTCGGACATGCATCGGTTTTTGGTGGAGCAGCATGGCTGGCTAAGCGACGCCCAGTTCAATGCCTCGATAGCGATCGCACAGGCAGCGCCTGGCCCGAACGTCTTGTTCGTGGCACTGATGGGATGGAACGTCGGCCTCAATGCTGGCGGGCTCGCCCACGGCATGCTGGGCGTGGCAGTCACGATGATCGGCATCCTCTTGCCCAGCACTACCGTGACCTATTTCGCTGCGCAGTGGGGCCACCGCAATCGAGATTTGCGTAGCGTGCGGGCTTTCAAGCAAGGCATGGCGCCAATCGTGATTGGCCTGTTGATCGCCACCGGGTGGGTATTGGCATCCTCGGCCAATTACCATGATAGGCCGCAGTGGCCCTTGTGGCTGGCGACAGGCATCAGTACGGTAGTGGTATGGAAAACCCGTGTGCATCTTTTGTGGCTGCTCGCCATCGGCGCGGTGCTGGGGTGGTTCGGCGTCTTGTAGACCGGGGAAGGCGGCACTTCATGACGGCACCGCGATCGCACGAGCTCTAGATGGCTATGCCATAGTCTGGATATGTGCGGCCAGCGCAACTAACCGTAGTTCGCCATCGCGGTCGAGTTCGCTTGCCCGGCTCTTGAGCAGACGCGTCGAATGCAGGTGTACGTCGCCGCGCACGCAAAAGACGATTAAATTCCGGCTGTCGATTGCGGTATGCCACCAGATGCCACTGAAAATTGTCTGCAACTGCTTGAGTGCTAGTCCATTATCTGCAGCTGAACCCCACAGATTGGCGACCAGAACGCCACCTGGATTGATCATCGCGGCGCAGTCACGGAAAAACGTCTCTGAATTCAAACCCTCAACCATCCCATCGGCATCGAAGCCGTCGAGCAGAACGACGTCCACCGCGAATGGCGAGCTTCTGATGAATTCAATAGCATCGATGCAGCAAATTCGAAAGCGGTGATCATCCGGCGGAACCAGAAAATCCGTTCGTAGCGCAACGACATCAGCGTCGATTTCAAGAACCGTGATGTTGGCTGCGGGGAGACGCCTGTGGCAATATTTTGCTAGCGAACCGCCCCCCAGGCCGACCATCATGATTTCACACGGCGCAGGTTGAAACAACAAAAATCCCATCATCATCGCGGTATACGGGAGTGCCAGTCGGTCAGGACGGTCTAGCCACATCGCGCTCTGGATTGACTGGGCATCCATATGCAAGGAACGAAAATGGCTGCCGGCGAACGCGAACGGTTTGCCATCGGCACGGCGCAGGATTTGCGCGAACGATGACAGGTCGTCACTGTGCCATTCGACACTGGCTTGATCCCGGTGTTCTCGCAACAACGCGAGCTCGACCAAGTCGCGCGCCGGCAGTAACGGATATTCCTCGGCCAGCTCTTCGAGCCATTGCAAACAACTCTCGCTCAATACGACTTCACCGAAATAGGAATCGCGAGCGACGACATCGAGTACGCGTTTAAGTGCCTGCGACACCTTACTTACTGTCCTGACTGTTGCCGACGATATTCCTCTCTTTTCATTGTCAGGTAACTGTTGCGGTCGAGTTCATGCAGCTGCCGGGGATAGCGTTCGGTCGCTGCGAACCAACTTTCAATCGCCTTCTCGAACCGTTGCGCCGGTGCAGCTTCGCGCGCGTCCAGATACGAGTCAATCGCCAGGTAATACCGCATCGTATTGCGCTCCACGAGGCCGCGGATACCGCCGATATAGTCGCCCTGCCCTTTTGTAAAACCGACTTTGTTGCTGCCTATGGTAGCCAAATAACCTTGCATCGCGACTTTCGACGCAAAGCTGTAACCATAGGAATAGGTCAAATGCAGGAAGGTTTTGCCTTCGGCAACCGACGTTGCTTCCAGCACGATCCGGTAGTCACTGGTACCGAGCGGCCCATTGTCGGCATTGAGCTTGACATCCAGGTACTCAGGCGTACTCTGTGCGGCATTGAAAATGAAATCGACCCGATATGCTTGCTCTAACGGTTGGTCATGTTTCTTACCGATACTAACTGCCAGCATCGGCACATCCTTGTTTTGGGTGACCCGACACTGTTTGGTATTCAAATGCAGGATCAATACATCGCACCAGCTTGCCGGCTTCGACAGCGCGGCGTTGACATCGGCGATCGGGTGATCCACCAACGCATATACTTCCCCTTGCAACCGATTCGGCATTTCATTTGATTCGACTGCGATGGGTCGGTTGAACTGGTTGTTTTTCAGCGTGTCCGTTAATGCAGCATATTTGGCACGCAACGAGATTGCAGAACGCGAATCCGGCGCGGCATGTACTGGTTGAATAGAGACAAAAGCCAACGTAGCGACCAGAATAGGCGCGAGCGCCGCGCTTGTCATAAATTTTCTGGAAATCTTAAATTGATGTCGTGACATGGGTTTCTTTCAGGTTCGTGCATCGATGAAGGGAGAGTTCGCGGACGCTGACAACACGTGTCGATCGGGTAGAACTGCGGCACCGTAGCCGTAAATATTGCCTGGACAGGTAGAGGCGAAAAACCGCAGGTCATGCACGGGGTTGAATGCGCAAACATGGGGTTTAACACTGACGCTGCATTGTAGCCGCGCATGCAGTTCACGGTATGTGCGGCAGGACGCTCTAAGGGCAGACGGGCAAACAGCAGAATGATGTACATCGCGCCATAAGATCATGGATGACAGTACGGCGCCTGCTGAACTGATTTACCCAAGCTTTACCGGGATAAATATTTTCGCATCACCGCGTTGAATTAACAAGGCAAGCTGCTTACTTTCGTTGCCGAGAACAGCTTGCAACTGCTCGACCGTTTCTACCGATCGACCATTGACTGTAACGATCACATCACCCGGCTCGATCCCGCCACGTGCAGCAGCGCCAGTCGATTGCTCGACTAACAGGCCGGAAACCAGATGCGATTCGGCTTTTTCGCCGGCAGTGAGAGGCCGCACGGCAACCCCGAGCCTGCCCCGTGGTGCCTTGTCAGGTGTTGCGTCGGCGGTAGCAACCATCTCCTTGGCTTCTGCCAATGTTGCCGAAAGTTGAACAGGCTTACCAGCGCGCCAGACGTCGAGCGTCGCTTTCGATCCAGGTTTTGTCATACTGACCATTGCTGGCAAATCGCCCGAGCGACCAATGGCGGCATTGTTGAATTTCAAGATCACGTCGCCCGGCTCAAGGCCTGCCCGTGCCGCTGGGCTACCGGCTACGACGCTCGATACCAGCGCGCCATCGGGTCTTGTCAGCTTGAAGGACTCCGCCAGACTCTGGCTTAGTTCCTGAACCGTGACACCCAAGCGCGCATGTACCGCTTTGCCCGTTGCCACAATCTGGTCTTTTACATTCAGCGCGACATCGATAGGGATAGAAAACGACACACCCTGATAACCACCGGTCCTGCTGTAGATTTGCGAGTTCACGCCAACTACGGCGCCACTCGAATCGAACAGCGGTCCGCCAGAGTTACCAGGGTTGACAGCGACATCGGTTTGAATAAATGGCACCGAACCGTCCCCCGGCAACGAACGCGCTTTTGCGCTGACGATACCGGCGGTCGCGCTTTGTTCGAATCCAAATGGCGAACCTATAGCAAGCACGTAGTCGCCGACGCCGAGCTGTGCCGGATTACCCAGGCTGACCACCGGCAGGTCAGTAGCATCTATCTTCAACACGGCAATATCGGTTTCGGTATCGCTGCCCAGTACGCGTGCCTTGTATTCACGGCGATCACTGAGCTTGACGATGACTTCGCTGGCATCTTTGACTACATGTGCATTGGTCAGGATAATGCCATCCTTGCTCAGGATGAAACCGGAGCCCTGGCCATTGACCAGTCGATCACCCCGAGGCATGCCGCGCGGCCCGCCTCGAAAGAACGGTATCAATTCTTCCGGAATGCCTTCGGGCACGTCGCCTAGGCTGGCTTTGCTCGTGCCCGCGGTGTTGATGCCGACCACTGCCGGTCCGTATTGCTGGACAATCGCACGGTAATTAGGCGCGGTCGCCGGCGCAATCGGACCTGACGTGGCCACCGGTAGCGTGGTCGAAGGTGCAACTAGCACAGTTGCTGCCGGCTGAGCTTGCTGCGTCACCTGCACCTTGTCCGCTTTAAGCCAGCCTATAGCACCGGCGCTGCCTGCTACGACGACACCTGCGGTCAGTAAAGAAGTTGCCAGAGCATTTAGTTTCATGGTCGTTCCCTTTCGAAGTTCGATTTGATCACCCGATGATAATGGCATCGACTTAAGCGAAACTTAAGAAATGAAAAATCGTGAAAACCACCCGCCAGTCCTACTACCCAGCGTGTTACCGATCGAGCGGGAACGTGATTTTGACCTTCAGACCACCCATCTCCGACGATCCCAGCTCGATAATGGCGCCATGCCGGTCGGCGATGGTCTGCACGATCGACAATCCAAGTCCGCTGCCGGTTTGATCGCTGACTTCGCGTCGGTAGAATCGAGCGAACACGCGTTGCCGGTCGCTTTCCGGAATCCCCGGGCCCGAATCTTCGACCACCAACGTAGCGCTTGACGCCGCTAAGGCAATACTTGCGTGAACGGCGCCGCCTTCTGGCGTGTAGCGAACGGCGTTGTCAAGCAGGTTACGTATCAGGATCATCAGTGCCGCAGCATCGCCGTTGACAAAACAACGCGCGTGCGCATCGAGATCGATCGCGACGCGCCGCGCCTGAGCCAACGCGAAAACCGCAGCAATCGCCTGCCGCGTCAGCTCGGCCAGGTCGATTGACGAAAAGGGCACAGAAACGTCGGAATGTTCCGCACGGGCGGCAGTCAGCAATTGTTCAATCAGGCGTGCGGCGCGGTCGACACCGAGATTAAGTTGTTCCAGCGCACCACGACGCGCGACCTCGTCCTGTGCCTTGCTGAGCAATTGCAATTGCAAGCTCAAGGCAGTCAGTGGTGAACGAAGTTCATGGGCCGCATCCGCGACGAATGCGCGCTGGCTCGCAAATGCTTGTTTCAGCCTCAGCAAAAGCGCGTTCAATGCGCTTACCAGCGGCGCGATCTCCGTCGGTATATCCTGTTGCGATACCGGTTCCAACCCGCGCGCGTCGCGTCGCGCCACATCGTTCGCCAGTCGTTTGACCGATGACAGCGACTGGCCGACCAGCCACCAAATCAGTAAAGCCATCAGCGGCGCGAACGCTAATAACGGTGCGAGGCTGCGGAGGGCTGCAGATGCCGCCAGCCCCCGTCGCAGCTCGAGTGGCTGGGCTACCTGAATTACCCGATCCCGCGCCAGCAAACCATACGCGCGCCAGCGGCGGTCGCCGGAAACCACGTCGGCAAAGCCGAGTGTAGCGCTGTCCGGTAGCGGATTACGCGGGTCCGACGAATAGATCATACGGCCGCTGGCGGTCCAGATCTGCACCACGAAATCGAACGAATCTGCTTCTACGATGCTAGGCAAATCAGGCTGAATCGACCCCTGGTCACGCAGCGACAGTGCGATCTGGCGCAACTGGTAGTCGAACAGCTCTTCGTTTTGCTTGAGCGTATTGCGATACGTGGCGAGACCGATAATAATCGCAGTAAATACCGCCGACAAGAACAGAAAAACCGTCAGCCGCGCACGAATCGAGGTCATGCGGATGCCGCCGGCTTGGGAATGAAATAGCCGACCCCACGCACGTTTTGAATGAAGGCGGTGCCAAGCTTGCGTCGTATGCTGTGGATATGTACCTCGACTGCATTGCTTTCGATTTCCTCACCCCATCCGCACATACGCTCTTCCAGTTGAGCGCGCGACAGGATTGCGCCAGGGCGCAAAATAAGCGCATCGACAATGGCGTATTCCTTTCCCGATAAAGTTACCGCTTGCCCGTCACGTCGTACCTCACGGGTCGCTGGATTGATACGAACGCCGAGGATTTCCGTTTCCGGTTCCGCACGGCCATGACTGCGGCGAATCGCCGAACGCATCCGGGCAGCCAGTTCGTCGAAATCAAAAGGCTTGACGATATAATCATCGGCACCGCTGTCGAGTCCCTCGATCCGGTCTTCGACGGCGTCACGCGCAGTGATGATAATGACCGGGGTCGCGCCTTTACGGCGTCGAAAATCGCGCAAA
>JACMQD010000191.1 GCA_014377155.1 Herminiimonas sp.
GCGTGTGGGAAAATCACCGTACCCATGTCGCGACCATCTGCCACCAGCCCCGGGGCAGCGCGAAACCCCAGCTGCAATGCGTACAACGACTGTCGCACGGCAGGTAGCGCCGCGATGCGTGAGGCAGTATTACCCACCTCCTCGGCGCGAATGGCCGCACTGACGTTCTCATTGGATAGAAAAATATTCTCGCCGTCGAAGCGACAATGCAAAGTGCTGGCTAGCTTCGACAAGGCATGGTCGTCGTCGAGCGGCGTTTGCTTGCGCAATGCTGTCAGAGCGGTCAATCGGTAAAGAGCGCCCGAATCCAGATAATGAAAACCGAGGCGCCGTGCGACCTGGTGTGCGACGGTGCCTTTGCCGGATGCAGTGGGACCGTCGATGGCGATGACTGGTATGTTGAGTAAATGCATGGGCTTTAAGATTGTGGCGTACCGGGCATCAGCACTGGGCAGGCTGATCGCACAAAACACGCATGGGCAAAGTATAGCGGCGACGCTTGTTATCGTCTTGCCAGATCGCAGGCTCAGTACGCGAAGGAGAAGCTGCCAAACGGTTCCCGTGGCACATGACGCCCAACCTAGCGGATGCTCAGAATAGATCGCCCTTCGTCACTTTCGCAAAGGCATCAAAGTAATCCGGAAATGTTTTGGCGACACAACCCGGATCGTTAATCCTGATCTTGTTGCCGCGTAACGCGGCGCCATCCAGCGACGCCAGTGAAAAACACATCGCCATGCGATGGTCGTCATAGGTATCGATGGTCGCTGGCCGGATTGCCGCCGGTGGCGTGATGCGCAGATAATCCGCGCCTTCCTCGATCACCGCGCCGAGCTTGCGCAGTTCGATTGCCATGGCGGCCAGGCGATCGGTTTCCTTGACGCGCCAGCTGCCAATGTTGCGCAGCATGCTGGTGCCATCGGCGTACAACGCCGCCACCGCAATGGTCATGGCCGCATCCGGAATGTGATTGAAGTCGGCATCGATTGCTTTCAGGATGCCGTTGGACTGCGCTTCGATCCAGTTGTCGCCCATCGTGATGGTCGCGCCCATTTGCTGCAGCGCCTCGACAAACCGGACGTCGCCCTGAATGCTGTCGCGACCGACGCCTGCGACCCGCACCGGTCCGCCGGCAATCACGCCGGCCGCCAGAAAGTACGATGCCGACGACGCGTCACCTTCGACATGAATCGTGCCCGGACTGGTGTACTGCTGCGCCGCCGGTATCGTAAACGACTGCCAGCCGTCGCGCTCGACGGTGACGCCGAAGCGACGCATCAGGTTAAGGGTGATCTCGATGTACGGCTTGGAAATCAGGTCACCGATGACGTCGATCGACACCGGATGATCGCGCGCCATCAACGGCGCAGCCATGAGTAGCGCGGTCAAAAACTGGCTCGACACATTGCCCCTCACCTGCAGGCGCTGTTCGGTAAACCGGCCGCGCTGGATATGCAGCGGCGGATAGCCGGCAACCCCGGTATAGGTAATGCGTGCACCAATTGCATTGAGCGCATCGACCAGGTCACCGATCGGACGCTCATGCATGCGCGAGACGCCGTGCAACGTGTAGTCGCCGCCAATCACGGCCAGCGCCGCGGTTAGGGGGCGGATGGCCGTGCCGGCATTGCCCATGAACAGGTCGGCCTGATGCACAGGCAAGGTGCCTGCGCTGCCATGCACGACATAATCCTGGCTGGCGCCGTTCTGCTCCCATTTGATGCCGAGCTTTTGCAGGGCCATCAGCATGACATGGGTATCGTCAGAGGCCAGCAAGTCCTTGATCTGCGTCGTTCCGGTAGCGAGCGCGGCCAGTAGCAGCGTGCGATTCGAAATACTTTTGGAACCCGGCAGGCGGACCGTGCCGCGCGCGTGCATCGCCGGTTCGAGATCGATATGATGCAGTTTGGATTTCATTTAATCACCACCTTGTCTGGCCTGTGTTTCGGTTGCCTCGATGGTACGGATCCAGCTCTGCCGCGCCTGCTGCGCATTGCCATATACTGCTTCGATTCCCGGACCGTCGCCAGCAGCGAGCAGACCGCGCAACTGGCTGAGCCGATTCATGTACGAATCCAGTTCGTCCAGTAATGCTGACTGGTTGGCCAGCGAAATATCGCGCCACATTTCCGGCGACGAGCCAGCGATTCGCGTGAAGTCGCGAAAGCCACTGGCGGCATATTGGAACAACAGATCGGCATGCGGTTTGCGGGCGATGTCATCGACCAGCGCATAGGCCAGCAGATGCGGCAGATGGCTCACCGCAGCAAAAATACAATCGTGTTTTTCGGGTGTTAGCAGATGGATGATGGCACCGCATTGCTGCCAAGCGCTGGTAACGCGCTGTATGTCCGCGTCCGAGTTTTCCGGCAACGGCGCCAGCACCACTTTTTTACCCACGTACAGGTCGATGATCGCCGCGTCCGGGCCATTCGACTCGCGCCCGGCGATCGGGTGTCCCGGCACGAACTGCCGCACCTTGTCGCCCAATGCCCGCCGCGCCGCGGCCACTACGTCGCTCTTGGTGCTGCCGGCATCGGTGATCACCGTACCCACCTGGAGGTGTGGCTCAATGGCAGCGAGGATCGCCTCGGTCTGCGCCACCGGCGCGGCAATGAGGATCAAGTCGGCTCCGCTGACGGCTTGCGCGATA
>JACMQD010000192.1 GCA_014377155.1 Herminiimonas sp.
CATCATCGGTTTCCCGGTCTTTACCTCGATTGCGATGCGCCATGTGCCGGCTTCACATGGCGCCATCGTGATCGGTATCCTGCCGCTGGCGACTGCTGTGTTCGGTGCGTTGCGCCTGGGTGAACGCCCCTCTACCGGATTCTGGATTTCGGCTGTAGCCGGCAGCGGCGTGGTCATCGGCTTTGCCGTGTGGCAGGGCGGTGGCGCGCTGCATCTGGCCGACCTGGCGTTGTTTGCGGCAGTCATCGCAGCGGCGATGGGATATGCGGAAGGGGCGCGCCTGTCGCAAGCCATGAGCGGTCAGCAGGTGATTTCCTGGGCGTTGGTGCTGTCGTTGCCGCTGTTGTTGCCGATCTCGACGTGGCTCGCCTGGCGCTATGGCATGACGGCATCGCCGCGCGCATGGATCGGGTTTGCCTATGTGTCGGTGTTTTCGATGTTCATCGGATTTTTCTTCTGGTATAAAGGGCTGGCTACTGGCGGCGTCTCGCGTGTCGGTCAGGTGCAGCTGATCCAGCCATTCCTGACGCTGGGCGGCGCTGCACTGATTTTGGGCGAGAAACTCGACCCGATCAATATTGTATTCGCGGTCGCAGTGATCGCCGTGGTTGCAATCGGCCGTCGCACCAACATTCGGCACGTCACCGCGCCGCCAGACAAGCATCAGAAAAAATGGTCGAATGCCACTTGAACCAGACTTTATTCTGATCACAGCCTGGCGTGTTTTGAGATAATAAGCGATTGCCCGTGCCGGCTGACAGGCTAACAATTCCGGAGTTCCTATGTCATTTTACGAAAAACTTGCCGCTCTCAATATCGAACTGCCCGCCGTCGCCACGCCGGCCGCCGCCTATGTCATGTTTGCCCAAACCGGTAACACGGTCTTTTTGTCCGGCCACATCGCCAAGAAGGATGGCAAGCCCTGGGTAGGCCAGTTCGGCAAAAACATCACGACCGAAGAAGGCAAGCTGGCCGCGCGCGCCGTCGCCATTGACCTGATCGCCACGCTGCAAGCCGCATGTGGCGGCGACCTCAATCGCGTCACGCGCATTGTCAAGCTGATGAGCCTGGTCAACTCGACACCGGATTTCACCGAGCAGCACCTGGTCACCAACGGCGCGTCGGAATTGATCGGCGAAATTTTCGGTGAACAGGGCAAGCATGCCCGCTCCGCCTTCGGCGTGGCGCAGATCCCGATGGGCGGCTGCGTTGAAATTGAAATGATCGCGGAAATCGCATAATTACACTACGCCGGGCATCCGGCGCGGCAGGCGTATCATCGCCGGACGGCATTTATCCAGCACCGTCCGTTTGGAGCAGCCACCAGCACGCTCCCAGGGCCCCGCACTTCACATCATGAGACAAGTATGAAAATAGAAAATCCAAACCCGATTCAATGGCAGTTTTCCCGCCGCGCCGAACAACTGCAAAGCTCGGTCATCCGTGAAATCCTCAAGATCACGATGCGCCCGGAAATCATTTCATTTGCCGGCGGCCTGCCGTCGCCGCTGACTTTTCCGGTGGATCGGATGAAAGCGGCATTCGACAGCGTACTGTCGAGCCAGGGCAAGGTCGCGTTGCAATACGGCCCCACCGACGGCTATCTGCCACTGCGCGAATGGATTGCCGATTCCCTGTCGATCGATGGCGTGACGATTTCGCCGGACCAGGTACTGATGACGTCCGGGTCGCAACAGGGCCTGGACTTGCTGGGCAAAGTGCTGATCGACGAAGGCAGCAAAGTACTGGTCGAAACGCCAAGCTATCTAGGCGCATTGCAGGCGTTTTCGGTGTACCAACCGGAATTCGTTTCGATCCCGACCGACGATCACGGCTTGTTGCCGGAAGCGGTGTCCGCCATCGGCGCTGGTGCGCGGCTGTTGTATGCGCTGCCGAATTTTCAGAACCCGACCGGCCGCAGCCTGTCGACCGAGCGCCGCGTGGCGCTGGTCGATACCTGCGCGCGCCTTGGTGTGCCGCTGATCGAGGATGATCCGTACGGCGCGCTTAGTTATCGCGGAGCGCCGCTGGCGAAGATGCTGACGATGAATCCCAACGGTGTGGTCTATATGGGCTCGTTCTCGAAGGTGCTGACGCCTGGCATCCGACTCGGCTACGTGGTCGCACCGCAACCCCTAACGCGCAAGATGGAACAAGCCAAGCAAGCGGCCGACCTGCATACCTCGCAATTGACGCAGATGGTGGTGCATGAAGTCATCCGCGACGGCTTTCTCGACAGCCATATTCCGACGATTCGCAAGCTGTATTCCGATCAGTGCGATGCGATGCTGGCGGCGCTGGCCGAATTTTTCCCGGCGTCGGTGACCTGGACTCGTCCCGAAGGCGGCATGTTCGTCTGGATCACCTTGCCCAAGCATATGGATAGCATGGTCCTGCTAGATGAGGCGATCGCGCAAAATGTCGCGTTCGTGCCAGGTGCGCCGTTCTATGCCAACGCGCCAGAAAAGAATACCTTCCGGCTCAGTTTCGTTACCGTGCCACCTGAAAAAATCCGCGAAGGCGTGGCCAAGCTCGGCAAGCTGATTGCCGCGAAACTGTAACGAGACAGGCCCGGTCGGGCGGTGGGCCGACCGGGTATGCGCAACCGGACGTGCGCTACCTGAACCAGTCCAGGAACGCCATCCGGGTCGGTGCCTGCGCGACATCCGCGCCAAAGCGCATCATTTCCCCATGTTTGACCACGGCAAACTGCTCTTGTGGCAGATTGGCTTTTTTCATTTCTGCCTCTAGCACTTTGGGTGGCTCGTCGAGCGCTTCATCTGTCAGCTCGAATGTGCCCCAGTGGATTGCCATCGATTGTTTCGAACCGATGTCCCGGTGTACCTTGACCGCTTCCGCAGGGTCGACATGCTGGCCGCTCATGAACCAGCGCGGTGCATAGGCGCCGATCGGCAACAGTGCCAGGTCGAAACTCGCAAACTTCTTGCCGATATCCGCAAAGTCTTTCGAATAACC
>JACMQD010000023.1 GCA_014377155.1 Herminiimonas sp.
CGTCGGAATCTTGCCATCGACGATCTTGCAGAAAATACAATCATTCATACGATGTCCACAATGGAAATAAAGGCGTCAACGCTGTTCTTCCTGATCCCGAATCGTGAGTTTGCGATTGGCTTTTTCCTCGATACCGGAAATACCCTCGCGCCGGGCTAGTTCATCAAGCACCTGCTGAGGACTAAGATCGAATTGCGCCAGCATAATGAGCGAATGAAACCAGAGGTCGGCGCATTCGTAGAGAACGCCCGATGCGTCGCCTGTGGCACGGGCATCTTTGGCTGCCATGACGGCCTCGGTCGCCTCTTCCCCTATTTTCTTAAGGATCGCATCGTCGCCTTTCTGAAACAGGCGCGAAATATAAGAGCTCGAAGGATCACCGCCGTTGACCAGCTTGCGCGATTCGATCACTGCCGCAAGGCGTCTCAGAGTTTCACTCATTGTGTTCACCGCTCTCGCCTGCCTGGCTGTTGTTCGCGGTCTCGCTACTTTCCAATATCGGTTCGACGGTCAGCCATTCGCCGCCTTTCGCACTGCCTTCGAATTTCTGGAAGAAGCAAGAGTGTCGTCCCGTGTGACAGGCGATGCCGCCAGCTTGCTCGACTTTCAACAACACCACGTCTTCGTCGCAATCGAGCCGGATTTCAAGCACTGCCTGGACATGTCCCGATTCTTCGCCTTTACGCCAGAGCTTCTTGCGCGAACGGCTCCAGTAGACGGCTTCGCCGGTGGCGACCGTCTGCGCCAGTGCTTCGCGATTCATCCAGGCGAACATCAGCACGTCGTTCGAGACCGATTCCTGGGCGATGACCGGCACGAGACCGTTTTCGTTCCATTTGATTTTATTCAGCCACTTCGCCCGTACGCTCATGAAAGCCTCATTGGAATACCCTGCGCGGTCATGAATTTTTTTGCTTCCTGCACCGTGTGTTGTCCATAGTGAAAAATGCTGGCTGCCAGCACCGCATCGGCATGCCCCTTTAATACGCCGTCCACCAAATCCTGAAGACCGCCCACGCCGCCGGACGCCACCACTGGAATGCTGACACCATCCGATACCGCCGCCGTCAACGCCAGATCAAAGCCGGAACGAGTGCCATCGCGATCCATGCTGGTCAACAGGATTTCACCGGCACCCAGCTGCGCCATCTTTTGCGCCCATTCGACGGCGTCGAGGCCGGTCGCCTTGCGCCCGCCGTGCGTGTAGACCTCCCATTTCCCCTCGCCGCACCGCTTGGCGTCGATGGCGACGACGATGCATTGTGACCCAAATTTTTGGGCGGCATCGTAGACCAGCTGCGGATTGCCGATCGCCGAACTGTTGATGCCGACCTTGTCGGCGCCCGAGTTGAGCAAACGACGGACATCGGCCACGCTGCGCACCCCACCACCCACCGTGAGAGGAATGAAGACGGTGGATGCCACCGCTTCGATGATCGGCAGGATCAGATCACGCTCGTCCGAGGTCGCCGTAATATCGAGGAAGGTGATTTCATCCGCGCCCTGTTCGTCATAACGCCTGGCGACTTCGACCGGATCGCCTGCGTCGCGCAATTCCAGGAAATTGACACCCTTTACCACACGTCCCGCGGTGACATCGAGACAGGGAATGATTCGCTTGGCTAGTGTCATGCTGGCGCGGTATTGTCCGGATCGAGATCGCCCTCGGTCGTCGATTCCGTCAGTTCGTCCGCGCGATCCTGCGCCTGTCGCAGATTGAGCGTGCCCTCATAAATCGACCGTCCGCAGATGACGCCTTCGATCCCTTCGTGCTGCACGGCGCACAGTCGCTCGACATCGGCAACATCGTGGACACCACCCGAGGCGATCACCGGAATCGTCATGCTTTGCGCCAGCCGGACAGTGGCTTCGATATTGACGCCGCCCATCATGCCGTCTCGTCCGATATCGGTGTAGACGATCGCCTCGCAACCGTAGTCCTCGAATTTCTTTGCCAGGTCCAGTACTTCGTGACCGCTCAACTTGCTCCAACCGTCTGTTGCGACCTTGCCGTCTCGGGCGTCGAGGCCGACGATGATCTGTCCGGGAAATGCGCTGCACGCATCGTGCAGAAAACCTGGATTCTTGACCGCAGCGGTACCGATGATGATGTAGCTCAGTCCATCGTCGAGATAGCGCTCGATCGTATCGAGATCGCGAATACCGCCGCCGAGCTGAATCGGAATCTCGTCGAGTTCGTTTTCCAGCGCAAATTCCCGTACCGCCTTGATGATCGCCTTGACCGCCGGTTCGTTTTTCGGCTTACCGGCGAACGCGCCGTTAAGATCGACCAGATGCAACCGGCGTGCCCCCTGCATCAGCCAGTGACGCGCCATGTCGGCGGGGTTGTCGGAAAACACGGTGGCAAGATTCATGTCGCCCTGTTTCAGGCGTACGCAGTGACCGTCTTTCAGGTCGATGGCAGGAATGAGCAGCATGGGGAATAGGCGGGGATGGCGCCTGTTAGTTAAGAGGAACACCGAAAAAACCGGGTTTTACGAATAACCGGATTTCGGAATTTAAAGGAGAGGATGCAGTCGCTACCGGGATGATCATTAAGGGGCCGATGAAAATCAGGGATTCCAGTGTACAAAATTTCGATAAAGTTGCAAGCCGGCTTTCGCACTTTTTTCAGGATGAAACTGGGTTGCAAAAATATTGTCGCGTGCCACCGCACTGCAAAATAACGCACCATACAGCGTCTGTCCGGCCATATGCACAGCATCGGAAGGGACGGCGAAATAACTGTGTACGAAATAAAAATGACTGCCGTCGGGTATTTCCGACCACAAGGGATGCGGTCGAGTCTGATGCACCCGGTTCCAGCCCATCTGCGGCACCTTGAAACGCGATCCATCCGGTTGCAACTGGCCTTCGAGCCGAAACCTCAACACCTGTCCCGGCACCAGGCCCAGCCCTGGCGTATCGCCCTCTTCGCTATTGTCGAACAACAATTGCTCGCCGATGCAGACCCCGAGCAAAGGTTTGTTGCGGGCCGCAGTCAGCAACGCATCGAGAACGCCCGACTCACGCAGCGAACGCATGCAGTCCGGCATCGCTCCCTGTCCAGGAAAAACGATGCGATCCGCGCTCTCGATATCCTGGGCCCGGCCAGACACAACGATCTCGGCTTCGGGGGCGACATGCTGCAATGCCTGGGCGACCGAGCGCAGGTTGCCCATTCCATAATCTACCACCACGATACGATTGCTGGTCATTACGACGCCGGTTACAGACTGCCTTTGGTGGATGGGATGGTTCCCGCCGAACGTGCGTCCAGCTCGGCCGCCATGCGTAAGGCGCGTCCAAAAGCCTTGAACACGGTCTCGCATTGATGATGGGCGTTTTCACCGCGCAGGTTGTCGATGTGCAGACTGACCAAGGCGTGATTGACGAAACCCTGGAAAAATTCATGGGTCAGATCGACATCGAAACCGCCGATCATGGATCGTTTGAAAGGAACGTGAAACTCCAGCCCGGGCCTACCGGAAAAGTCCAGCACCACTCGCGACAGTGCCTCGTCGAGCGGTACGTAGGCATGACCATAACGACGGATACCCTTCTTGTCGCCGATTGCCTTAGCAACCGCCTGACCAAGCGTGATGCCGACATCCTCGACGGTGTGGTGAGCGTCGATATGCAAATCGCCTTTGGCCTCGATCTGCAAATCGATCAATCCATGGCGTGCGATCTGGTCCAGCATATGGTCCAGGAACGGTACACCGGTATTGAGGCTCTGCACGCCGGTGCCGTCGAGGTTGAGTGCGACGTGGATCTGGGTTTCGCCAGTATTACGGGTGACTTCTGCGGTACGGTCGGTAAACATGAGGGATCGGCTAACAGGAAAATTGGCTGAAGGAAAAAGTTTTTGCAGCGTGGGACGTCATGGTTATTGATTGATTGCTGTCGATCATTGAGCGCCGTACCCGTCCCCGATTCGTTACCCATGTCTGTATAGACATGGACGGCCTTTCCAATAGTCTAGTCGAAGAGACCGGTCGAAATGCGTGGTACAGAAGTTCAATTCCTTACATATGGCGATACAGACCCAATTTTGAAGATCCCCGAACAATTGCCGACGATCGTCTAGCGATTCAAAATCGCCTTCAAAGCATCGGCCAGCAACCGGTTTTCCTCGGGCGTGGCGACTGTCAGACGCAG
>JACMQD010000024.1 GCA_014377155.1 Herminiimonas sp.
AATTTTGCTTTTTGTTCCGGCGACGCCGCCGCTTCGACTCGTGCTGCGGTCGGTGTGCCGAACGCCTGCGTCAAGCCACGGTAGAGTTCGCCCGGATCGCGGCCAGTATGTGCTGTAATTTCCGCCGATAGCAAGGCCGGCACCATGCCATCCTTATCGGTGGTCCAGACGCTGCCATCGCGACGCAGAAACGACGCACCGGCACTTTCTTCACCGCCGAAGCCGAGCGAGCCATCCAGCAAACCAGCGGCAAACCATTTGAATCCAACCGGTACTTCGATCAATTTTCGATCGAGACGGGCAGCGACACGATCGATCATTTGACTGCTGACGACAGTTTTTCCAATGGCGGCATCAGCGCGCCATGCAGGTCGGTGCCGGAACAGATAGTCGATCGCTACCGCCAGATAGTGATTCGGCGGAAGCAGGCCGGCGCTGCGCGTGACGATGCCGTGTCGGTCATGATCGGTATCGCAGGCAAACGCGATGTCGAAGCGATCCTTCATGTCGATCAAACCTTGCATGGCATAAGACGACGACGGGTCCATCCGAATCTGGCCGTCCCAATCGACCGTCATGAAGCGGAACGTGGCGTCGACGATCGGATTGACGACCGTTAAATCCAACTGATACCGGTCAGCAATCGTCGACCAGTAATGGACGCCGGCACCGCCCAGTGGATCGACGCCCATGCGAATTTTCGCGCTGCGAATTTTGTCCAGATCCAGCACATTGCCGAGGTCGCTCACATAAGCATTGAGAAAATCATGTTCACGCGTGGTCGAGGCGCGACGCGCTTGATCCAGCGTGAGGCGCTGTACGCCGAGCAGGCCGCACGCTATAAAGCGATTGGCCTGCAACTCGATCCAGCCGGTGACGTCAGTGTCGGCTGGACCGCCGTTGGGCGGGTTATATTTGAAACCGCCGTCGTCGGGCGGGTTGTGTGACGGCGTAATGACGATGCCGTCCGCCAGTCCCGTTGTACGTCCACGATTCCAGGCCAGAATCGCGTGCGACACGGCGGGAGTCGGCGTGTATTCGCCGCGTGCGGCGATCCTTACCTCGACACCGTTGGCGGCCAGCACTTCCAGTGCGCTGGCAAAGGCCGGCTCGGACAGCGCATGCGTGTCGATACCGAGAAAAAGCGGACCGTCGATACCTTGCCGTGCGCGGTACAGGCAAATCGCCTGGCTGATCGCCAACACGTGCGCTTCATTAAAGCTGCACGTGAAGGCCGAGCCGCGATGGCCAGAGGTGCCGAAGGCCACGCGCTGCAGCGGATTTTCGGGATCGGGTGTTTCGGAAAAATAGGCGGTTACCAGTTTGGCGACGTCGACCAGCAGCTGCGCTGGCGCCGGTTTGCCGGCCGATGGACTAATCTTCATGGCCGGGCCGGCAACTGCCGCGTGAGTTTTTTCTTGGCCGCCGCCGGCACATTTTTACCGAGGCGATCGAGCTGGCCAGCTGCCATTATGGTGTGCTCCTGTTGTCAAGTTCCATGGCCTCTCCTACCGGAAAATCGAGAAACCAGATGACCTCGCCGTTCGGCCGCAATGCGCCCGCAGGGATCGTCGCGTCAGCCGCACGGGCGCGCTGGACGACAGCGGCTTTCTCGGTACCGGTGACGAGGAACGCCGTGACGGCGCTCGATTCCAGTGCCGGGTAGGTGAGTGTCAAACGGCTATTTTCTCGGCCGTGCGGCACTGCTGCAACCCATCGTGATTTTTCTTGCAGTACCGGCTGGCCGGGCAGCAACGATGCGGTATGGCCGTCGGTGCCCAGTCCCAGAAAGTTTACGTCGAACAGCGGACGGCTCGGGTCGAGAACGTCGGCGCCATAGGCGCGCTGCAAAATCAGCTGATACGCCTGCGCCGCACTGTCCGGATCACCGGTCACTGGCATCGGGTAAATCTGGTCCAACGGAATCGGTGCGTGCGCGAGCAGGGTTTCCTGCACCATGCGGTAGTTACTTTGCGCATCGGCATGCGGTACAAAGCGCTCATCGCCCCAGAACAGATGCACCCGGTCCCACGCAACGCACGTGCGGTACGCCGGCGAACCCAGCAGGGTGTACAGCGCACGCGGCGTGCTGCCGCCACACAGCGCAACCCGTACCGGACGATCGGCGGCATTGACCAGTTCGGCGAACCAATTGGCGACATGCGCAGCAAAGTGGCTCGGGTCGGCAACGCTGTCGGTGCGCCCGCTAATCGGCGAAGCGGAAACAGAAGCGGGCGGCATAGTCGAACCGTATGGTAAACCAGTCTCGTCATGAGATTTTGTTGGCTTCATTGATAAGCTCCCGCGAATTATCGGTTAATTAAAAATCGGTTTTTCACGCACAGTTTTTCTGCGTCCTGGTGACCGGTTCACTTTGTTTACCGAAGCCCCGCCATGCTCGATAGATCGCAGTTGATCAGGTCGCCTGTGCGTTCGACCGTGATGTCGGGCGGCGCATAGGGGGCGGCAGTCTTTGGGCCGATCGCGGCTGGCAACATGCCCCCTATGATGGGTGGCTTGCTTACCGTGGCGATAAAATTTGCCAGCGAGGCAGCGCCGGTTGCGTCGATCTGTTCGAGCGCATTGACCGGCATCGCGTCGATGTCGTCTACAGCGCAGATGCGCCCTTGTTCCCTAATCGAAACACTATGTCGTCGCCGATCCGGTCCCTTTCAATCATGCTTAACTGCATTATGAATCTCCTTGATTAATCTTGCCTTTCGATTTTGTGCGCGTGGGGAACAGTTTCATGGCGTGCAGGGAAAATGTGTCACGCTCGACCTTGGCCGGCGGACCAGTTTTCCGGCTTACCCAGTTTTAGGAATGGAGAACAAGTTGGCTTACTTTGTTGAAGGGGCAGCAGATACTAGGGGTTTGGTACGTCGCCGTGCCGGTTTGAGTCCATCTTGCCGATCACATGTTGCAGCGCATGTTTCAGCTTCACCGTCGCGCCGTGAATCGCTTGATGGAACGTGGCCGCCGAGTCGGTGACCGAGAGCGGCTGTCGACCCGCCATGCGCGCTTCGAGTTCGCACTGCTTGTCAGAATCACCGCCCTTGCCGCCGTTCTCGTCGCTAAGATGAACCTCAATCCGCGTCAGGTGGCTCGTCAAATGGCCAAGCGACGTTCGCAAACCCGCTTCTACCTCGGCGGCAAATTCTTGGGAGCCCTGCACACTGTGGTCGGTGTTGAATTGTATTTGCATATTTGTCGACGCGGGCTTTTCGCCCTTAGGCCCCATTAAATTGCCTGGACAGCGAAACGCCCGGGCGTCAAAAAGACAAAAAACACGATGCCGCAATGCCGAACGAATGGTTCGCAATACCGGCCGTGGCGGACGAAAACGCGTAATGCCAATGAAGTGTCGATCACAAGATCACTACCGCAATGAGTGACCCACGGATTATGAATTTCTTGATCGCCTGACCATTGCTGCGGTGGGGACTATGGTTGTTTCGATCGTACGCCGCCGTCTGTGCGTTGTCGCACATACCCGTGAGAGTCCGCACGCGGCACCGACGCACGCTGGTCCCTGTCATCGTATGGTGAAACTATGGTGACTCTGCCCTGGTAACTTTTCGACGCAGTTGTGACGGTAGGCAGGATTACACTTCGAACACGTCAGCGTTTGAAGGCGAGCATGAGAACGCCACCTGCGACCATTGCGATTCCTGCCCACTCGCGCAGCGATGGACGTTCTCCAAGAAAGGTGAACGCGAATACCGCGACGAGAACGAGACTAAGCTTGTCCACCGGGGCGACCTTGGATGCTTCTCCGATTTTCAGCGCCCGAAAATAACATACCCAAGATGCGCCGGTCGCGAGGCCCGACAAGCCCAGGAAAAGCCACGTCTTGGCTGAAAGTTCGAAGGGGTTAGTCCACTTACCAGCGTAACCCACGAACGCCGACAAGACCACGATGATTATGGCGGTGCGAATCAGGGTAGCCAGATCGGAATCGACGCCCTGAATACCAATTTTGGCAAAAATCGCGGTCAGTGCAGCAAAGACTGCAGAAAGAATTGCCCAATAAAACCAGCCGGAGGATGTCACGATATTTTTCTCTATGTTGGGTTGAAGGTGGATTTCTGACACACATTCGTGAGCGCAATAGAACTGCAGACCCGCGACCGTTCCGACGCTGCATGCTTGTCCATTTCTGTGAACAGGACGTGCTAAGAACGGTGCGACCAGCCCTAAAAGGATAGACGTCGCCGTGACAGGATACAGGCCTGGGCCGGTTGTCGAGTCGGGTATTCAGTTCGTGCAGACGCGCGTCTACCAGGCATTGCGTGAAACCGCGTTCCCACTAAGCGTGCTGGCGCACAGACGATGATGTACCGAGCGCCCACCGTGACCTGCGACAGGTTCTGGCTCCTGACCACTCCGCGTCGTACTTTTTGACGTTACTCCTCGTGCGTGCCCAATCCAGGAAATTAAGATCATGCCAGCCAATACACTCACACCCGACCTGCTCGATGCCATGAACGCCTATTGGCGCGCGGCAAACTACCTGGCGGTCGGCCAGATCTACTTGTACGACAATCCGCTGCTCAAACGACCCTTGGTACTGTCTGACATCAAACGCATGTTGCTCGGTCACTGGGGCACGGCGCCAGGACAGAACTTTATTTACGTGCATTTGAACCGCGTGATCAAAAAATACGATCTCGACATGATCTATGTGTGCGGCCCAGGACATGGCGGCGCGGTGGTCGTCGGCAACACCTATCTGGAAGGATCGTACAGCGAGGTCTATCCTGACATCAGCCAGGACGAAGCGGGACTGCAAAAATTATTTTTGCAGTTTTCATTTCCGGGCGGGATTCCCAGCCATGCGTCGCCAGAATGCCCGGGGTCGATCCACGAAGGCGGCGAGCTCGGCTATTCGCTCAGTCACGCGTTCGGTGCAGCGTTCGACAATCCCGAGCTGATCGTTGCCTGTGTCATCGGCGATGGCGAGGCGGAGACCGCCCCTCTCGCGACCGCCTGGCACTCCAACAAATTTCTCAATCCGATGTCCGATGGTGCGGTGCTGCCGGTTCTGCATTTGAATGGCTACAAAATTGCCAACCCGACGATCCTGGCGCGCATCGACCCTGAGGAATTGGATCAACTGTTGCGCGGCTATGGCTGGACGCCGTATTACGTCGAGGGACACGAGCCGGCGTTGATGCACGAGGCGATGGCGACAACGCTCGATCGCGTGATTGAACAGATCAAAAAAATCCAGCAACAAGCCCGAGCTACCGGCAACTTCACGCGGCCGCGCTGGCCGCTGATCGTGCTGCGCTCGCCCAAAGGCTGGACCGGGCCGGAAATGGTCGATGGCAAGCAGATCGAAGGCAACTTTCGCGCACATCAGGTGCCGATTTCGGACCCGGCGGCGCATCCTGACCATTTGAAATTACTGGAAGACTGGCTACGCAGCTATCGGCCCGAGGAATTGTTTGACGCGCATGGGCGCTTGATGCCGGAACTGGCCGCGCTGGCGCCGCAGGGCAAGCGCCGCATGGGCGCCAATCCGCATGCCAATGGCGGGCTGTTGTTGCGCGACTTGACCATGCCGGATTTTCGCGAGTATGCGGTCGAGGTAGCGACCCCCGGCGTACGCGGCATTGGCGACACGCGCGTGGTAGGGCCGTTCCTGCGTGACGTCGCGAAGCGCAACAGCGTGCAACGTAATTTCCGCACCTTTGGGCCGGACGAAACATTGTCGAATGGGCTGGGGGCCCTGTTCGAAGTGACCAACCGGCAGTGGCAAGCGGCCACCGAACCGAATGACGAATTCCTCGCACAGGACGGGCAAGTTCTCGACTCGATGCTCAGCGAACACCAGTGCGAAGGCTGGCTGGAAGGCTACTTGCTGACAGGACGCCATGGGCTGTTCAACTGTTATGAGGCATTCATCCATATCGTCGATTCGATGTTCAACCAGCATGCCAAATGGCTCAAAGTCACGGCCGAGCTGCCGTGGCGCAAAGAGATTGCGTCGCTTAACTATCTGTTGGCCTCGCACGTCTGGCGTCAGGATCACAACGGTTTCACCCATCAGGACCCGGGCTTCATCGACGTCGTGGTCAACAAGAAAGCGAGTGTCGTGCGCGTCTATTTCCCGCCGGACGCCAACTGCCTGCTCTCGGTGATGGATCATTGCCTGCGTAGTCGTCACTATATCAACGTCATGGTCGCGGGCAAACATCCCGCGCCGCAATGGCTGACAATGGAGGCCGCCGTGGCGCATTGCAGCGCCGGCATCGGTGTCTGGCGCTGGGCCGGCAATGAGGAAAGCAGCGAGCCGGCAAGCAGCGGGCCTGACGTCGTACTGGCGTGTTGCGGCGACGTGCCGACACTGGAAACGCTCGCTGCGGTCGCGATACTGCGTGAGCATTTGCCCACTCTGAAAATTCGGGTCGTCAACGTGGTCGACCTGATGAAGTTGCAACCGGCAAGCGAGCATCCGCACGGGTTGGACGATGCCGAGTTCGATGCGCTGTTTACGGTAGACAAACCGATTATCTTTGCGTTTCATGCGTACCCGTGGCTGATCCACCGCTTGACGTATCGCCGCACCAATCATGGCAATATCCATGTACGCGGCTACAAGGAAGAGGGCACCATCACCACGCCGTTCGATATGACGGTGTTGAACGATATGGACCGCTTCCACCTTGTGATGGACACCATCGACCGCCTGCCGCAAACCGGCGAGAAGGGCGCGGCATTGAAGCAACGATTGCAGGACAAGCTGGTCGAACACAAGCACTACATCGCGAAGTACGGTGAGGACATGCCGGAAATTCGTAACTGGACATGGCAGGCACCACAATGAACATGCAGCGGGTGATCGACACGGCACGAGCGCTGGTCGCAGACGATAAAGGTCTGCTGGCGATGGATGAAAGCAATGCTACTTGCAACAAGCGTTTCGCCAAGCTGGGCATACCACAAACCGAAGAGGCCAGACGCGCCTATCGCGACATGATTGTGAGCACACCGGGATTGAGTGACAGCATCAGCGGTACGATCCTGTACGACGAGACGATTCATCAGCATCTGCGCGACGGCACGCCGTTTATCAAAGCAGTAACCGATGCGGGCATGATTGCCGGCATCAAGGTTGACGGCGGCGCCAATGATCTGGCAGGTCACCTCGGCGAGAAAATAACCGACGGGCTGGACGGCTTGCGTGGACGCCTCGCGGTGTATGCACAATCAGGTTTGCGTTTTGCCAAATGGCGGGGTGTGCTGGCGATCGATGACACCCTGCCGAGTCGTGCCTGCATCGAAGCAAATGCCCATGCGTTGGCGCGTTATGCGGCGTTATGCCAGGAAGCCGGTATGGTGCCGATCGTCGAGCCGGAAGTGATGATGGACGGCGACCATTCTTTACGACGCTGCGCTGATGTCACCGAGCAAGTCTTGCACACGGTATTCGATCAGCTGCACCGGCAAGGCGTGGTGCTGGAAGCGATCGTTCTTAAACCGAATATGGTGCTGCCGGGCTTAACCTGCGCAACGCAGGAAACCGTCGATCAGGTCGCCGACGCCACGGTTCAGTGCCTGTTGCGGACCGTTCCCGCCGCCGTACCGGGCATTGCGTTCTTGTCTGGCGGTCAACCTGCTGCACTTGCCTCGGCCCGGTTGAATGCGATGCAGGTACGATGGCATGCCCGTTTGCCTTGGGCGCTGAGCTTTTCATTTTCGCGCGCGATCCAGCAACCTGCGCTCGACATCTGGTTCGGAAACGACGCCAATGTGTCCGCTGCGCAGCAAGTATTACAGCATCGCGCTGCCTGTAACCGGGCAGCGCGGCGTGGCGTGTACGACCCGGCAAAGGACCCTCGGCAGTCCGAATCATGTTGAGAAACGCGCATACCATTACCAGTCATCTGTCATCCCGATGCGCCGTACGACGACGCATGCATCTTCGACCGGGAGTAGGAAACACCCCTGCACACGTCGCCACGACTGATGAGCGTGGCTACCGGATAGTTCAGGAATTCACGGATCGCCAGCCGGACGCTTAGTCGACCCGGCCGAAATGTTAATAAGTTTCGACATGAAAGCGGCCTTCTTTTACCATGCGTTCCTGCAACTGCGTCCAGTCGAGTCCATCCGCCGCGCTAATGTCGCGCAATGCTTCGATGACGCCGGTTTCCATTCCCTTCAAACCACAAATGTAGAGGTACGTGTCGCTTTTAAGTAGGGCGACGACTGCGCCGGCTGCCGCACGAATTTTGTCCTGCACGTATGCCTTCGGTTGGCCGTCGATACGTGAAAACGCGAGATGCATGTCGACGAAATCGGCCGGCAATTTAAGCAGCGGGCCGAAGTAGGGCAGCTCTTCGGGTCTGCGTGCGCCGAAGAACAGCATCAGCTTGCCGGCGAGTGGTTGTCCCTGCGTTTTTAGTCGGCGCCGGTGCTCTGTCATGGCGCGCATCGGGGCAGAACCGGTGCCGGTACAGATCATCAGAATGTTCGAGCCAGGATGATTGGGCATCAGATAGTTGACGCCGTACGGTCCGGTAACCTGGACGCTTGCGCCCTTTTGCAAGTCGCACAGGTAATTCGACGCAACGCCCGCGGTTGGCTTGCCGTCATGATCTTCTTGTACGCGCTTGACCGTCAGTGAAAGATTATTGTAGCCGTCGCGCTCGCCGGTGCGCGGACTGGCAACGGAATACATACGCATGTAGTGTGGTTTGCCGCTGGCATCGGTACCCGGCGGGATGATACCGATCGATTGGCCTTCCAGAATCGGGAAAACCTGCACGCCGAAGTCGAGGACGATGTGGTGGATGTCGCTTTCCGCATCTGATGCGGTGAGGCGGTAGTTGCCGGCGATCGTCGCAGTGACGGGGGCTTTGAGGGTGTACTGATTAATGTACGGGTGAGCCGCCGACCACGGCGGGACCGCCGACGATGTCGAGGTTGCGGCATTGGCTTGCACACCCGCCGGACTGTCTGCATTTTCAGAGGCAAGATTTTCCAGTGCGCCTTCCTCGATATCTCGTATGGGCGGTA
Organism: Herminiimonas sp.; assembly: GCA_014377155.1. The sequence goes on from JACMQD010000024.1 coordinate 9,028, forward strand.
GCTCGTCCCAACTCAGCTGCTCTGCCAGCGAATACGCTGCCATTTTGGGGACCGTGTGCCAGTGATCGATCGAACCGGTCGGGCAGGGCGACACGCAGGCGCCGCAGGCATTGCATTTGTCGGCATCGACCACATAATTGCGGCTGTCATGCGTGATGGCGTCGATCGGACAGGTTTCTTCGCACGTATTGCAGCGGATGCAAATTTCAGGGTCGATGAGGTGCTGGCGGATCAGCGTGATCGGTTCGGGGGCATTCATGGCGGCCAATCAGGACGGTTACGTGGAAACAGCGCTGGCTGCGAGTGCAGCCAGCCGGATGCCAAGGTTGCTAGTTAAAACGAACGTACTCGAAATCGATTGGCTGACGATTGATCCCCACCGGCGGCGGTGCGATCCAGTTAGCCATCTTACCCGGTTCGATGACGCGTCCCATCAGCGATGCCACATAAGCGCGGTCTGCCTCCGATGGCAACCAGTTGATGACACTGGACGCCCATTCGGCTTCTGAAATAACTTGTCCGTTCGGTGAAATCTTGAATTGCGACATGGGGCCGATATGACGATTGAAGGCTTTATGTGGCGTGACCAGTCGGAACGCCAGACCCGCTTTTTCGATCACGCGATTCCAGCGCCCGACACCGGCCACCGAGTCGCGAATATAGTCGTCACGCAGTAGCTCGTTGAGCGCATTGAGCATCGGAATTTCTTTTTCTACCAGCCGGCCATTCGACACTTCCAGAATCTTGTACTGATCGTTCTTGAGCGAGTGGTCGTCATCGCGTTTCATCTCCTCATAACGTCCCTTCAAGCCTGCGCTGTAAAACGCGGCGGCGTTCGATGACTGATCGGCACCGAACAGGTCGATCGTGACACTGAAATGGAAGTTCAGATAACGCTGAATCGTCGGCAGATCGATGACACCTTTGGCGCGCACCTGTTCCGGATCTTCGATGCCGAATTCCTTCATGACCTGGCAAGTGCGGTTGATGACGCGCGAGATGCCGGATTCGCCGACGAACATATGGTGCGCTTCTTCGGTCAGCATAAAGCGGCAGGTGCGCGACAGCGGGTCGAAACCTGATTCGGCCAGCGCATTCAATTGGAATTTGCCGTCACGATCGGTGAAGTAAGTGAACATGTAGAACGCCAGCCAGTCCGGCGTTTCTTCGTTAAATGCTTCGAGAATGCGCGGCTTGTCCTGATCGCCTGAATTGCGCTGCAGAAGTGCTTCCGCTTCTTCACGGCCATCACGGCCGAAGTACTTGTGCAGCAGATACACCATCGCCCACAAATGGCGGCCTTCTTCGACGTTGATCTGAAACAAATTACGCAAATCGTAGTTCGAGGGCGCGGTCAGGCCCAGGTGACGTTGCTGCTCGACCGAAGCCGGTTCGGTGTCGCCTTGCGTGACGATCATGCGGCGCAAATTGGCGCGATGTTCGCCTGGCACTTCCTGCCATGCGTTCATGCCCTTGTTTTCACCGAAATTGACCTTGCGGCCTTCTTCCTGCTGACCAAGAAAAATACCCCAGCGGTAGTCCGGCATTTTCACGTGACCAAAATTCGCCCATCCTTCTGGCGTGACATTGATCGCCGTGCGCAGATAGACATCATGGTTGGTCGAGCCATCCGGGCCCATGTCTTTCCACCATTGCAGGTAATTCGGCTGCCAGTGTTCAAGAGCACGCTGCAGGGTCTTGTCTTCGGACAAATTGACGTTATTCGGAATGGTCTCGCTGTAGTCGATTGTGCTCACTGTGAAATCCTTAATGAAGTCGGTTTAAACGCGATTGAAATCAAATTGTGCTTTGTTGCCGGAGCCATAGACTTTCAGCGCGCCGAGTTCTCCCACGGCGTTGGGGCGGATGAAGATCCAGTTCTGCCAAGCGGTGAGGCGACCGAAAATGCGGGTTTCCATGGTTTCCTTGCCATTGAAGCGCAGGTTGGATTCCAGCCCGGTCAAGGCATCCGGTGACATGCTGGCCCGCTCTTCCAGTGCCATGCGGGTTTCATCTGCCCAATCCAGTTCGTCCGGATCGGCGGTGATCATGCCCAGTCGCAGCGCGGCTGCGGCGTCCAGTAGCGTGCCTTCGGTGTGTCGGACGGCGCCGATGGCATCGGCATCGTCATAGAACCGGCGGGCGATGCGCGACTGGTGGGTCACCATCGCCAACAGGCCAAAATTCATCGCGGATACCGCGATCTTCGGCGCGGTTGCCGTATCGTCAGGCGTGGCGAGCATGTAGATACGGTCGGCCGATAACGCGACTTCGAGCAAGGTGCCGGCGAAACAGGAACCGGTGTCGACGAAGGCGAACAACGAGCGCGATGTCACGTCCAGGCGGGCGAAGGTACGACGCAGCATGCCGACCGTTTCGCGTACCAACCAGTTTTCCTGGTTGGCGGCGATGCTGGTATCGACGTCGAGCACGGCATGGGAATCGCCCGCGGATTTCAGGATCCAGGTACCGATGTCGAGTTCGTTGGTGCGCAGATGGAGGATCGCGTCGTCCAGTTCGCGCGCGAACTGCAGTGGCCACCAGTGAATGCCGGCGGCTTCGATGCCTGCGGCATCGGAAGGCTGCATTGTGGCGGGCGCCCTCACGGTCAGCGTGGCGTTGCGGCTGTCGCGGTCGATACGGACGCTGACATAATCGTATTCCAGTGCTTCTGCGGAGAGTTCACGCTTGAGCGGCGTCATCTTCACACCCGTCGCATTGGTCGGGCGCTCGCTGGTCGCTGCTAAATCCATTGCCACTTGACGCACAGTCCCGGCAAATTGCGCTGGCTTGGCGATGTCGTCCACCAGTTTCCAGTCCTTGGCGCGTTGCCCCCGCACACCCTCCGACGTGGTGCAGAAAATATCGGCATGGTCATGCCGCACCTTGCGCTTGTCGGTCAGCCTCGTCAGGCCGCCGGTGCCGGGCAATACTCCGAGCAGCGGGACTTCCGGCAAGCTCACGGACGAAGAACGATCATCCACCAGAATGATCTTGTCGCAGGCTGCCGCCATTTCATATCCGCCGCCCGCACACGCACCATTGACCGCGGCCACGAACTTTAAACCGCCATGCCGGCTGGAGTCTTCCAGGCCATTACGCGTTTCATTGGTAAATTTGCAAAAATTGACTTTCCACGCATGCGTGGATTTACCCAGCATGAAGATATTCGCACCCGAGCAAAAAATACGGTCCTTGCCACTGGCGATGACCACCGTGCACACGGTCGGATGCTCGAACCGGATGCGCTGCACCGCGTCATGCAATTCGATGTCCACGCCGAGATCGTAGGAATTGAGCTTGAGCTTGTAGCCTTCTTTCAAACCACCGTCTTCGTCGATATTCATCGTCAGCGTCGCAATTTGACCATCGACGCCCATGCTCCAGTGCTTGTAGCGCTCGGGAGAGGTTTCGTAGTTGATCCGTGGTGCGTTATTCATGATTCTCCTTGATGGAAATATCCTGCAAATTCTTATTTGTTGAAGCACTATAGTGCATCAAGAAAATCGAGTCAAGAATAAAAGTGCATTATCTTGTGACCTACGCTTGTATTAAATTGGGCAGGACGTCACCAGCATGAAATCGGAAGATCCGATCAATCGGTTAGGCCCAGAGGGGGTGAAAAACGGTTGCATCTCGTACGGAAATTGAAGAGGACGGATTGAAATGCGGATTTAGGATTCGCGATGCCCCATCCTGTGCGGTGACAGGCATGTATGAACTGCGCAGGCTATGGCAGGTTTAGTTGACCGACACAATATTCAAGCCGCGTCGCGCACCTGGTCCATCAGCCCGATGAAAGCCGCTTCTTGCGCCATGTCGCTCGTATCGAACGACCTGTCGGCCTTGGAATAAAATGCCGCGCGGCTCTCGAGGATGTTTTTCAGGTCGTCCATCGCTTCGCGGTTGCCGTGCATCGGGCGGGTGTCGCCTTGTGCGAGTACGCGTTCCATGTGGTCTTTGGGCGAGGCCTTGAGCCATACACTGTAGCAATGCGAAAGCAGAAGATTGAAGGTCGCCGGGTCCGAGACGATGCCGCCCGGCGTGGCGATCACCGCACGGGGAAATCGATGAATGATGTCTTCCAGTGCCCTGTATTCATATCTGCGGTAGGCGTTCGGCCCGTACAGCGCATGGATTTCCGCCACGCTGCAGCCGGCCAGCAGTTCGACGTGACGACTGAGCTCCAGGAACGGCACCATCATATGGTCGGCCAGCATCCTGCCGAGACTGGATTTGCCTGCGCCACGCAGTCCGATCAACGCGATGCGCTGGCGGCGAGCTGCTTCGCTGGTCGGCGCATCGAAGACTCCGGCGAGGGAAGCGCGTGCCTTGGCCAGCTCTTCCTCGGAACGACCGCGTAAAATCTCGCGGATCATCAGCCATTCGGGTGAGGTGGATGTTTCGTCGCCGATCATTTCAGCCAGCGTGCAGTTCAACACCGTCGTCAGCTGTCGCAGAAATTGAATCGATGCGTTGCCGACCCCGCATTCGACGTTCGCCAGATGGCGTTCGGACACGTCGGCCAGCTTGGCCAGTGCCTTGCGCGTCAATCCCCGACGTGCCCGCAAGTCTCGCAGTCGCTCCCCGAGCACGATTAGAAAAGGATCTTTGCTCTCTTCATTGTCGGGTAGGGATATTTTTTCGAGAGATTTTGGCGTTTGGTTCATGATTTCCACATTGTTCCTGGCATTACTGATTATCGCATGGGTGCATCTTTGCTCGTGCGCGATGAATTATATTGTGCATATTTCCTCTTGACTACTGCAAGATATTACATTTAACATGGAAATATAAGCACTATAAAGCGAAGAAAAACGATCATCGATTATTTCGGCGAAAGATTTTTATCTGCAGGTATTGCAGATTTAATAGCAGATCAGCCAGATGCGATCGGCGGCCAAGCAATCGGGAAGCCGACGGTATCCGGCATGGCCGCGTGCTGAAGACCACGGCGGCGAGCCACGGCCTCAGCGTCGATGTCGTGGGTAGGTAAAATAAAATGTAGCCGAGAGAGTGGCGATGCCTTCGCTGTGCCGGAAAAGGAGATACACGTGAACCCACCAAACATCGACCAGGAGTCGATAGCGCTCCCTCCCATTTTCAATTTTGCCTGCCACATCCTGGATGTCAACGCGGGTCGCGCTGACAAGGTCGCTTATATCGACGATGGCGACCGGTACACCTACGGCGAACTTGATTTGCGGGTGCGCCGCTTCGCCGCAGGACTGCTGGCACGCGGCATTCGCCGGGAAGAACGGGTCCTGCTGGTGATGCATGACACAATCGATCTGCCGGTCGCTTTTCTGGGCACGTTGTTTGCCGGCGTAATTCCGGTGCCAGTCAATACGCTGCTGCCGGCATCCGATTACGCCTATATGATCGATCATAGCAATGCGAAGGCCCTCATCGCATCGGCGGCCTTGCTGCCTGTGGTGCAGGAAGCACTCGCCATCGCAAATACAAAACCAGCGCTGATCGTTGCCGGCGATGCGCCACCTGGCGTCGGCAAATTCGACGCGCTGCTGGAAGCGGAGGCGCTCGCGCCGGATGCAAGTGCGCGCACTCATCCTGACGATTTTGCTTTTTGGCTCTATTCTTCCGGCTCCACCGGGCGCCCCAAGGGCACCGTGCACAGTCATGGCAATCTCTACTGGACCGCCGAACTGTATGCCAAGCCGATTCTCGGCATACAAGAAGGAGACACGATTTTTTCTGCGGCAAAACTCTTCTTTGCGTATGGACTTGGCAATGGCTTGACCTTCCCGCTCAGCGTCGGCGCGACGGTGATCCTGATGGCGGAACGCCCGACGCCACAGGCGATATTCAAACGCCTGACCGAAAATCACCCGACCATTTTTTGCGGCGTACCTACGCTGTTCGTAGGCATGCTGGCTTCGGATGTGCTGCCAGCGAAAGGGCACGTTGCGTTGCGCTTGTGCGCGTCGGCCGGTGAATCGCTGCCGCGCGAAGTCGGCGAAAAATTCCATCGTCATTTTGGCTGTGAAATCCTCGACGGACTGGGCTCTACAGAAATGCTTCACATCTTTATTTCCAACCGCTCCGGGAGTGTGCGCTACGGCACCTCGGGGCAAGCCGTCCCGGGCTACGACGTCCAGTTGCGCGACGACGACAACCATCCTGTTGCGATAGGCGAAATCGGCGACCTCTATGTGCGTGGTCCTAGCGCAGCATTGCTATACTGGAGCGATCGCGAAAAAACCCGTGCCACGTTTTTGGGCGACTGGTTGAAAAGTGGCGACAAATATAGTGCAGACATGGATGGCTACTTCACCTATTCGGGCCGTGGCGACGACATGCTGAAGGTCAGCGGTCAGTACGTGTCGCCGATCGAAGTGGAGAACGCATTGATCGAACATGCGGCCGTGCTGGAGTGCGCCGTGGTTGGCAAAATCGATGGCGAGGGCCTGACTAAGACGGTGGCCTATGTGGTCCTGAATCGCGGCGAATTACCGTCGCGCGAACTTGAAGCCGATCTGAAGGCCTTCGTTAAGAGCAGACTTGCGCCGCACAAGTATCCGCGCGAATTTATCTTCCTGCCCGAATTGCCGAAGACCGCCACTGGAAAAATTCAGCGCTTCAAACTGCGCGCGGCATGAGTACTCCATGAATATCGCCATGCACACGTCCACGCCCGAATTTGCCGACCTCCTATGGCGCGATGCACCGCTTCGGCTGGAATATCAATGGGTAGGGGTCAGGCAGTCTGCGTATCCCGTGGTGGTATTCCTGCACGAAGGCCTCGGGTCGCTCGCCATGTGGAAAGATTTTCCGGAAAAATTGTGCAGCCAGAACGGCCTGACCGGACTTGTATTCTCGCGGTATGGCTACGGTCAGTCGACGACAAGGGCGCTGGCGGAAACCTGGCCAATTACCTTCATGCATGCGCAAGCCTACGAAGTTCTGCCCGCGCTGTTTGCAACGCTGGGAATCGAGCGTCCCTGGCTGTTCGGCCACAGCGACGGCGGTTCGATCGCCTTGCTGTATGCAGCGCGCTTTGCCGATGCCGTCAGCGGCATCATCGTAGCGGCGCCGCATATTTTTGTCGAAGACCTGACGATTGCCAGCATTGCCGATGTTCGCGCAACTTACGTGTCGACCGATTTGCGCGAGAAGCTCGGGCGCTATCACGCCGACCCAGACTCCGCTTTTTGGGGTTGGAATGATGTCTGGCTGAACCCGGCGTTCCGGTCCTGGAATATCGAAGCGAAACTGGCCACGATCACGTGCCCGGTCCTGGCGATCCAGGGCGAGGAAGACGAGTACGGTAGCCTCGATCAGATTTACGGCATCCGGCGAAATGTCCATCAGACGAAGCTGCTGGTCTTGCCCCATTGCGGTCACTCCCCGCATCGCGATCAACCGGCTGCCGTGATGCGAGAGGTGGCACAGTTGATCGTCGGTTCGGCCTGTACACTCTAGGCGGCACGGACCGTACGGACAGCAAGAACAGCACAAACAGCATGAGCATCAAAATATAAAATCAACCAGGAGACCTACATGCACCTACCTTTCACACCAAAACTTGTTACCTTTGCTGTCGCCACATTGCTTGCTAGTGTTGCAGCACACGCGCAAACCAATGCGCCGATCAAGGTCGGTTTCATGCTGCCCGCCACCGGCACCTATGCCAGCCTGGGCAACATGATCGAGAACGGCTTCAAGCTATACGTCGCCGAGCACGGCGGCAAACTTGGTGGGCGCGACATCCAGTATTTCAAGGTCGATGACGAATCGGACCCGGCCAAGGCTACGGACAATGTCAACAAGCTCATCAAGCGCGATCAGGTTGATGTGCTGGTCGGCACCGTGCATTCGGGCGTGGCACTCGCGATGGCGAAGGTCGCGCGTGAAACCAATACCTTGATGATCGTGCCGAATGCTGGGGCGGATGCGATTACCGGGCCGCTATGCGCGAAAAATATATTCCGCACCTCGTTCACCAATTGGCAACCTGCCTTTGCGATGGGCAAGGTCGCGGCAGAACGAGGCCACAAGAAAGCCATCACGATCACCTGGAATTACGCTGCCGGTCTGGAATCGGCCAAGGGCTTTGTCGAGGGTTTCGAGAAAGGCGGCGGCAAAGTGGCCGACAATCTGACGCTGCCTTTTCCGAACGTGGAATATCAGGCGCTGCTGACGCAAATCGCCTCGCAGAAACCGGACGCGGTGTATGCGTTCTTTGCAGGCGGCGGTGCGGTCAAGTTCGTCAAGGACTATGTCGCGGCCGGTTTGAACAAGACGATTCCGCTGTATGGCCCGGGATTCCTGACCGACGGCACGCTCGAAGCACAGGGCGCAGCGGCGCAGGGCATGCTGACGACCCTGCATTACGGCGATGGTCTGTCTATCCCGCGTGACAAAAGCTTCCGCCTGAGCTTTGCCAAGGCTTACAAGGTCAATGCGGATGTCTATGCGGTACAGGGATACGACGCAGCGCAGTTGCTGGAAAATGGTATCAAAGGTGCGGGGGGCGATATCGCCAAACGCGACCAGATGCTGACGGCGATGCGCACCACGGCCATCGATAGCCCGCGTGGAAAATTTACCCTCTCTGCAGCGCAAAATCCCGTGCAGGACATTTATTTGCGTGAAGTCAAAGGTGCCTACAATGAAGTCAAGGGCGTGGCGATCAAGGGTCTGGCCGATCCTGCGCGCGGCTGCAAGCCGATCTGATGGTACGTGCCCACACCGACTGAAAATAGCCCATGGACTTCTCCACTTTTCTGGTTCAGTGCCTGAACTCGATCCAGTACGGCCTGCTGCTGTTTCTGGTCGCCAGCGGCCTGACGCTGATCTTCGGCATCATGGGCGTGATCAACCTCGCCCATGGCAGTTTTTATATGCTTGGCGCCTATATGGCTTTTGCGATTGCGCCGGTGTTCGGGAATAATTTCATCCTGATGCTGATCGCGGGCGTCTTGCTGGCTGCGATCTTCGGTTTCATTCTGGAGTGGGTGTTCTTCAGTTATCTGTATCAACGCGACCATCTCCAGCAAGTGCTGATGACTTACGCCCTGATACTGGTATTCGAGGAACTGCGCAGCATGGTGATGGGCAACGACGTACACGGGGTCAAGGCGCCGGACTGGCTGGCTGGCGGCATTGCGCTCGGTGACGTGATGACCTATCCGATCTATAACCTGTTTGCGTCTGCAGCGTGTATCGCGGTCGCCATCGCGCTGTACGTCGTAGTCAACCGGACGCGGCTTGGCATGATGATTCGCGCCGGCGCGAGTAATCGCGACATGGTGCGCGGACTCGGCATCAATATACGATTGCTGTATCGCATCGTATTCGCGGCCGGGGTTGCGCTGGCGGCACTTGCCGGCATGATCGCCGCACCCATGAGTTCGGTGTATCCGGGCATGGGCGGCCAGATCCTGATTGTCTGTTTCGTAGTGGTAGTCATCGGCGGTATCGGATCGATATCCGGCGCCCTTATGGCGTCGCTGCTGGTCGGGTTCGTCGATACCTTCGGCAAGGTATTTTTTGCCCAGCTCAGCGGCATCGGCATCTATGTATTAATGGCGATGATTTTGATATGGCGGCCCGAAGGCTTGAAGAGCAGGGGCTACTGACCATGGCTGCTTCTACGCTCGAACGTCGCGCGCCGGGGCTGCGCCTGGCGTCTCCCGGTCAGTGGATCACGCCGGTTCTGGTGGCCTGCCTGCTGGCGGGATCACCGCTGCTGCTGTCGTCTTATTTTCAGGACCTGGTACTGAAAATCATCATCCTTTCGATTTTTGCACTGAGCCTTGAACTGCTGGTCGGCACCACCGGGCTGGTCAGTCTCGGCCATTCCGCATTCTTCGGGATCGCCGCTTATGTCACCGCGCTGGCGTCACCAGATACCGAACCTGGCGCGTTGTGGAAGCTGATCGTGCTGGCGATGCTGGCAGCAGGGGTCTATGCACTGCTGGTCGGTGCGCTTAGCCTACGTACCAAAGGCGTCTATTTCATCATGGTGACGCTGGCGTTCGCGCAGATGGCGTACTACGTGTTCCACGACACCCCGATCGGTGGCGGCAGCGACGGCATGTACTTGACCATGCGCCCGGTACTGAAAATAGGCGAGGCGGTGGCGATCGACCTCGACAACGCCCGCCATCTGTATTTTTTTGCGCTGGGCGCGCTTGGTTTTACTTACGGCCTGCTCGCGCTGCTGCGGCGATCGCGCTTCGGCCATGTGCTGGCCGGTATCCGCACCAACGAGCAGCGCATGCGTGCACTTGGCTATCAGACCTATGGCTACAAGCTTGCGGCGTTCGTTATTGCGGGCATGCTCGCGGGGCTGAGTGGCATGCTGATGGCGACCAAGAACGGCATCGTTAATCCCGAGATGCTGTCCTGGCACGAGTCGGGTGCGGTTTTGCTGATGATCATTCTCGGCGGCCTGGGATCGTTGCGCGGTGCGGTGCTCGGCGCAGTGGCGTTCGTGCTCTTAAAGGAATTCTATTCGTCCGAAGCCGTGTTCGGCGCATTTGCGGGTCGCTGGCAACTGACGTTGGGGATCACGATGATCCTGTTCGTCGCGCTGTTACCGAAGGGATTGATCGGCCTGCGCGAGCGATTTCGCCGGCCTATTCGCGGCAAATCGAGTGCGAAAGGAGCGCAGCAATGACCGCATCGACTCTGCCGCCGCTTTTGCAGGCGCGCGCGCTGACGCGGCGCTTCGGCGGACTCACGGCCGTCAACCAGGTCTCGGTGGATTTGCACCGTGGCGAAGTCCATGCCGTGATCGGCACTAACGGCGCTGGCAAATCGACGCTGATCAACATGTTGTCGGGTGAAATCGCCGTCTCGGACGGTACCATCGTTCTCGAGGGACGCGACATCACGCGGCTTTCGCAACCGAAGCGCGCACGCTGTGGCATCGGGCGCAGTTACCAGCGCACGACGATCTTCCCGAGCTTCACCGTATTGGAGAACTGTCGGCTTGCCGCGCAGGCGGCGCTGCAGCGCCCTTGGATGATTTGGGAAGCGGCGGCGCAGTGCCACGACAGCCTTGCCATTGCGCACACATCGCTGGACCAGGCCGGGCTGGCCGACGCCGCGGACGCGGTCGCCGGCAGCATGAGCCATGGCAAGAAACGGCAGCTTGAAATCGCGATGTGCCTGGCAACGTCCCCCAAGGTTTTGCTGCTCGACGAGCCACTCGCCGGGATGGGAGCGGAAGAGACGGAACGGATGCTGTCGATGCTCGAGGCGTTGAAAAAAACCCATGCCGTGCTGCTGGTCGTGCACGATATGGACGCGGTATTTCGCGTTGCCGACCGCATTACGGTGATGGTCAATGGCGAGGTGATCGCAAGCGATGTACCGGATGCGATTCGTACGGATGCCGGTGTGCTTGCGGCTTATCTCGGCGATGCGCATGCCTAGCCTTTCATTTCACCATTAAGGCCATCGTGCTCCAGATTCGTTCACTCAACAGCTATTACGGCGACAGCCACATCCTTCACGGAATCGACCTGCATATCCCGACCGGCACCGCAGTCGGACTTCTGGGCCGCAATGGCATGGGCAAGACCACATTGATTCGTTCGCTGATGGGCTATGTTGCCGCGACGTCAGGGAAAATTCACTGGCGCGATCAAAGCGTTGCCGGACATACGCCGGAAAAAATGGCACGCCTCGGCATTGGCTATGTGCCTGAGGGACGCGGCATCTTTCCGAATCTGTCGGTACGCGAAAATCTCGTCATGAGCGCGCGCGCCGGTCCGGGCGGACGCGACGACTGGACGTATACCCGCGTGCTGGACTTGTTCCCGCGGTTGCAAGAGCGCCTCGATCATGGTGGCCTGCAGTTGTCCGGCGGCGAGCAACAGATGCTGTCGATAGGGCGGGCGCTGATGACCAATCCCGACCTGATGATTCTCGACGAAGCGACCGAAGGCCTCGCCCCGATGATCGTGCAGGAAATCTGGCGTGTGATTGGTCAGATCCGGCAAACCGGGATCAGCACGCTGATCGTCGATCGCAACTACCGCGCGGTACTGTCGCACACCGACCGGGCGATTGTGCTGGAGAAGGGCAAAGTAGTGCTGGAAGGTGCGTCAGGTGCGCTGCTGGCTGCCCCAGAAGCTTTGACGCGGTATCTGGGTATCTAGCGCCTAATTTAGCCGGGAATGTACGCGGGAGTCCATGCGGCACACATCGTATCAGGCAACCGGCGGACCACTCGCCGCGTCCGACCAAATGCCGGGACCTACGAATTCGCTTGCGCCGAATCAGCGCCAACTTCGACCCCGTGTATTGAGCCGCAACCTGAAACCGGACTTGTCGGTACATCGGGAGTACGCTGCAAAACGATGATCGTTGAAATCCCGACAGCTTCCCGAAATCGCTCAGTTAGTGTAAACCCTCATATCCAGAGTGGTGAAACTCTCGTAAGCTGCGCGTCAGTTCGCAGAGCCTGCCAGCATCACCGACGTATCCCGACGTCTTTAACACACTAAAATCGAAGAGGCAATCCCATGAAAAAAAGAATTTACCAGCACTTGTATGTCCAAGTGCTTTTTGCAATCGTTTGTGGTGTGCTGTTGGGCTACTTTTTGCCAGAAACCGGCGCCGCGATGAAGCCGCTTGGCGACGGCTTCATCAAGTTGATCAAGATGATCATCGCACCAATTATTTTCGCGACCATCGTGACCGGTATCGCCGGCATGGATGACATGAAGAAAGTCGGCCGGGTCGGCGGCAAGGCCCTGCTGTACTTCGAAGTCGTCAGTACCCTCGCGCTGGCAATCGGTTTAGTCGTCGTCAATGTTCTCAAACCCGGTGTCGGCATGAATGCCGATGTCAGTACGCTCGACACCAAGGCACTGGGCGCCTACACGGCTGCGGCGAAAACCCAAAGTACCGTCGATTTCCTGCTCAACGTCATTCCGACGTCGGTGGTGGATGCTTTTGCGAAAGGCGACATCTTGCAGGTCCTGCTGTTTTCGATCCTGTTCGGCCTGGCCATGTCGGCCTTGGGCGAGCGCGGCAAACCGGTCGTGCGCTTCATTGAACAAGTTGCACAGGGACTATTTCTGATCGTTGGTTTCATTATGAAACTGGCACCCATCGGCGCATTCGGTGCGATGGCGTTTACCATCGGTAAATATGGCATCGCTTCATTGTTGCCGTTGGCAAAGCTGATGGGCAGCTTCTACCTGACCTGTCTGCTGTTCGTGTTCATCGTGCTGGGCCTGATCGCCCGCGCCGCCGGTTTTTCGATCTTCAAGTTTATCAAGTACATCAAGGAAGAACTGCTGATCGTACTCGGTACCTCGTCGTCGGAGTCTGTCCTCCCGCGAATGATGGTCAAGATGGAAAAACTGGGTTGTTCGAAATCGGTGGTCGGTCTGGTCATTCCTACCGGTTACTCCTTTAACCTCGACGGCACCTCGATCTACCTGACCATGGCGGCGATTTTCGTGGCGCAGGCCACTAATACCTCGCTGACCCTGATGCAGGAACTGACGATTCTTGGCGTTTTGCTGCTCACCTCCAAAGGCGCCTCCGGTGTCACCGGAAGTGGCTTCATCACGCTGGCGGCGACGCTGTCGGTCATTCCCACCATTCCAGTAGCCGGCCTTGCGTTGATTCTCGGGGTCGACCGATTCATGTCGGAAGCCCGTGCCTTGACCAACCTGGTCGGTAATGGTGTCGCCACGATCGTGGTGTCGAAATGGGAAAACGAACTAGACGAAGAGCAGATGGCGCGCATCATGTCGAGCGACTATATCGAAGAACAACTGGAGGACGAAGCCACCATCGTCAAGCCGCCGCACCAGCCAGCGTAATGCAAGGTGGTTACGGGATCCGGGCGTCTGTCCGGGTTCCGGTTTGCAAAGCGAAGGCGATTGCATTTTCCCCGGTTTTTTTCCGTGCCATGCACAACCATCCACCGGCGCGACCCGCCACATTATTTCCACTTCGTCAGCGTTGTCCGACAAAGTAAAGCGCATTCGTCTGACATCCGGGAAGGGCATTTCTCGGATATCTTTGTAGCAAGATCTTAATTTTTTAGAAACGACTCCATGCCCACGTCAGACACAGCTGCCGCGCCGCCCAAGCCTAAAACCAGGCGGCGCCCGCCGCCACTGTCATTGGCGGCCTGGAAGCAGTTCATCAGTGTCGCGAAGCCTTACTGGCTCGGTAACGAAAGAAAGGCCGCATGGACCTTACTGGCGTTGCTGATCGTGCTGATGCTGGCAGAAACCAAGTTCGCGGTCATGCTCAACAATCAAAGCGGTGAAATGACCTCGGCGCTGGCTGGCAAGGATGCCGACCGCTTCTGGAAGTCGGTGCGCGCCTGCCTGGGCATCCTGGCGTTCGCGGTGCCGATCTTCGCATTCTATTACTACATGCGTGACAACTTCGCCAATCGCTGGCGTCGATGGCTTACTGGCCGCTTCCTCGACGGCTATTTGCAGGGGCGCAAATACTATGAACTCGGCGCCAGTGGCGACATCGACAATCCTGATCAGCGCATCAGCGAAGACATCAATACGTTCACGGGCCGTTCGATCCACTTTCTCCTGATTTTTTTGGGCGCAACGATGCAGCTGGTCGCATTCAGCACCGTGCTGTGGTCGATCTCGCATTTGCTGGTCGGTGTGCTGGCAGCGTACGCGCTGATTGGCACGGTCGTCGCGCTGAAGGTCTTCGGCGCACCGCTGATCCAGCTAAATTTCTGGCAGTTACGCCGCGAGGCCGATTTTCGCTTTGGCATGATGCGATTGCGCGAAAATGCCGAATCGATCGCGTTCTATCGTGGTGAGGCGCAAGAGCGTGCGCTGATCGATAATAAATTCGGAAAGGTATTCACCAATTTCGCACGGCTGATTCGAAAACAGCGTGCACTTAATCTGTTTCAGCGTGCGTTCAATCAGCTGACGCTGGTACTGCCAAGCGTTATATTGGCAGATGGCGTATTGTCCGGCCAATTGGAAGTCGGCCGTGCGGTCCAGGCCGCCGGTGCATTTGCGGCTGTGCTCGGCGCGGTCGCGCTGATCGTCGATAACTTCGAGAGCCTGAGCCGCTTCGTGGCCGGAATCGACCGCCTGCAGGCGCTGTCCAGGCTAGTACTCGCCGATCCCGCCGCGAAGACGGGTATCGACGACCAACAGCCGCAAATCGAATCGCGTCCAAGCGACCGGTTCGCGCTGGATTCGCTTACGCTGCACACGCCCGGTTACGAAAGAATTCTCATCAAGGAACTGACACTTTCGCTGAAGCCCGGCGATGGCTTGTTGATCACCGGCGACAGCGGATGCGGCAAAAGTTCGTTGTTGCGAGCCATCGCGGGGTTGTGGCGGACTGGCACAGGTGTGATCCACTATCCACCGCCGGACGACGTGTTTTTCCTGCCCCAGCAACCCTACATGCAGATTGGTACATTGCGCAGTGCGCTCATCTACCCGAGTGCGAAGTCGAACTTGAGCGACCAACAGTTGCTGGAGATACTGAGCGAAGTACATCTGGGTGCGCTGGCCGAGCGCGCGGGTGGACTCGACGCCGTGCACGATTGGGAAAAGTTGTTGTCGGTCGGCGAACAGCAGCGCCTCGCCTTCGGACGTGTTCTGGTACATCAGCCCCGTTTCGTGATTCTCGACGAAGCGACCAGTGCGCTCGACAGCAGCAACGAAGCCGCGCTGTACGCGTGTTTGCGTGCCAAAGGCATGACGTTGATCAGCATTGCTCATCGGCCTGCCGTGCTGCGCTATCACACGCATGTGCTGCAGCTGACAGGTGATGGCGCATGGGAAGTACACGATGCGCAAGGATATCAATTCCACGGGTCGTCTTCAGATACCGATGCAAAAGCGAATGCCGGTTTGGGCGAATGGCAGAGTGTGTCAAAAGTTTCTTCTACTCCCTCCGCGGCAGCCGTCAGCGGCACCGACGCGCGGCTGGCGAAAGAACCGCAGATCGTGGCAGTCTGGACCGGGCCCGGGTTGAAGGTGGGTACCGGCACTTAATTTGCCGCCGCAATGATCGATGTCCGGTATCAGACCGACGGCGCAGGCCAGTACATCACCTAGTCCCGTGGGCGGGTGACTGATGCAATAGCAATGTCGTGCCGCACGGCATCGGTGGCTACGGTCAACCTATCGGTCCGGGCGCTATTCTTTTCAATCTGGCGTAATAGGTCCTATGGGCGCTGGCATTGTGTGTCAGACTGCAACCCACCGTTCGTAGCGACTGCAGCACCTGCATCGCATTCCGGTTCAACGTTTTTGTCTGTATGACTGCCAGGGTTTGTCCTGGCAAGGCGAATATTTCATATGTCCATGCCAACAAAAAGCGGTAGTTCCCCTCTTGCCACCATTCCCCGCGGTATCTGGGTACTCGGGCTGGTCAGCATGTTGATGGATATTTCGTCGGAGATGATTCATAGCCTTTTGCCGCTCTTTATGGTGACGGTATTGGGAACCAGTGTCTTCATGGTCGGCATAATCGAAGGCACGGCAGAAGCCACGGCCTTGATCGTCAAGGTTTTCTCCGGCACCTTGAGCGACTATCTTGGCAAGCGAAAAGGGCTAGCGGTAGCGGGCTATGCGCTCGGCGCCTTGTCGAAACCGCTGTTTGCGATTGCCAGCACCACCGGTATCGTGGTGACCGCGCGGCTGATCGACCGGGTCGGCAAGGGTATTCGCGGAGCGCCGCGTGATGCACTGGTCGCCGACATTGCCCCGCCACACTTGCGCGGCGCCGCCTTCGGATTACGCCAGTCGCTCGACACCGTAGGCGCATTTCTCGGGCCGTTGCTGGCAGTGGCGCTGATGCTTCTCTGGGCCAACGATTTCCGGGCGGTGTTCTGGGTGGCAGTAATTCCCGGCGTCCTGGCCGTGGCTCTTCTGGTTGTCGGCGTCAAGGAGCCTTCCACGCCTGACGTCGTCAAGCGGACTAATCCGATTCGCCGGGAAAATCTCAAGCGTCTGGGCCGCTCGTATTGGTGGGTTGTCGGAATCGGTGCGGTTTTTACACTCGCCCGATTCAGCGAAGCGTTTCTGGTACTGCGTGCGCAGCAAGGCGGGGTGCCGGTTGCGCTGGTGCCGCTGGTGATGGTGGCGATGAACCTGATCTACGCACTCTGCGCTTACCCGTTCGGCAAGCTGTCCGACCGAATGAGCCACACGGCGCTGCTGGCGCTGGGCCTGGTAGTGCTGATCGTCGCGGACGTGGTTCTGGCGAGTAGCAATCACTGGACCGTGATCTTGGCAGGTGTCGGGTTGTGGGGCGTGCACATGGGGATGACGCAGGGTTTGCTGGCGACGATGGTGGCCGATGCAGCACCGGCCGATTTGCGTGGCACCGCTTATGGATTCTTCAATCTGATGAGCGGGATGGCGCTTCTCGTGGCCAGCGCCGTTGCCGGGTTGCTTTGGGATACGCTGGGAGCGCCGGTGACGTTTTACGCTGGTGCGGGATTTTGTGTTCTTGCACTCATTGGATTGGCCGTTACCCGGCAGCCTTAATGTTGGAGCAAGCTGAATTCGTCGGTTGGCAGCATCGCTAAGGTTTCGCGAATCCAGCGATGGGATTTGTTACGCATATCCCGTTCATGCCACAACATGTCCACATCCACCACTGGCAGGGCAAACGGTAGATCTTTCAGCACCAGCGAGCCGGACATGTCGATCGAGGCGATCAAATGCCGCGGCACGATCGAGATCAGGTCCGACTTGGCCACGACGCGGCCAACCGTAAAAAATTGGTTGACCGTTAGCGCAACACGCCGTGTTCTTCCCAAGTCGGCGAGGGCCTCATCGGCGGGACCGTGGGCACGCCCCGAAAAACTCATCAGCACATGCAGCGCCTCGCAGTACAGGTCCACTGTCAGGTCCATTTTTGCCAGCGGATGATCATGACGCATGATACAAACATACTCGCCACTGTACAGACGCTGGTGTCGGATAGGCGACGCCTCGCCCTGGTCCGCGGCCAACTGCGCAACCACCCCTGGAAACGAACCGATCGCGATATCGATTTCATTATGCAGCAGCATCGGACGCGGGTCCCGGGTCGGCAGCGGAAGCATGTGGAGGTTAAGGCCCGGCGCTTCGCGCTTGATTTTCCCCATCAATGGCGGCAGCAGCAGGGATGCCGTGGAATCGGCCATCGCCAATCGAATGGTCGACTCCGACGTGAGAATATTTTGCTCCTCGGGTGCGAGGGCGGTTTCGAGATTGGATAGGGCACGGCGTATTGCCGGCCACAACTCGCTGGCGCGCGGCGTCGGCTTCATGCCGTGCGCGGTTCGTACCAACAAATCGTCGTCGAGCGTATCCCGCAAACGTTTTAGCGCATTCGAAACGGCCGGTTGCGTCGTTGCCAACCGGTCGGCGGCTCGCGTGAGATTTTGTTCGCTCATGATGGCGTCGAAAACGCGCAGCAGGTTCAAATCAAGTGTCAGAAAGCTCATGGCAGTGCTCGATTCATTGCTCATCGGCGGTGGATGACTGCCAAGAGCGGTGTTTTGGCTTAGGGTGCATTCACTATACTGCATTGCAGCATATCGTGCATCAATCCATATATTTGGGTTTCGGAGGGCATTCCGCGAATATTGTCACCATAGACATAAAGATACGAGTAATTAGCGCTTCACGACTGACGTGGGCGACCGCAACAACAATTTGTTAGCTAGATTTGGTGCAATGCAAAATGCATGTGAGTAAGCCGGAACGCCAGTACACCGTCACGGGTTATTACGACTAGTCGAGATGCCGATACTGTCGAGCATGGGCCGGATCGAAAGTGCATCGATACTTGGGCCCTGTTCTCACACGCGTCTACCCCGGTACGATCCGATGCTGCGCACGACCTTCGAGGACTGACCGCTACCGCAGCAGTGAAGACGCCTCGTTGATACGAAAGTGTTACGATGCGACGGGTACATTTCAAGCAGACTAATCGGTCGATACAACGCATACAATCAAAGAGAAAAAATGACTAATTCATCTGCTGTGGTTGCTGCATTTGCGCCGACTGGCACGCTGCGCGCATCGATAAATCTTGGTAACCCGATTCTTGCTAATCTCGATATGAACCGCAATCCGGTTGGCGTCTCCGTCGATCTGGCAACTGAGCTGGCGCAGCGTCTGGGTGTTGATCTCGAGCTGGTGGTATTCGACGCGGCTGGTAAGTGCGTCGACGCACTAGCCCTGGAACAAGCCGACATCGGGTTCTTTGCCATTGATCCGCTACGCGGGGCAGACATTGCGTTTACCGCGCCGTATGTTTTGATCGAGGGCTTCTACCTGGTGCGCGCGGCGTCACCGATCGTGACCAACGCCGATGTCGACCGTACCGGTCATCGCGTCGTCGTCGGCCGGGGAAGTGCTTATGATTTGTACCTGACCAGGCAACTGACACAGGCGGAAATTATCAGGGCACCGACCTCGCAGGCGGTAGTTGATACCTTCATCGATCAAAACGCGCAAGTGGCCGCCGGCGTCAAGCAGCAACTCTTGGCGGACGCCCACCGACTCGGCGGCTTGCGGCTACTCGATACACGCTTCATGGTGATCCAGCAAGCAATAGGTGTGGCGAAGTCGCGTGGCGAAGCGGTCGCGGTTTTTTTACATCACTTTGTCGAGACTATGAAAACGTCTGGCTTCATCGAACGTGCATTGCAGCGGCATGATATCAGCGGGGCTGCTGTGGCACCGTAATCTCAAGCCATTTCGTCGCGCTGGTCGCTTTGCAAGCGAACGTTGACGTAGTTTTCCAGAAAGCGCGAATACACGGCACCGTACACTGGCCACACCGCCGGTCCCGGGCTAGCATGTCCGTCGTCGAAGCGCGGAAAGCGCTGTGGATTGAACATCGACAGTTTTATCTCGCATGGAATCGAGTCGCACAGGGGATCGGACTGGTAGCCGAAACGAAAATCCGGGCCGCTGTAGTCGTCGGTCAACCTGACGATATGACTAATACCGCCAAAGAATTGCACAATGCCGTCGACGGCAGCGCCGTTGGAATAGATTCCGATGAAGTGGTCGAATGGTCCGAGCGCCATAATCGGCAAGCGATCGGATGTGTTAAGCCAGCGAATGTACTTCTTTTCGTCGCCGACGCCGTTAAGGATGAAGTTACGGGCGCTATCGAAGCAGGACATTAATGCAAGGTCCGGCGAATTCGCACCGAGCAGGTTGAAGGCTGCTTTCAACAAGCCGCGAAAATATGTTTTGCCGCCGATACGTGGGCTCAACTGGACGTCGGCGCCGGCACGATCGGTTGTTGCGCGTGGTCTGGCGCCCCATGCAACCTCCGGAAAAAATTTGCGCAGTACCCCTGTCGCCCAGCCTTGCCGATGGGTTTCGAATCGGGTGGCGCGCGAGGCGACCACGAATGGCGTCTTACCGCCGTCCATCTCGTCATTATGGCAAGCGAGCAGCTTATGCACATCGCCCAAACCTTCCTCCAGGGCGATATCGATGGTTTGTTCGAAAGACGACTGGACTGCATTACAGGCGATGTCGCGCGACACCCACTTCGAGCCGAAAAATCGCTGCAATATGTACACCGCTTTTGCGTCGGTAAAAACCGTTTTTGTATAGATGCAGATCGTCATCAGTCGTCCCGTATCGATTGAAGCACTTCAGGCCCCAGGTTCATGTCCAGGCGACTTACTGATTGTCACCGTACAAGCCAATCCATTTGCGAGCCGCCTATCAATTGCACGCAAACTTACAACCTTCATTCAGTAGGATAAAAGTTCTTCCAGTCGATGAGTGGCGTGTTGACGCCGACTTCCCGGATTTATTGAAGACACGTCTAAGACAAACTTAGGGTAGCTGTGTTCCAAAATGGAAACAAGAAAAAACGATAATTAATGTCGGTTCAGGATTTGCTTTGCGCATAAAGCAACAACAGCGCAGGCTTATCGGATCACCAGTGTCTGATTCTCAATTTATACCAAGAGCAAAGAAGGAGTTGTCCAGGCGTTGCCGACCCGATGTCGTCGCCGCGTATCGGATTGCGGCGCACATAAGCATCGCTAGATTTTTCGCAAGCTCTTTTGCCGATCCGACACTACGCCGCTGGCGCGGCGGGTAAAATGGTGCGCCTCGGGCATTTGCTGGAAATTAGTCCGCAGACGCACATTTCCCACGAATGACCAGCAACCCATGACACCACGTCTACAGCTAAGCAATATCACCAAGCGCTACCCGGCCGTGGTTGCCAATGACGGCATCGACCTGCTGGTTCAGCCCGGCGAAATCCATGCGGTACTGGGCGAAAACGGCGCCGGCAAGTCGACCCTGATGAAAATCATCTACGGCGCCGTCAAGCCGGACGCCGGTGAAATGCGCTGGAACGGCGACACCGTTCAGATCGCCAATCCTGCGGCGGCGCGCCAGCTCGGCATCGCGATGGTATTTCAGCATTTTTCGCTTTTCGATACGCTGACTGTCGCCGAAAACATCGCGCTCGGACTGCCCGCCGACACCCGTCTCGATGCGCTTGAAAAACGCATCAGCACGACCGCCAGCCAGTATGGCCTCGAACTCGAACCACGTCGCCATGTGCACACGCTGTCGGTCGGCGAATGCCAGCGCGTCGAGATCGTACGGGCGTTGCTGGCGATGCCACAATTGCTGATCCTAGACGAGCCTACCTCGGTACTGACACCGCAGGCTGTCGACAAGCTGTTCGAAACCCTGCGCAAGCTTGCCGCCGAAGGTTGCAGCATTCTCTACATCAGCCATAAGCTCGACGAGATCCGGGCGTTGTGTCATACCTGCAGCGTCGTGCGCGCAGGCCGTAATACCGGTGTCTGCGATCCGCGTCAGGAGTCGTCTGCCAGTCTGTCGCGCATGATGATCGGTTCCGAACCGCCTGCAATCCGCCATGTGGTCCGCGAACCGGGTGCGGTGCTACTGTCGGTGCGCAACCTGTCGCTTGCCAAAAGCCATCCGTTCGCCACCGCGCTGGACAATATCAGTGTTGACGTGCGGGCAGGTGAAATCGTCGGCATTGCCGGCGTGTCCGGCAATGGCCAACAGGAACTGCTCGCCGTGCTGTCCGGCGAGGACCGCCGCGCCGGTGCCGAGACAATCCTCCTGCAAGGCCAGCCGGTCGGGAATCTCGACCCGGCCAAGCGTCGTACGATGGGCCTTGGTTTCATTCCCGAAGAGCGCCTCGGCCGCGGCGCCGTGCCCGACCTGTCACTGGCCGACAATATCCTGCTGTCGCATCAGGGCGAGGCCACGGTACGCCGCGGGTTGATTCGGCGCAATGCCATTACCGGCATTGCCGCATCGATTATCGAGCGTTTCCGTGTCAAGGCGAGCGGTCCGCAAGCGATCGCGCGCAGCCTGTCGGGTGGCAATCTGCAAAAATACCTGGTCGGACGCGAGATCATGCGCACGCCGCACGTATTACTCGTTGCGCAACCGACCTGGGGCGTCGATGTCGGCGCCGCCGCCCAGATTCGCGCCGAGCTGGTTGCCATGCGCGATGCGGGCTGTGCGCTGCTGGTGGTGTCGGAAGAGCTGGACGAACTGTTCGAAATTGCCGACCGCATGGTTGTCATTGCCAAGGGTCGCGTGTCGCCGTCAATCGCGACCGCGGACGCCACCGTAGCGCAGATCGGCCAATGGATGAGCGGCCTGTGGTCAGAAGATGATCGCAACGAGGCGAAACATGCTCCGGCTTGAATTGCGGGCGACGCCGTCGCGGCTGATGTCATGGCTGTCGCCGTTGCTGGCGCTGTTGTTGACGGTACTGTGTGGCGTGCTGCTGTTCGTCGCGCTTGGAAAAGACCCGCTCGCCGGGCTGGCGGTATTTTTCCTGGAGCCGATCAGGGACCTGCGCGGCTGGTCGGAAGTCGGCATCAAGGTCGCACCGCTGTTGATGATTTCGATCGGCCTGGCGGTGTGCTACCGCGCCAATGTGTTCAATATCGGCGCGGAAGGACAACTAGTGGCCGGCGCGATTGCTGGCGGCGCTGCGGCGTTGTGGCTCGACCATGGCGATAATGGCGGTGCCCTGTTGATCACGCTGGTGCTGTTGGCGGGTATGGCTGGTGGCATGTTGTGGGCGGCAATGACTGCCTATTTGCGCGATGCCTTCAATGCCAGCGAAATATTGGTTTCCCTAATGCTGGTCTACATCGCGCAACTGCTGTTGAGTTATCTGGTGCACGGTTATCTTAAAGATCCCGCAGGGTTCAATTTTCCGCAATCGAAAATGTTATCGGACGGCTTTCTGCTGCCGATGGTGATTCCGCAGACGCGGCTGCACTTGGGAATCGTACTGGCCCTGATCGCATCGGCGATTGCATGGGTGTTTCTGTCCAGGAGCTTTGCCGGATACAAATTGCAGGTGGGCGGCATGGCACCGGCGGCGGCACGCTATGCCGGCTTTTCGGGACGCAAATCCTTATGGACCTCGATGATGGTTTGCGGTGCACTGGCAGGTCTGGCCGGCGTGTGCGAAGTTATCGGGCCGATCGGCCAGCTGACGCCATCGGTGTCGCCCGGTTATGGGTTTGCGGCAATCATCGTGGCCTACGTCGGTCGCCTGCATCCTGTCGGCGTGATATTTTCCAGCTTCATCATGGCGCTTTTCTATATTGGCGGCGAACTGGCGCAATCGCGGCTGGGCATGCCCAATGCGATCACCGGCGTGTTTCAGGGCATCCTGTTGTTTGCGCTGCTGGCCTGCGATGT
>JACMQD010000025.1 GCA_014377155.1 Herminiimonas sp.
GCGGCGTTCAGACCACGCGGCGTGGTGCGCACCACCTGGCTAGGCGGCAGTGCGACACCGCTTTTCAGGTTCGCATACATCATGTCCATCGCCTGAACGTAATAGCGATGCAGCGGAACATAACGGTTGCCGAAGCCTGGGAAACCCAGGAAGGCATCGAAATGCTGGCCGTTGGTGACTTCGATGTAGGACAGCTTGCTCTGGGCGCCTTCGACGATCTTGTTGACGCCGAAATAAGGACGCGACGAAAACGCCACCGGGATCAGCGTATCCGAACGACCATGCACGATAAGAGCCGGCTTGCCGCGCAGATTGGCAGTCCGTACCGCTTCGCTGATGCCCTGCTGGACGCGCTTGGCATTGGCACTGGTGCCGATTGCCAGTTCACGCTGGCACAATGCGCCGTCGATGTCGTAGTCCTTGAGGCCGGTGCTGACCGAAGTCGACAGGCTTTGCACAACGGCGCCGCCGACGCTGTTGTTATTGAACACCGCGATGGTGCCGGTCGGCGGAACGCCGTTGCCAGTGGCAAACGAGGTCGGCAACGAGGCACTGGTTCCCGAGAAGCTGAGACCGCACAGGTTGTCCTTGACGCTGAAACGACCGTACGTGTTGCTGTACGTCATCGTGATAGCAGGCGTGGCGAAGGAATACATGGAGGCTTGCAAGTCGTTGCTTTCTGGCTGCCAGCCCGCTGCCACGAGTGCATTCATCGCGCTGGTGGCTTGTTCGGCTGTCGTGGTGCCAGTGATCAGTCCTTTATCCTTGAGAACCGTGCAACGTGCCGTCGCAACAGCCGGTACGATCGACTGGAACGGGCCGGCGGCGAGGTTGGTCGACAAAGCGGCGCATGGCTGCAGCAGATTGGCCAGCGTGAAATAGTCGAACAGCGGTTTGCCGCTGCCCACCAGCGTGGTGGCGCCGCGCTTGACGCTCAGACGATTGTCCGGGGCCAGTTGCACATGCGGCTCGGCCACGGCAATACCGGAAATCAGGCCTTGCGTATCCTGCTCGGCTGCAGCCAGGGCGGCACCGGCGCCATTGGAGACGCTCGAGGCGATCACGATGGTATTGGCCGGGGTGAATTTTTTCAGGCGCTTGGTGCCGTCTGCCGAGAGGTCGGCGAATCGTTCGTTGAGCATGTAATACGCGAACTCGATCGACTGCAAAGTCCACTTGCCCCAGTCCTTTTCAGGATTCTGCTGCGAGTGCGCGTGCTTGACCGCGAAACGGTTGGGTGTCGCCGCATTGAACGCGGCCAGTTCGGCAGCAGTCAATGGCGCAGTGAAATTAGATGCACGGCCGGCGGCCGCAGCGGTCGAGCGTACGCCATTTTGCAGCGATACGGTATCTGCCTGCAGGTCATGGATGCCGCTACCGGTGCCCTTGTCGTTATAAGCCACCGCGCAGCCGTGCTTCAAACCCCATTCGCCGGAACTGCCGATGGCACCGTAGACGCCGCGCGAGCCGCTCGATGTGCCGGTGACGATGCATGGGCTGGCCGGATTGAACGACGCCGGGATCTGCACCATCATCGTGATGTTCTGGTTGCCGCTGCCGTCATCGGAATAAGCAATGTATTCCGTCCCGGCGATCTTGCCTTCGCCCAGAGTGTCATTGCCATTGGCGTCGACGTTCGGTCCGTACAGCGTGCCAAAGCCACCTGCGGCCGACGCGTCGACGATGGCGCGGTAATTGGTGTGGATCGCGGTGCGCCGCAGTTCGGTGGGCGTCGGACTGGCCGGCGCTGCAGGTGCCGGTGCAGCGCCGGCTGCCAGACCGGTCTTGCCCAGTCCGGCAGTCAGCAAGTCATCGCTGGCGCCATCGTACGTTGCGGTGGAAATCGTGCCCAGATAGGCCGGCTTCGCATTGAAGCTCTCCGGCGTCGCATCGCTGCCGCCGCAGCCCGCCACCAGCAGCGCGGCTGCGGTGATTGCCGACGCATAGGCGCCGGATTGAATTTTGGTGTTTTTCATGTCGTCCTCGATGCTCTTGTTATGGGAACTCTTCAGCGATGGCAACGCAGTGATGCACTGCCACTGCTGAAAAGTCCCGTTATAGATACGTAGTTTTCTTTTATTGGGTACGGCTTGGATAGGGTGCGCGATCAGCATCTGGTTAGGGAAATGATCACGCTGCAAGGCTGTGTTCCTTTTTGAGGAGTTCTTCCAGGCATCCGCCAGCATAACCATTGACGGCTTGGCAAAGTATTGGCGTCAATACCGCATCGATGTAGGGAATACCCTGCACTGGCTGTTGTCTACTCCACAATCCGGCTATCCTCCTGCATTTCATTAAAGCATTGCCCTGTACTCAAAGGTCGGTTACTCTTTTTGAAAGTTCATTTGCAAGGATTTCATGCCGTTGCAGCCGACGAGCAAGCGGCTCCCGGCGCGAACCAAAAGACAAGGGCATGACCCTGCAATTCTGGAGACAACCATGACAATCCATCCGCTACCGTCGATGCAATGCCTGTAATCGCCGCCTTGCAAAACACCACGCCGGCCGATATCGATTCGACGTTGAAGCCGATGGAGTATGAGGCCATTTTCGACAATGCGATGGTCGGTATCGTCTATTCCATCGATCGCAACATCATTCGCTGCAACCGATGTTTTGAAGAACTGTTCGGCTACGGCCCGGGCGAGCTGAACGGTCGTAGCCTGCGCGTGCTGTACCGCAGCGACGACGAATCGGAGGCCATCGGCCGCGTCGGCTATCAACTCATGACCCGCAACGGCACCTACGAAGACGAACGTTTCATGGTCTGCAAGAACGGCAAGCCCTTGTGGATAAAGTGGTCGGGCCGCGCGCTTGACCGGCACGACCCGATCAAGGGCGCGCTGTGGACCTGTGTCGATATTTCGCGCCGCAAGAGCGCCGAAGAATCACTCCATTTCGCTTATGAGGAACTAGAGCGCAAGGTACTGGAGCGCACTGCCGACCTGCAGCGCATGAACGAAGCGCTGGCGGCCGAAAACGAGCGCCGCAAACGCAGCGAGGAGCTGGCGCGCATCCGCCAAAGCGAACTGGCGCGCATGTCGCGCATCTCGACCATGGGCGAAATGGCAACCACCCTGGCGCACCAGATGGGCCAGCCGCTCAGTTCGACCTTGAACTACCTGCACGGGTGCCTGTTACGCATGCACAGCGGCCAGTTCGAACAGGAAGCGATCATCACTGCGATCGAGCATGCGATCCTGCATACCCAACAGGCCGGCGAAATCATTCAGCATGTGCGCCAGTTCGTACGCAAGCATGAACCCGAGCGGCTCGCCTTGCAAAATCTGAATCAGCACCTGGTGCATTGCATCGGCTTTCTGCAATTCGAGCTCAATGGCGAAGAAGTCGTGGTCGAGATGGCGTTGCAAAACGATTTGCCACCGGTTGCCTTCGACCGGATCGAAATCGAACAGGTCATGCTCAACCTCCTCAAGAATGCCATCGAAGCGATGCACAGCATCGCGCCGGAGTCGCGCCGCATCCGCATCACCTCGCGTCGTCGCGGTGCCTTCGTCTATGTCGACGTCTGCGATTCGGGTCCGGGCGTATCGATGGAACTGCGGCAAAAAATATTCGAACCGTTCTTTACTACCAAAAACGATGGCATCGGATTCGGCCTGGCGATCTGCCGTTCGATCATGGAGTCGCACGGCGGCAAGCTCAGGCTGAGCCGAACCGCCCGGGGCGGCACCACATTCACCTTCGGATTACCGGCATGAGCACGCCAACACTGCCAACGCAAACCGTTTTTATCGTCGACGACGAACAATCCGTACGCGAATCGCTGACCTGGCTGCTTAATTCGATCCAGTTGCCGGTGCAGTGCTTCGAGTCGGCAGCGGCGTTCCTGGCAGGCTATCCGCGCCATGCACGTGGCTGCCTCATCCTCGACGTCAGGATGCCCGGCATGAGCGGCATGGAGCTGCTGGAAGTGCTCGATGGCGAAGGGGTTTTCCTGCCGATTATTTTCTTGTCCGCGCATGGCGACATACCGATGGCGACCGAGGCGATGCGCAAGGGTGCAATCGATTTTCTGTCGAAACCCTATAACAACGAGTTGTTCTTGCGCCGCGTGCGCCAGGCGCTGACCCTGGACGCGCAGCAGTGGCAAGTGCGCGAACGCCGCGCCTGCCTGATCCGTACGTTTTCGGCACTAACCAGACGCGAGCAACAATTGCTGGACCTGATCATCCTCGGATCGAGCAACAAGGAAATCGCGCGCGACCTGGCGATTTCGATCAAGACCGTCGAAGCCCATCGGGCGCGACTGGTACGCAAGCTGGAAGTGAAATCACTGGCGGAACTGGTACAGCTGGCCATCGAGCATCGGCAAAATAGCGTGGCGGCGTGAGGGCGCCGCATCTGGCAGAATTTCAGGTAAGAATGTTATCGATGCGCGAACATGCCGGTTTTCGCGCGGCTAACGTTTTTAGCGATATTGCGTTTTTATCGATGTTGCGTTTCGAATCGACGCAGCAGGTTGGCGGTACGACTGGGCCAGCCTATCGGCCCGAACCAAGCGCCGCCGGCAACCGATGAGGCATTGACCAATCCGTACATGACAAGCGCCACCGCTTGCGCGAAGAAGATCATCGTCAGTCCGCCGCCCCATCGCAGCGCAAGCCATCCACCGATTCCGGCGAAGCTCAGGCGCACGACATTTCCCATGACCGGCCACATCAAGCGTCCCGCGCCTTGCGATGCGAAATACAGCAGCAACCCGAGACCGAAGAATCCATATACCGGACCTACCGGACCTACTGTACGCAGATACACCGATCCGGATGCAATCATGGCGGGATCACTGTTGAACAGCGATAGCCATGCGCCGGGAAAAAAAGCCGTCCACAAACCGATGAGCTCGGTGACAGCGAACGAAATGCCTGCGCCGATCCACGTTGCTTTCAATGCCCGCTCGTTGCGGCCGGCACCGATGCAGGTGCCGACCATCGCCACCAGTGGCCCACCAAGGCCGAATACCAGCGGCACCACAGGTAGGCGATCAATGCAATCGCGCCGAGGAAATAATACAACAGCAGCGCGATTGCGCCACCGGCAATGCCAAATGGCGGAATTGGCCCCCATCCAAAGATGAGTATGGGAGAAAGGGGAATCAGGAATACCGTATCGACGCACGTGACGATAGCCGGAACCGACATATTGCCGGTACCGCGAATCACCGACGATAACGCATTGAACAGCCAAATCAGCGTCGCCCCTGCAAATGCCCATGTCGAATAGGTCAATGCTGCATCGAGTGCACCGGCACCGCCGCCCATTTCGCTGTAGAGCCACCGACCACCAGACAACACCGCCAGCGTAAACATGGCGCCGAAGCCGATGGAAACCAGTAGTGCATGCATCACCAGCGCATCGGCCTGGTCACGCCGCTGGGCGCCCAGCGCCCGGGCAATCGCCGATGCGATACCGCCGCCGATGGCGCCGGCCGACATCATCTGCATACCATTACGACCGGGAACCCCAGCGCCATGCCGGCTAGCGCATCGGTGCCGAGCTTGCCGACGAAGTACGTTTCAATCAGGCCTAACCGCAGCTTGCGCCACCATGACCAGTACATTCGGCGCGCCCAGTCTGAGCAAGGTAGTCGCAATCGGTGCTTCGAGCAGTAAATGGGTACGTGCATCCATCGACCCCGGCGCGGTGGTCGATCCTGCCAGGGTGTAGGCTTGCTTTTTTGGGTCTGCTGCAGAGTGGGTAGGCATTTGCGTACTTGCTCTAAAAGGATGCATGGCGTATTGCGCGACGCCGCCGGCCGCACTGTCGAGCGCAATGCATTGGACAGTGCCTCTAGCAAAGGGGTGTAGCCGGTTTAAATCTCGACTTGCGTGCCGAGTTCGATGACACGGTTACTTGGAATGCGGAAGTAACCGGCCGCGTCGCGCGCGTTGCGCGCCATCGTGGCGTACAGCGCTTCGCGCCATTGGACCATGCCGTCACCGGCGGAC
>JACMQD010000193.1 GCA_014377155.1 Herminiimonas sp.
ACGCTGCCCGGAGCGCTGGTCAGGTGCGACGCGGAACTGGCAATTGAAGAACGAGGTTTGGCTCAATCCTGAACGAGCTGAACCTGCATTATTGAAACTTGCTGCTTGAAGTGACGCGACAACTTCGTTGACAACTACCGTGGCGGCCGACTTGAATATCGCGCTTCGGTTGCGCAGTGGAAGGCGGAGCTGCTTGCCAAAAGGTCCAAGCTATGCAAACTCACGACTAATTCACGATTGCGCCACTACGTGCAAGACCGTCTGGAGGGCAAGGTTCGTGACGCTGATGGTCATGACATTTCTGGGCCTCGGCAAGCGCCTTTCACAGGGAGGAACAAACCGCATCGCGGTGACCGTAAATGGGTAAATGGTTGGTCGCCCGAACAAATTTCCAACCGGCTCCAAAACGACTTCTCAGATGACAAATCAATGTGCATCTCTCACGAAGCGATTTACCAGGCGCTCTATATCCAGGGCCGCGGGGCTCTCAAGCGCGAGCTGGTGAGCTGTCTGTAGTGGTCTAATTTGCACGGACACCTCGGTAGGTGGAAAATCCACCACCGGAGGAAAAGCAAATGACAAAGCAACGCAGACATTTCGACTGTTGGAAATCGCTTAAAACTGGACCACCGGCTCGCCTGTGGTTTTGACCGAATCGCCACGGTGTAGTCGGTTCACCCGCTAATGGGCAGCTGCTTGTACGACAAATGCCGAAAATTCGGGCGAAGTTTTCAGGTCATATCCCATGGCGCCCGCCTCCTCGAACGTTCGTTCAGCATCCCAGTGATGTTTTTTTGCTTTGCTTAACGCAAGCAGCATGGCAGCACGTGCGCCAGTGGCGCAATGGAGCAGGTAAGGTCCTGGTTTTTCCTGCATGACGCGATCCAGTTCGTCGATCTGGTCCGTGTTAAGGCTAGCCTTATTGACAGGAATATTCGCATAGTCCAGCCCGCTCTTCGCTGCCAGATCAGCATTTGGGACAGGCGTCTCTGAGGGCATTCTGAAATCAATCACGGTTTTGATCCCCTGCTGTTTCGCCTGCTGCAGATCCTGCTCAGTAGGTTGCGGCCCGATTAGCATGCCGTCTTGTAGTTGCTTAAAATTGTCCATGTTGTGTCCTTGTAAGTTACCTAGTAATTAACCCTGGAAACTCTCAGTCATCTGCTGACAGTATTTTTCCAAGTTTTCCGGCAGATCTGCCGGGCAGACGCCGCACTGTTTGTTGCCTGGCACAGCGTAGTCGATGAATTTCGGATAAGGCAAATCTAGACTGGACATAATCTGCCTGAACTCTTCCAACGTCTTGCCTTGACCCAAACGTGGATTGCGACTTTTTTCCTGTGCGATGGTCGATACATACCGGCCCTTGTAGTCATGGGCAGGATAGACGATCGTGTCATCGGGCAAGCTAAACAGTTTTTCCTTTACGCTTCGGTACAGCGCATCCGCACTTCCTTGTTGGAAGTCAGTACGTCCGCATCCTTCAATCAGCAGTGCATCTCCGGTAAAGACCCGATCGCTAAAAACATAGGAAAAATGACCAGCGGTATGCCCGGGGGTATGCAGGGGATCTAAAACAATACTACCAACCTGGAATGGCTTGCCTTCTTCGAGGTTGGCGTCGGCACAAGGCAGGTGTTCGGCGGCCGGTGCGGCAATCCTGCTGCCGACTTTGTTTTTCATTTCTAACGCAGCGGTAATATGGTCCGCGTGGATATGCGTATCAACAGTGTATGCGAGCTTCAGCCCAAGGACCTGTAGCTCTCTTAAATCGCGATCCATTGTGGCAATGACGGGATCGATCAATACAGCAAGCCCTGTTGCTTCGCATCCTAATACATACGTATAGGTATTGGATAATGGTTCAACTAACTGTCGGAAAATCATGTTAGTCACCTTAGGTAATTAGTCCGGTGGTAGGGATAGTTTTCATCAATTCGGTACTATCAAGCATAATTTTTTTCAAATGGTTTTGAGGTACGGAAAGCCAATTGCCGCACACACAGGCCAAAAAAAGATTTTCGGATTCAGTATGGGTGCGATTGTGATTATTACCATTGCCAGTCCATTCGCGCATCAATTCGTTTGTATAAATAGGAAGATCAATCGAGCCACATGCCGAGCATTTCTTGTACTTGAAATAAAGTCTTAGAACATCTGATTTTATATACCTGCAGATCGTCTGGACAATGGAGTTAAATCCAGCCTAATTTCGATCAAACAGCACAAACCGACTGGCGTCGGGTTTCAATCAGCGTTCCGTGGGCCAGATACTGGCGCAGCGCATCGATGGCGTTAAACTCGAGCTTCCGACGGTTCCGGCCAAACTTTAATGGCACGCCCTGCGCCGTGATGAAAGCCACGATGTAGTAGCGTTCCGGTTCGACGGCTTCTCCCAGCAAGAACAAGCGTTCGATGCGTTCGCCCCGGGGATTTTCGATCTTTACGTATAGATTCAGTCCGCGGCATCGCTTTACATAGCCACCCATTTGATCATAGGGATCCGCCGCGAATGTGCGCTCAAGGCTTGCCTCGAGCATCGCGACGATTTCTGCTCCTGAAATCTCGACGGTGCAGACAACTGGATTGGTCGGCACGATGTTCCACAAATCATTTACCGTAATCGGGCCTGGTGGAATAGGCGCACCATAGCGCCACCCATTGGAAAATGCGATTTCCGTGCCGGCGGAAGCGGCGATTGCATCGAGCAAAAAATCATCCATTGGGCAATGCAACATTCGATAACGGTCTAATGCAACCTCGGTATGGCCGATAACTTCCGATAGCATCTCGCGGTGGGGCAGCATCGCCGCCTCCACTCTTTGTTGCATGGCGTCGTCCGGCGGAAAACGCTCATCGATCGCAATGAGTTCGTGTCGGTGCGCGACGACAGTCATGTTTTCAACGTCGATGTCGAGCCGGCCGATGAAGGAACCGTGACAGCCAGACTGGAAGATAATGG
Organism: Herminiimonas sp.; assembly: GCA_014377155.1. Next base: position 2,963 of record JACMQD010000193.1, read on the forward strand.
TGCCGTTCTGGATTACAGGCTTTTCCATGCGGTTATGTGTGTGGCCGCTGACGAGCACATCTATCCCATCGACTTCTGCTGCAAGTTTCACATCTTGCGGGAATCCAAGATGCGACAGGACGACGATCACATCAGCCGATTCTTTCTGCTGGACATGTGCGATCCATCCCGGAAGTTCCTCCAGCCCGAGCGTGAAGCGCACGCCTTCGCTAAAGGCCGGGGGCATTGTCTTATCGACGATGTTACAGGCGATTCCAATAACGGCGACTCGCAACCCGTTGCGTTGGATCATTCGATATGGCGGGAAGACCAATTCACCAGTTTGCTGATCAAAACAATTGATCGCGAGGAGCGGATAGTTCAGCTGAGAAGCGATACGCTTGACGCCAGCCGGACCGTAGGCAAACTCCCAGTGGGCCGTCATTGCGTCGAGATCGAGGCCATTCATCATTGGCACCATCGCCTCGCCCTTTGACTGCACGGCTACATAAGTGCCGTGAAAAGTATCACCGTTATCCAGTGCCACGACGGCGCCAGGACACTGCGCCCGTATCTGTTCGAACGCGGTTGCGATACGCGGCAAACCGCCGAGTGTTTTGTATGTCATCCCCTCGCCGGTGCGAATCATTTCGATATGCGGTTCGATGTAGCCGTGTAGGTCATTGATCTGCAAAATGGTCAGTGTGCGGCTCATGATTGCCTTTGCTGGAGAAGGTGAATAATCAGATACCTGGTCACCTAAGTTTGCAACCGAGAGGTCGCCCACGGCGTCCCGAACGCATACGTGTTCCGCACCTTCCTGCTTTCGACGGATCGGTCTGGTAATGCCGGTTGAGCATGCTGCAGCGTTCTTGCCGCGCAATGATCGCTACACCTCTTAGGCAACACGATGTCGAAACAAAATGGAGCATTCGGCTATGAATTAAACTAGTTATATTATATGCTTGTAAAAATTGAAAGTTTTTAGATTTCAAATTAATTCTCGAAAGAAATACCTTGATGACGCGTCTTCTCTGCAATAAATCTTCCATGCTGACACACCTTCTTTTGGCTGCCACATTGAGCATGGCGGCAAGCGCTGTCCTTGCTCAAGAAACTTTGTACGTCTACGGTCCGGGTGGGCCAGCGCCGGCCATGAAGGAAGCTGCTGCAGCGTTCGGAAAAGCAAATGGGTTGAAGGTTGAGGTGACTGCCGGGCCGACGCCGAGCTGGATCGACAAGGCCAAGCAGAATGCCGACGTCATCTTCAGTGGCTCCGAGACGATGATGACGGACTTCAGCGTCGCAATGGAAGGTCGCATCGTCGAAAAGACGGTCAACCCTCTTTATCTCCGCCCGATGGCAATTCTCGTCCGGCCTGGCAACCCGAAGCACATCAATGGGTTCAGGGACATCCTGAAACCAGGAATGAAGATCCTTGTCGTCAACGGCGCAGGGCAGAACGGCGTGTGGGAAGACTTGGCGGGACGCAAGGGCGATATTGAGACGGTGCGCACAATGCGCACCAATATCGTGAGCTATGCGGCCAACAGTGCAGTCGCCAAGACAACCTGGACCGATAACAAGGATATCGACGTCTGGTTGATCTGGAATATCTGGCAGGTTTCCAATGCGACGCTTGCTGATGTCGTATCGATTGAACCCGAGTTCGCAATCTACCGCGATGCGGGCGTCGGGCTTACGACCCAGGGTACGACAAAGCCGTCGGCAAAGGCGTTCGTTGAGTTTCTAAGCTCAGCCGAAGGTGCTCGCATTTTTAAGAAATGGGGCTGGAAAGCGTGATTCTGAAATATTTTCAGGAGGGGGAGATGAATAACTCAAAGATACGATGTGCGACATTTGCTTTATCGGTGTTGTTGCTCGCTGGTGGAGTGCAGGCGCAGCAGACTGCAAACCCCGTCGTCGTTGCCCCCGGCGCACCCAAGTCCGGGACTACCGAGATACTCGAAACCGGCGCAAAAATCCTTCAGAGCAATTCTCCGGTCAAAGGATTCGATATTTATCTGGTTGGATTCCATCCCATGAAGGAGCACCCTGAAATGCAGATGGAGTCCCACCATTACTGCCATCAGATGAATGAAGATTTTGCGCAGTGCGTCTTGTTCAATGGCAATACCGGCAACGCCAGCATGAACGGTATGGAATACATCATCTCCGAAAAGTTGTTTGCCAGTTTGCCGGTGCAGGAGCGCAGATACTGGCATCCCCACAACGGAGAGATCCTGTCGGGACAATTGGTCGCGCCTGCACTACCGAACGTTGCGGAACATGCTTTGATGAAGGAAAAAATGAACAGCTACGGCAAGACCTGGCACGTCTGGAACACCGGGCACGACGGCGCGCCTGGTGACAAGCTGCCACTAGGCGAACCGATGCTGGCTTGGTCTTTCAACCGTGACGGCGAAGCGATGGCCGGTCTGGTCGAGTCACGCGATCGGCGCATGAAAATTGACACAAGCAAAAAGCGCCACAATCGAACCAACCTTGCCGCGATTGCGAAGCCGCAGTCCGGCGTTGACGACTTAAAAGATAAATTCGGCCGTCCGGCCATCGACATACCTGGCGTGCTCGACCAGAAAGCTAATGCTGCCGCACCCACGTCGCCAGTCGCTCGATGATTGTAAAACCGAGGGATTACGATGAACAAACATCACGCTCGATGTAACGCATTGAAGACAATGGGTCTGGCGGCCGGTGTGGCATTGGTGTCCAACCGCACCATCGCCGCACAGAGCAGGGCGGATGTCGCGGCGTCGGATGCCGCGGACTACGAGAAAGGCGACGGCGTTTTTTCGGCGAAGAACAACAGCATCGTCCCGCTGCAGCGACGTGGCACCGTATTTCTGTCCTGTCATAACGCCATTTAAGAAATTGCCGAGAAGTTGCGCGAGGCCGGACAAAACCCCGACAAGCTCACGCATGAAGCATTGGCTGCTGACTTGACGAACCACCTGATTTCAGGCGTGATCCTGACTTCGGGGGCCGTGGCCACTTTACCTGAATTGCAAGAAGCGGGATTCCATTATGCGACGTGAACCCTACACCCGATCCCTGGGGCTGAGCCGTGCGCAACAATGCGTGGTGAGAGCCGTCGTCTCCGCGTGTTTGTTGTGCGTGACGACGTACGGGATGGCCATGGAGCCGGCTGCGAATGCGATGCCCGGGCAGCAGGTCACGCTTCCGCCGTGGCAGCACGGTCAGAACAATGACGCGGTCGAGCGCGGGCTCGCGTTCACTGTTCCACAGGTCGATGTGCTCGCCGATTTTCATGGCAACCTGACCGACCCCAAGCTGGTCCTTTTCGTCGGAGGAAATTATTTTTTTGCAATGGCGCCGCTGGTCAAGCAGTTCGAACAGGAACACCCGGAATACACAGGAAAAATCTACTGGGAAACGATTCCACCCGGGCTCCTGGTCAAACAAATGAAGGCAGGCGGAGTCGTCACCTCCGGGAACATGACATGGACTGTAAAACCGGATGCGTATTTCGCCGGCCTGCAAAAGGTGAAGGACCTGATTTCGGAAGGGCTGCTCGACAACCCCGCCGTGCCTTACGTGACGAACCAACTGACCATCATGGTCGCGAAAGGCAATCCAGGTCATGTGGCAACGCTCAATGACCTCGGCAAGAAGGACGTGCGTCTTGCCATGCCGAATCCTGAGTTTGAAGGCGTCGCACGACAGATCAAGGCGTCGCTTCGAAAAGCCGGTGGCGCGACGCTCGACGATGCCGTCTATGGTAGCAAGATCAGGGCAGGCAGCACGATCCTGACGCATATTCATCATCGGCAAACGCCACTGTTTCTCATGCAAGGTGTCGCAGATGCGGGCGTGACCTGGAAGTCGGAGGCGTTGTTTCAGGAGCAGGTTGGCAACGCCATTTCGCATGTCGATATCCCAGACCAATTTAATACGACGGCGATCTATGCCGGCGCGGTGGTTCACGGCGCAGCACACGTCGAAGCGGCAAACTCGTGGCTGACTTTTATTCGCTCACCTGCCGCTCTGAAGATTTTCGAAGGCTATGGCTTCAGACCGTACCAGGCAGATGCGTCCAGGTGAGGAAATTCGAAGGCTGCAACCGGATAGTCAACCGCACGATAACTTAAATCGAGTGCATCATGAGCAAGTACCGACCTTTTCCAAGTCTAAGCAAGATCGTTGGCATACTTGGACCAGTCCTCGTGATCGTTTCCGCGAATGGCGCGTCTGCGCAAACGCTGCCACCGAGGGCGGCCGCGGTGCCGGGAGCAGACCAGCAAAACGCTGCCGCCTGTACCAGCTGTCATGGCAGCAAAGGCGAGGGCAATGGACTTGCAGGCTTTCCCCGACTCGCAGGCCTGAGCATGCCATATCTGCAGCGGCAGCTCATGGCGTTTGCAAGTGGCGAGCGACAGAATGCGGTGATGCAGCCGATCGCAAAAGCATTGACCGCGCCACAGCAGGCTGCTCTGGCAAGCTATTTCAGCCGCCTGCCATCGCCGCTGCCCGGCACCGTCTCCGACGCAGTCGACATCAAAAGCACGGACGTCGGCGCATGGCTGGCAGAGCGCGGCCGCTGGGAAAACGGACTGCCGGCCTGCGTGGAATGCCACGCGCAGGGAGGCGTGGGCGTGGGCACAGCCTTTCCGCCCCTGGCAGGTCAACCAGTCACCTATATCGAAAACCAGCTTCACGCATTCAAACGCAAAACCCGTTCAGGAGGACCGATGAATCTCATGGGCGTGGTGGCGAGCAAGCTGTCGGAGACTGATATTACAGCGGTGGCAAATTACTACGGCGAGATCAAGACCCCGGCGGTCGCAACACCAGAGAAGAAGGTGTCCAAATGAAGCGCCGCACGACAACCCTTATGCACTATTGTCTGACGATCGCTGCGCTGTTCGCACCGGTGCTGAACGATGCAGACGCGGCCGAAGCCACAAAAAAAACGGAGGCGCCTGCTGCACCAGTACCGCCGAACACGTTCGTGCCACCTCCGGCTGACGCCATACCGGACGACGGTTTTGGAAAAAGCGTTCGCATGGGTGAACAGATTTTTTTGCACACGAAGGAAAATGCCGGCAAGTATGTCGGCAACAGCCTGAATTGTGTCAGCTGCCATCTCGACGCCGGTCGCAAGCCAAATTCCAGCCCCATGGGAGCGGCGTACCTGATGTACCCGGCATTTCGGAGCAAGAACGGGCATGTCAATACGTTCGCAGAACGCCTGCAAGGCTGTTTTCACTTCAGCATGAATGGCAAGCCTCCGCCATTGGGTGATCCGATCCTGGTCGCATTGGAAACCTATGCCTACTGGCTTGCGAAGGACGCACCGGTCGGCCGGAAGATCGCGGGGCAGGGTTATCCGACCGTGGCCAAGGCGGCGCTGGCGCCCGACTACGTTCGTGGCAGCAAGGTCTACGAGCAAAATTGCGCTCTATGCCATAACGCTGACGGACAAGGGCAGGGGAGCGCCGGAAAAGCGGTGTTCCCGCCGCTGTGGGGTCCGAAGTCGTTCAACTGGGGCGCCGGCATGCATGATGTAAAAAACGCCGCTGGTTTCATCAAGGCAAACATGCCACTCGGACTAGGCGGGACCCTGAGCGACCAGGACGTCTGGGACGTGGCCACGTTCATGGATAGCCAGGAACGGCCGCAGGATCCGCGTTTCAAGGGGTCGGTTGAGGAAACGAGAAAAAAGTATCACGATTCGGCGACCTCCCTGTACGGAACCACCGTCAATGGGCATGTACTCGGCGCGCAAGCGAAACATTGAGCCAAGGCCACCGTCTGGATCATCTGAATTTTTGCAGTTCGAGGGCGTCGATTTTTTGCTCCGGCAGACCAGTCATCAAGGGTAGTTCAGACAGGCGCGGCATGCCGCCCTTGATTTGAATTTTGCCGGAGCGATCCTTCCATACGATGCCAGGCGTGCCGTTGATGCCGAACTTCTCCATCAATGCGCCATTGCGTTTGATTGCCTCAGAAATGGTGGGTGCAGTGGCGACGTGGTCTGGTGCGGGCGTGGGCTTGCCTGGAACGAATCCTTCCTGCATAGCGCGAAACGCCGTTTTCTTGTCTTTGGCAGACATGAGGGAAACAGCTTTGGGCAAGCTGCTTTCCCCAAGTACGGCTACCGGTACCCATTTAACCTGGAGACCGACGTCTTCGTATCGTTGCAGCGCTTGCCAGGTGAAGTGGCAATACGGACAGTTTGCATCGAAAAAAACATACAGGATGCTTTTTGGCTTGATAAGCGATCCTTCCGCAATGACGTCGACCCGTTCCAGCAGTTGATAGCTGGCCGCGTAATCTGGGGCGGGCACGTATTTACTGGCGTACTGTTTTGTCAGCGGTTGACCGTTTTCATCGATCAACTCACCGACGATCAGGGTCTTGCCGTCCGGCGTCGTATAAACCACCGACGTGTCGGCACCTTGTGTCAGTACCCAGCCTGTCAACGAGGACGCAGCAGGGAATGTCTTGAGAACCTTGACGCCGTGCGCCACGGCCTCCTGAATCGGCTTTGGGTATTCGGCCGCATGGCTTGAGATCGCTGCCGTGAGAAGAACGGCGGCGGCACTCGTGCTTGCGGAATTAGAATATCTATCCGCATTGAAACGGATCAAACGAATTTGGGAAATTTTTGTCATTTGAAATTGTCGTGTAAAAGATTAACTGCATTTGGACTTGCATGACGCCAGAACGGCATCCATGTGGGGCCTCAATTAGTCGCAGTAAAGATCGCCTGCCGAAAATCGTCGGCATTTTGATAGACAATCACGCGCGAATTGGCGAGCTCAGTCCCGGAGCCGTCGAAGAAAACGATTGCAGGAGGGCCGAACAATTGGAAGCGTTTGAGTAGCGCCTGCTCCGCGAGGGTGTTACCGGTTACATCTGCCTGCAGCAGAACAAGCTTGCCCAGCTTGTGTTTGACCTGAGGATCTGTAAGCGTAGTGCTTTCCATTTCTTTACAAGAAACGCACCAGTCTGCATAAAAATCAAGCATTGCAACTCGGCCATGCAGGGCGCTCAGCGATGCGTCGAGTTCCGCGTTCGAATGCACTTGGATGAACTGGATGCCGCTGCCGTCTCCTAAGCGTTTCGCCGTCAGTGGCGCAAACACATCGTTGGCCCCCGTTGCTGCACCGACGCTCTCTACAATGCCGGCGACCAACAACACGAGCCCCGCAATTCTGCCGAAGCGACCACTGTGCTTCCCGGGCCATAACAGATAGCCAGCATAGATCGTGGCAATCGCAGCAAGCCCTGCCATTTGAGCAGATGTCGGAAAGAGAGGGGAAACTGTCCACCAGGCGACAGCGATCAGAATAACGCCAAACAGACGCTTGACATCATCCATCCATGCACCGGCGCGTGGGAGTAAAGCGCCCGCAGAAACACTGATGGCCAGAAGCGGCACACTCATGCCGGCTGCGAGGAAAAACAATGCGCTTCCACCAATTACAATATCGCCGCTTTGACTAATATAAAGTAGGGCGCCTGCGAGTGGCGCCGCCACGCAGGGTCCGACGATCAGCGCCGATAAAGCACCCATTACAAAAACACCGATTAAGTTGCCTGACTGCTGCCGACTTGACACCTCGGCGATGCGAGCTTGTATCCAGCCCGGCATTTGAACTTCGAATGCGCCCAGCATCGATAGGGAAAGTCCCACCAGGACAAGTGCGAATGCGCCAAGTACGAGTGGATTCTGCATGGCTGCGGCAAGTCCCTGACCGGCCAAGCCGGCGACGATGCCGAAGACGGTATATACCAGCGCCATGCCGATCGAATAAGTGGCAGCCAGTAAGAGTGCGCGTCGCCGTGTAACCTTGGCGCCGTCGCCCACGATAATCGACGACAAAATAGGCATCATCGGCAGCACGCACGGTGTGAATGCCAGGCCAAGGCCGAACATGAAGAACATCGGCAAAATCACCAGCATGCTACCGCCATGCAACGCAACTTCAATAGGAGATGATCCGCCGCCGCTTGTGGCAGCCGGCCCGGTGATGGACGACCCGTTTGGCGTCGGACTGAGCTGGATGAATGCCGTCATCGGCAAATAGCACAGTCCGGTGTCGGCACAACCCTGACCTGTAACGGTGAGAGTGAAGTCGGAACTGGCCCTCACCGGCAACGTGATGGATACATGATCGTGGTATGTTTCTACAGATTTCTGAAATGTGTCGTCGAACTTCACACGCCCCGGAGGAAAAGCTGGGGTACCCAGTTGCGCTCCGACCGCTGAAAACTGAAACCTGTCACGGTACATGTAGTACCCCTCGGCGATGGCATAGCTAACTTCAATCGTCGTAGCATCGATCATGCGGGACGTGAGATGGAAAGCACGCTCGGGTTCGAGATAACCCGCCGCCGCATTCGCCGGTGTCAGGCCGGCACCCAAACACATGAAGCCAACGATCGCCAAAAGCGCGCAGCGTAGTCGAACGAGCATAAATGTCTTCCCTAATTTAAAACGAATGCACCGCTGTTACAGCAGCTGTAGCCAGGATCACTATATTGCATAATATATTTATTCGGCGTATAATAAAAGTAATTTCATCCGCCCCCATTTTTCCATGCCCGCTATTGCCGAACATATCGATCTTGACGAGATGTTGTCGTCAGCCACTCAGGCCTGCGCACTTCTCAGAGTCTTGTCCAACCGCGACCGGCTGATGCTGCTTTGTCAGATGACGCAAGGGGAATTTTGCGTCAGCGAACTGGAAACGGCGCTTGGCATCGAACAGCCGACGCTCTCCCAACAGCTGACCGTGCTGAGACAAGAGAATCTGGTGACCACGCGGCGCGAGGGCAAGCAAATTTTTTACAGCATAGCCAGCCCCGAGGCAATGGCCGTGATGGCAGTGCTGTATGAGCAGTTTTGCCGTCCTGCAAAGGGCAAAAAGCGATGACGATCGACTGGTCGCATTTCACGCCATGGTCGGCGCTGGCGGGTGGCTTGCTGATTGGCTTGGCGAGTGCACTTTTTTTGATTCTCAACGGCCGCATTGCTGGTATCAGCGGCATTCTCGGCGGGCTCCTGCATCGGGTTAAAGGTGATGTTGCATGGCGCGTTGCGTTTATCCTCGGGCTGATCCTCGCTCCTGTCGTCTATGCGTCGGTAGCCACGGCTCCCGTTGTAGAAATCGACGCAGGCACGGCCGCTTTGGTGGCAGCCGGTTTGCTGGTCGGTATTGGCACCCGCTATGGCTCGGGTTGCACCAGCGGCCATGGTGTGTGCGGTCTGTCTCGCGGCTCACCACGCTCGATGGTCGCAACAGCTGCATTCATGCTGGCGGGTTTCCTGACTGTATACGTCGTGCGGCACCTGATCGGTTGAAGGAACTACCATGCACATCATTACGGCACTTGGGGCTGGCCTCTTGTTCGGAATCGGTTTGATCATTTCTGGTATGACTAATCCATCGAAGGTGATCGGCTTTTTGGATTTGGCAGGGCGCTGGGATCCCTCTTTGGCCTTCGTCATGGCGGGCGCGATCGCCGTCGCAGCAATTGCTTTCCGGTTTGCAGCCCGGCGCAGCACCGCCTTGCTGGGCGCGCCGATGCGGTTGCCGGCCGCCCGCATGATCGACAGGCGACTGATCTTGGGCGGGCTATGTTTTGGTGCAGGCTGGGGACTAGCAGGTTATTGCCCAGGCCCTGCGCTCGCTTCTCTGCTTTCGGGAAGCGTAAAGCCGGTATATTTTGTGGCTGCGATGGTGGCGGGGATGACTTTGTTCGAGCTTTTCGAAATCGTCTTTCGCGCGCGCACAAAGAAGCTGGCGTGACGCTCCCTGGAGAGGCTCGCCAGCGCATGCGGCTTGGCCGATAACATATCGATGGGCTACTGAATGGGCATGATCGTCGTCGGGCCATTCAGTTTTCCCGTGATTCCACTACTCCTTGTCATTGGGATGCTGGTAAGCCTGGCGATGGCGCGGCGCAAAGGTGCTTTACACGGTGAACTTGAGACCGCCATTTACGGCGTCGTGATCGCTGCCGTTCTCATCGCACGCTTTGCTTTTGTAGGGCTTCACTGGAGCCTTTACAGGCAATCCTTGACGGACATCATCGACATACGGGATGGCGGGTTTTTCCCTCTGCTTGGCATGACTGCGGGCGTCATCACCACCGGCCTGTACCTTTCGCACAAGCCGTTACTCAAGCGGGCCTTGCTGACGTGCCTTTTCGCTGGTACCGGAGTGGCCGCGCTTGGTGGGATAATGGCATGGACGATGCAAGCGCCAGTTGACATGGCATTGCCGGTTGCGAGCTTCAACGACCTTGACGGCAAGCCAGTCAGGCTGGATCGCTTCCTTGGAAAGCCGGTTGTCGTGAATCTCTGGGCAACATGGTGCCCACCGTGTCGACGGGAAATGCCAATGCTGATGCGCGCTCAGGCCAGCACCCCGGACGCTGTGTTTGTCTTTGCCAACCAGGGAGAGCCGGCGCAGACAATACGGCAATATCTCAGCCAGGCCCACATCGATATTGCAAACGTCATACTCGACAGCCGGCTGGATATCGCCCGCCTTGCGGGCTCACGCGCACTGCCGACGACGTTGTTTTTCAGCAAGACGGGAAAATTGCATAGCATCAGGATGGGTGGATTGTCCGCAGCAACCCTGGCCGAGGAACTTGGCACGCTTACAGGTCATGTTCATCCATGAACGTCGCACTTAACTCGTAGGAACCAGCAAGCAGATGCACGACCAATCGGTATTGCTATTAAAAAGTTTAGCTGTATTGATTGCCGGTGGGCTGCTAACGAGTCTGTTCAGAGGTCGTCATGTTTCATCGGCGACCGACGGTACTGACACCGTTCGGGGTCTGTACCGCATTCTCGCAGCTGTTGTGTTACTGGGTATGGCTGCGGCTCCCTATCCGAAAAGTAATGTCCGTCTTTCCGATCAGAGTTTTCCGAAGCTACAGGGTGAGCCGATACGACTTTCGGCCTTGATTGGCAAACCGTCGGTGATCAATCTTTGGGCAGCATGGTGCAGCCCATGTCGACGCGAGATGCCGGTTCTGCGCGATGCGCAAGCGAATTACACCGACATGACATTTGTCTTTGCCAATCAAGGTGAAACGGTAGAAAAAGTCCAGGAATATCTTACAAGCGCACATATCACTGTCGACAACGTTGTGCTAGACAGCCGTCGCGAAATAGCCCATTTGGCCGGTGCGGCTGTTGTGCCAACCACCTTGTTTTTCGATCGTCAAGGAGTTCTGCGAACCATGCATCAGGGCGCATTATCGTCTGAGGAGCTTGCCATCGTATTGAATGGTCTTGAGATGGAATGACGGCGTCGATAATGAGCGGCGTTTGACTTTGCATCATAGTGTGATTTTATGGGGATTAGAAGATATGTTGCTCATCGGCCTCCGACCATACCTCGCCAGATTTTGGTGCGCTTGACTCGCGAATGTCGGCAAACCGCTCGATCCATAGGCCTAAATCAATGCATTGAAATATGGAAAGACATTATATATAAACATAACTAAAGATGGTGGTCTGTGCTGATCGGGATACAATGAGGGCCTACCTCCCCTCATCATTGATGAGTTATCCCTTCAAGCTGATCCTTCGGTTGGGAGGGATTTTTTTACATGTTTCCTGCAGGGCTAGCGAGAATTCGAGAAGCTCCGAGGTCGCGCAACGATGCGCTCATTCACAGCTGGCCGTAGGAATGCAGGCCGGATAGGAACATGTTCACGCCCAGGAAGGCGAAGGTGGTCACCACCAGTCCGACCAGCGCCCACCAGGCGGCGACCTGCCCGCGCAAACCCTTCATCAGCCGCATGTGCAGCCACGCCGCGTAATTGAGCCACACGATCAGGGCCCAGGTTTCCTTCGGATCCCAGGACCAGTAGCCGCCCCAGGCTTCGGCAGCCCACAGGCCTCCAAGAATGGTTGCAATCGTGAAAAAGGTAAACCCCACGGCAATTGATTTGTACATCATGTCGTCGAGCAGCTCGAGCGCTGGCAGCCGGTCGACCAGCACGCCATGCGACTTCAGCAGGTACGCTACCGCCACCATCGCAGCCAGCGCAAAGGTGCCGTAGCCAATGAAGTTGGCCGGCACATGAATTTTCATCCACCAGCTCTGCAGGGCCGGCACTAGCGGCTGGATTTCGGCGGCGTCGCGGCTGACCGTGTACCAGAGCAAAAAGCCGACGGCTGCCGAGATCACCAGCATGGCAAAAGGCCCCAGCTGGCGCGTCTTGTATTGCTGTTCGTAATACAGATAAAAAAGCGCCGTGATCATGCAGAACAGGATGAAGACTTCATACAGGTTCGAAATCGGGATATGGCCGACATCGGCGCCGATCAGGTACGACTCGTACCAGCGCACCAGCATGCCTGTAAAACCCAGCACCACCGCCGACCAGCACAGCTTGCTGCCGACCGAGGCGCCGAATCCCGACCGCGTGATCAGCCCACTCCAGTAAAACAGCGTCGACAGGAAGAACAGTGTGCTCATCCAGAGAATCGCCGACTGGCTCGACAAGGCATACTTGAGCAGGAACTTCTTGTTCGCCATGTCGAGCACGCCGCCGTAGAGCGCTATCGCTGACAGTGCCAGAACCGCCAGCAATGCCATCAGCCAGCGGACCGATTTCCAGTGCCAGCCGAGCCATGCGAAGGCGGGCGCGGCCATCAGCAGGATCAGCTTTTCGTAGTAATCCATGTACGCGCCGAAGCGGTTGAGCGCATACAAGGACGCCGCCAGCAGCGCGGCTCCGTACAGCCAATCGATGGCCGACAGTCGCCGGAAAAATCCCTTTGCGGGCGAATACGCCATTTCGCTAAAGGCTTCCATCAATTCTCCTGATAAACGCATATAGGGCCTTCATGACAGCGCCCGATCGGCCATGTAAAAATCGCGGCCGTTAATAAATCCACGGAATAAGCTTCTTTACGTAAACTTGATACGCACCGTAAGTCGCATAACGTTCGTCAAGCCATCGCTCTTCTTTTCTGGATTTCAGGTCGAAGAACACAAATATCAGGCCGCACCATGCAAGCCTGACCGCGCTTTCTGAAATCAGAGCAATCGCCAATGCGCCTACAATGAGAGCGAAATAAATTGGATGCCGAACGAGACTGTAGACGCCGGTCGTGACCAGCTTGCTGTCCGGCGTGGGTTTTGGAAAAGGCGTTAGCGAATGGCCGAGCTGAATGATACTCAGCGACAGAAGGACGGCGGAGACTATCAACAAAATCACCCCAGCCCATGGAACCAGGGGGCGTGAATGCCATTGAAACGGAAACAGCATCGGCGCGCCAACATAGCCTGCGAGAAGCAGAATTTGTAGAACGACCCATCCTTCGCCACGCTTGCCCATGCTGGAGTTCGTGATTCCTAATATTCGGATTGAACGATCCGCTCAGAAAGTATTTACCGGAATTTTCAAGTAGCGAACGCCATTTGCCTCGGGCTCTGGCAGCTCACCTGCACGAATATTGACCTGGATCGCGGGAAGAATCAGAGTCGGCATGTCGAGCGTCGCGTCGCGCGCCGTGCGCATCGCAACAAACTCGTCTTCGGAGATACCATCATGGACGTGCACGTTGTGCAGGCGATGTCCGCTCACCGTCGCAACCCACTGCGCGACACGTTCCGGCGGCGGGTAGTCATGGCACACATAGATCTTCGTGTCGCCAGGAAGCGCCAGAAGTTTTCTGACTGAGCGATACAGTGTTGGCGCACTGCCTCCTGGAAAATCACAGCGGGCCGAGCCGATGTCGGGCATGAACAGCGTGTCACCGACAAATACCATGTCTTCGACTTGATAAGCCATGTCCGCCGGCGTATGTCCGGGAACATGGAGTGCGGTGACCTCCAGCTGGCCAATATGAAATATCTCATTGTCGGCAAACAAGTGGTGGAACTGGGAGCCGTCGAGCTTGAAGCTTGCTTCCAGATTGTAGATCGGCTTGAAGACGCCCTGGACAGTGCGAATGCTCTCGCCAATGGCAATCTTGCCGCCTAGTTTTGCATGAAGATACGGCGCGGCTGACAGGTGATCTGCATGCGCATGTGTTTCAAGAAGCCATTCCACTTTCAAGCGATGGGTTTCAACAAACGCAACGATCTTGTCGGCGCCGGTTGTGCTGGTATGGCCGGACTTGCTGTCGTAATCCAGCACCGAATCGATCACGGCACATGCCGTGCCGTCTTGTTCATAGACGACATAGGTCACGGTGCCCGTAACGGCATCATGAAAAGCTTGTACTTGAGCAACCATAAAAATCTCGCGTTGTCGATTAAGGAAAGATTATTCTATTTATACACGAAGTGTGTGGCAATATAACGTAAGTCTTCACTTTTATCGCTGGCCATGCCGACGCGCCTGACGCCATTTGCCATCTGGATGTTACGGGAGTACGCCGCGAAAGCTTGTGGCTTACTTAAAGCAATGGCGAAGGAAGACCGGCTGTAGATTCTCTGCCAGTTGTCGGAAGGAGAGCATAACGTCGGCCAGTTGCTTTCCCTCGTCGGTATTCAGCAGCCAATGCTTTCGCAGCACCAAGGCATCTTGCGCGAGGAAGGGTCGGTCACCACGCGGCGTGACGGAAAGTTTATTTACTATTCCTTGCGCAGCAATGAAGTGGTTCAGGTGATGCATACCTTGTCCAGTCTGTACTGCGGGAAAGTGAATAAAATGCTGTCGGATAAATAGGGTGGTTGCGCACTCGGCTCATCCTCCAGCGCAAGTAAAGTTGCAAATCATGCCCAAAAAAAATGGCGAGGAGACAACAATGCAGGCAATCACCGAGGTTGACATTAACTTTTCCACCTGCGGGCAAATCAGTTCCAGCGATGTTTCCGACATTGCCGCAATGGGTTTTCGCTCGATTATCTGTAATCGGCCAGACGAAGAAAGCCCTGATCAACCCCGGTTTACCGATATTGAAAATGCTGCACGGCTCCAGGGACTTCAGGTCGCTTATTTGCCTGTTGTCACCGGACGAATCGAGCCGGCTGATGTCGCTGCATTCGCAAACTTGCTTAGTACGCTTCCGGCACCCATCATCGGTTTTTGTCGTAGCGGCAAGCGTTCAACTAGCCTTTACACCGCTGCCCAGGCAATGAAGAGCCCTGACGTCACGCGACCGTCCCTGATCGCATCAGGGGCTACGCCAGATCTTTCGTCCGTCGGCATACTAATCGTTGGCGGCGGGCCTGCCGGTATTGGGCTGGCATCGAGCTTGTTACAGCGTCAACCGGGCCTGGAAATCTGTATCGTCGAGCCAGCCGACCAGCATTATTATCAGCCGGCATGGACCCTGGTCGGCGTCGGCGAATTCGATATCAACAAGACAGTGCGCCCAATGGCCGAAGTGATGCCGAAAGGCGTTCGATGGATCAAGTCCTCCGTGCAGTCATTCGCGCCGGAGGACCACTCGGTGATCCTTTCTGATGGCAAAACCGTGAAATACCGCCAGCTGGTGGTCGCCCCCGGATTGAAACTGAAATGGGACGGTATCGAAGGGCTGGTCGCGACCCTGGGCAAGAACGGCGTGACGTCCAACTACCGTTTTGATCTGGCCCCTTATACGTGGTCGCTGGTCAAGAACCTGAAAAGGGGCGTGGCGATTTTTACGCAGCCTGGCATGCCGATCAAGTGCGCGGGCGCCCCGCAAAAGGCAATGTATCTCTCGTGTTCATATTGGGAAAAGCAGGGCGTGCTGGACAAGATCAACGTGGAATTCGACAACGCCGGCGGGGTCCTCTTCGGCGTGGCGACCTTCGTGCCGCCGCTGATGGAATATGTAAAGCGGTACCGGGCAAAGCTTGAGTTCAACTCGAACCTGGTAGCGGTCGATGGGCCCGGAATGAAAGCCTGGTTTTCAGTCAAGAACGCTGCAGGAGAAGTGTCGCGGGTCGAAAAACCCTTCGATTTCCTCCACGTCGTGCCACCGCAAGTAGCGCACGATTTTGTCAAGCAAAGTCCGCTGGCAGACGCAGACGGCTGGGTGGATGTCGACCAGAAGACGCTGCAGCACACACGCTTTCCGAATGTGTTCAGTCTTGGGGATGCCTGTTCCGCGCCGAACGCGAAGACAGCGGCGGCCGTGCGCAAGCAGATTGTTGTCGTCGCCGAGAACTTGCTGGCGTTGCGTGCAGGGGCGAGTCTGCCAACCGCCTACGACGGCTATGGCTCCTGCCCCCTGACGGTCGAAATCGGCAAGATTATCCTGGCCGAATTTGGCTACGGCGGAAAACTCCTGCCCACGTTTCCTATCGATCCGACGGTGGCGCGCCGATCCGCCTGGATTTTGAAGAAGAATATGCTGCCCGCGATCTATTGGAGCGCAATGCTCAAGGGACGGGAATGGCTGGCCCGGCCCGGCAAATCCTGAAGCCGGGTCAAAACGAATGGGTCTCAGCATTTTCCTTGGCACGCTGGTCGGCGTCATTGCAGCACTTACGGGGGCGGGAGGTGGAATTCTGGCCGTCCCGTTGTTGGTATTCGGATTGCACCTGACACTGGCCCAGGCCGGACCGATCGGTCTCATGGCCACGGGCGTATCGGCGGCGCTCGGTGCGCTTTTAGCGCATCAGGTCGGCCTGGTGCGTTACAAGGCGGCGACATTGATGGCCGCAACTGGCATGGCCCTTACCCCAGTCGGACTGTGGGCCGCCACGCGTGTTCCTACCGTACCGCTGACAATCCTCTTTGCTGCCGTTTTGATTTACGTTGCATACAGGACTTACATCAGGGCGGCGAGGGAGGCAGTATCGGGCAGCGTGCCGGATGACGATGCATTCACGCCTTGCAAGCTCGACGACTCGATCGGTCGGCTGATCTGGACGGTGCCTTGCGCGCGCGTACTGGCCGGATGGGGAATGATGGTGGGATTCCTCTCGGGACTGCTTGGAGTCGGGGGCGGGTTCGTCATCGTGCCGACCCTGCGGCGCTACACGAATCTGGACATGCGCTCGATCGTGCCGACGTCGCTGGCGGTGATCGCATTGGTTTCCGTTGCGGGCGTTGCCATTAGTGCGTTCTCCGGCAGCCTGATCTGGACAATCGCACTGCCGTTTTCGGCAGGCGCGTTGCTGGGTATGGTCGCTGGAAGAGTCGTCAGCGACCGGTTGTCGGGCGCTGCACTTCAGAAAGGCTTTGCGGCGCTCTGCCTGATCGTTGCCGTTGGACTCGTCGTGCGGTCAGTATCCTAGCCGCAACGCGGGTCGGATATTGATCGATCTTGCCTGATCGGTTCCCACCTATACCAGTTGCGTCGCACCATCGATTTCTTAGTCATGCAGAAATTGCTCGGCCTATACTTGAACGACATAATAATGAGAAAGAAACTATGGGACATTCGTTTATCTTGACAACGCTAGCCGTATTCATTGCCTCACTTCCCGCTGCCGGCATGGTGCATGCTGAAAGCCCGTCGGCCGTAGTGAAGGCAGCGTCACCCAAGCACAAGGTGGTTTTCCAGGTTAGCGACAACGACCCAAAAAAGTGGGAGCTCACGATGAGCAACATCCGCAATATCCAGGCGGATCTTGGCAAGGAAAACATCGCCGTCGAAGTGGTTGCCTATGGCCCGGGCCTAGCGATGCTGCAACTCGAATCGCCCGCTTCCAACCGCGTTGCCGAAGCATTGCGCGCCGGTGTGAAAGTTGTGGCATGTGAAAACACCATGCATGGACAGAAGCTCACCAAGGATGACATGCTCGGTGGAATCGATTACGTGCCCGCAGGCGTCTCGGAGATCATGTTGCTGCAGGAAGCGGGTTACGCTTATGTACGGCCGTAATCTTCAAGCGGATCGCAGGAGCCGGCATAGGCGGCAGCCGTTGTCCTTGGAGCAGGCGGGGCGGCTGGTTACCCGCGGCTGGCTCGTCGTGCTGCTATTCCTGAGCGGCGTGGGGAATGCCGCCGAGGGCGACAAGGTGCTAATGGCAATATCCGTCTCGCCCCACGTCTATTATTTTCAAGGCGACGCCGGGATGGCGTCGAGTTCGAACCAGGGCTTCATGTCAAACGCTGGCTTTGTCGTCACCGATGATGGCGTCGTGGTCTTTGACAGCCTTGGTAGCCCGGTCCTTGGCGCCGCGATGATTACAGCGATTCGCAAGATCACTTCGGTCCCGATCAAGCGGGTGATCGTCAGTCACTACCATGCGGATCACATTTATGGTCTGCAGGCCTTCAAGGCGATCGGTGCGGAGATATGGGCGCATCAAAATGGCCGGGCTTACCTGGCCTCGGATGTTGCCGTGGCGCGCCTGGCCGAGCGGCGGGTGAGCCTGTTCCCCTGGGTCGACGACAAGACCCGTGTGCTCGCAGCGGACAAATGGCTCGATTTCACGGGCCACAAGGTTATCCCGTTCACGATGGGAGGCATTCATTTTCATCTGATTGATGTCAGCGGTGCCCATTCCAACGAAGACATCATGTTGTTCGTCGAAAACGACGCGGTCCTGTTTGCCGGCGACCTTTATTTTACGGGACGCATTCCGTTCGTTGGTAACGCCGACAGCCGCGTATGGCTGACCGCTTTAGACCACATGCTGGAAGTAAAACCGAAAATCGTCATACCCGGCCACGGCGCAAAGTCGACTGATCCCGCCGCTGACCTGCGCCTGACCAAAGACTATCTGACCTATCTGCGCAAGGTGATGGGCGCGGCGGTCAATGACATGACCGGTTTTGAAGAGGCCTACGCGAAGACCGATTGGAGCAAATTTGCAGCTTACCCGGCCTTTGCCCAGGCAAATAGGTTGAATTCCTATGGAACGTACATCCTGATGGAACAGGAAAGCCTGGAGAAGAAATGACCTATCACACCGCATCAAGGGTAATTGCAACGGCTCTGTCATGCCTTGCTTTATTGGCGATATCTTCTGGAGCCGATGCGCAGGACGCCGATAAAGTCTTCGCAGGCGCGGATCGCAAGGTCGGCATGGTGCTCCACGAGGAAAAAAATTGCGCAGCCTGCCATGCACAGCGTCTGGGTGGGGATGGCTCGAGTATCTATACCCGGATCGACCGGAAGGTCAAGACGCCCGCGAAATTACTGGCGCAGGTAGCGCTGTGTAACGCGCAATTAAGCAGCGCCATGTTTCCGGACGATGAGCGTGACGTCGCCGCATTCCTGAATCATGACTATTACCATTTTAAGTAAACCCCCCTATTGGTCAGGCTTACCAGTCGTAGTTTATCAATGTTCGTTACCAGGAGTTCTACATGTCGAAATTATCTACGCTGTTGCTTGCCGCAACGCTCGCCTGCATACCGTATCACGCCGCGACTGCACAGTCCCGTGCAACAGAGCACGGCGCCAAGACCACGGTCGTATTGCAAGTCAGCGACGACGATCCGAAAAAATGGGGCCTTGCCTTGAACAATGCGAAAAATATCCAGAAGGATCTGGGCGAGAAAAACGTCGAGATCGAGATCGTTGCGTTTGGCCCCGGAATCGGCATGTTCAAAGGCGACGCCGAAATTGCAGCGCGCGTACGTGAAGCAAAAGCTGACGGCATTGCTCTGGCAGCCTGCGAAAATACCATGGCAGCGCAAAAGCTGAAGAAGGAAGACATGAACGCAGCGGTCGGCTATGTTCCTTCCGGCGTGGTCGAAATCATCAAGAAAGAAAAAGCCGGCTACGCTTATTTGCGTCCCTAAAAAAGTTGCTATGTCGTCGCGCCGCATTGCGGTATCCCATCGACAGTGCGTAGAAGCCGTCGAGCCGATACTTCGTTGCGGAGCGAGACTTCGTTAAACATGTGCTAACGCACAATTGACGGGTGCGCTGGGAAGTGCCCCGGACAGAATGGATCACCACCGTTCGTGATGCAGTGCGCAATCGAAATAGCTTGAATTAAACGTGCAAATTTGGTTATATGCTTACATTCGCATATAAAGGATATCAACCCAATGCCAAGCGCTGACAAAGCGGAGCTGCAAAATCTTTTCGAAATGGTATCGCGTTACTTTTCGATCCTATCCGACCCGACCCGACTAAGCATTTTGCATGCGCTTTGTGATGGCGAACGTTCGGTCGGCGAGATCGTGGCCATTACGGAATCGACTCAGACGAACATCTCCCGGCATTTGAAGTTGATGTATGACGCCAATCTTTTACTAAGGCGTAAAGAAGGAACGTTGGTTTTTTACAAAGTTAGCAACGAAAGTACGGTGGACTTGTGCCGTGGTGTCTGTACGCAAATGGCGATCGAAATGGGAAGTCAAAAAAAAATTAATCCGAAGCTTGCCAAAAAATTTACGCTGCAGCCGTGATCGTCACAGTATTTACTTCAAGGCTCGCACTATATCTTGGTGACTCGCAAGGAACGACAACATGCATGATGCAACAAAAAAAAGCGGTCGAATTCTTCCGGCGCCAGAAAACTTCGTCACCCCGGAGCTGGCGCAAGCGATCACGATCGAAGGTTTGAATGAAGCGCGGCGGGGTTTCTTGCGTAAAGGATTTCTTGCGGCCGGCGCCGCCGTCGCTGCAAGCAGCGGCATGGCAATGGGACTCAGCCCGGCGGATGTAGAAGGTGATCCGAATATTCTGAATTTGCCGGTGCATTCCACAACGCTCGGTAAAGGCGTGGCGACAAACCCGTATGGCATGCCTTCGAAATTCGAGACGCATTTGCTACGGCGCGAGTCGCCCGGGCTTACACGCGTTAGCCAGGCATCGGTGGCCTTTGCGCCACTTCAGGGACTGTTCGGCATTATCACGCCGAACGGCCTGCACTTCGAGCGGCATCATCAGGGCTGGTACGACATCGATCCGACCAAGCATCGTCTGATGGTCAATGGCATGGTCAAGCAGGCCAAGGTCTACACGATGGATGACATCATGCGCCTGCCATCGGTGTCGCGCATGCACTTCATTGAGTGCGGCGCCAATACCGCCACCGAATGGGGCAATGTCGCCGTGCCCACGGTTCAATACACGCACGGCATGCTCAGTTGTTGCGAATTTACCGGGGTGCCGCTGTCGGTACTGCTGGACGATTGCGGCTTCGACCGCAAGAACGGCAAATTCGTGCTGGCCGAGGGCGGGGATGGCTCATCGATGACCCGAACCATCGCCATGGACCGGGCGCTGGACGACGCCATCGTTGCCTACGGCATGAACGGCGAGATGCTGCGCCCCGAGAACGGCTACCCGTTGCGTTTGGTGGTTCCCGGCGTACAAGGCGTGTCATGGGTGAAATGGCTGCGCCGTATCGAGGTTGGCGACATGCCATGGGGCGCCAAGGATGAAGCGATTCATTACGTCGATCTGCAACCGGATGGTCAGCAACGTCAGTACACCTCCATCCAGGAATGCAAATCCGTGATCACTTCGCCATCTGGCGGACAGGTGCTGGTTGATAAGGGGTTCTTCAACGTCACCGGCCTGGCCTGGTCAGGGCGTGGCAAGGTCAAGCGGGTGGACGTGTCGGCCGACGGAGGCCGCACTTGGCGTACCGCGCGCCTGGAGGGACCCGTTCTGACCAAATGCCTCACGCGTTTCAACATCGACTGGACCTGGGATGGATCTCCTGCTGTGTTGCAGGCGCGCGCCATCGACGACACCGGCTATGTGCAACCGAAAGGCAGTCAATTGCGTGCGGTACGCGGTACCAAGTCGATTTACCACAACAACGCGATCCAGTCGTGGCAGGTCGCAGCGACCGGAGAGGTCTCCAATGTCCAGATTTACTAAGCCGCTTCTGATTGCCACCACGCTCTTGGCAGCCACGCTCGGGCCAGTCGTCAGTGCCGCCGATCTCGCCGGTATCGGCAGGCCAGCGACACCGAAGGAGGTCGCTGCGTGGGACATCGATGTACGGCCAGATTTCAAAGGACTGCCGAAGGGTTCAGGCACGGTACAGCGTGGGCAAGACGTATGGGAAGGCAAGTGCGCCAGCTGCCACGGTGTCTTCGGGGAATCGAATAACGTCTTCACGCCGATCATTGGCGGCACCACGAAGGAAGACATGGCAAGCGGTCATGTGGCAGCGCTAGCGAACGGCAAGCAACCCCAGCGCACGACCATGATGAAAGTGCCGACGGTCTCGACCTTGTGGGATTACATCCACCGTGCCATGCCATGGAACGCGCCAAAATCGCTGTCCACGGAGGAAGTCTACGCGGTGACAGCCTATATCCTCAACATGGCAGAGGTGGTGCCGGCCGATTTCACGCTGTCGGACCAGAATATTGCAGAAGTTCAAAAGAAAATGCCAAATCGAAATGGCATGACCTTGAAACATGGCATGTGGGACGTGAAGGGAACTCCGGATGTCCACAACGTCGCGTGCATGAAGGATTGCCCGGTGCAGACAACGGTATCGTCATTCCTGCCGGATGCAGCCCGCGGCGCCAGTGGCAATCTGGCAGACCAGAATCGACAATTCGGACCGGTTCGGGGCGTGCCGTCGCCTGCAAGCGGAACGGCTGTCAATGCAGGCGCAACTGCCAAGAGTGCATTAGCTGCCGGACCGGCAAACCAAACCGTCGCTGCACCGGTGATTGCCGCGCCAACGGCTGGACAAGGGGTCGCTCTGCTCAATCAGAGCAGCTGCGTCGCTTGTCACGGCATGACCAACAAGATCGTCGGTCCTGGGTTCAACGAAATCATGGCGAAATACAAGGGCGACGCCGGCGCACAGGCGCGCCTTGAAGCCAAGGTAAAAAGTGGTGGCAGTGGCGTCTGGGGTCCGATTCCCATGCCGCCACAGGCCACCATCAAGGACGACGATATCAAGACCATGGTGCGATGGATTCTGACCGGCAGTTAGGCCTGCAGTCGATCGACGTGTGGAAGTAGTGCATCGCAGCGCCAGCAACATGGCAAACATACAGGAGACAGGAATGGACAAGAAACGACGCGACATGATCCGAATCGGATCAGCATTGAGCATGGCTTTTGCGGCGGGCATCCTGAAGGTGGGTGATGTCTTCGGCGCCGAATGGAGCCCGAAAGTGTTTGATGCAAAGAGCCTCGATGCGGTACTGAAGGAGCTCGGAGGCGACAAATTCGCGGTCAGTCCAGACATCACCATCACCGCGCCGGAAATTGCCGAGAATGGCGCTGTCGTTCCCGTGGCCATCTCGACCACATTGCCGAAAACCGAGTACATGGCGATCCTGGTCGAAAAAAATCCGAGCGCGATGTCGGCCAGTTTCAATATTCCGCCGGGCACGGAACCCAACATCTCCACGCGGGTAAAGATGGGGACGACGTCCAACGTCATTGCCCTGATTAAGTCGGATGGCAAATGGCTGACTGCATCCAAGGAAATCAAGGTCACGCTGGGCGGATGTGGCGGCTAGGCGATTCAATCGAGTCGCTCAACGCTTCCGCGGGCATTAGGCAAACAACAATTAATCAGCACTATTTGAAAGGAATACCATCATGGGCGATCCAATGCGCATTCGTGCCACGACTGCGGGCGATGTAGTCGACGTCAAGATCCTGATGCGTCACGACATGGAGACCGGCCAACGCAAGGATGCCGCGGGCAAGGTCATCCCGGGACATTTCATCCAGAACCTGGTCGTCAAATCCAACGACAAGATCGTGCTCGACGGGCTGTTCGGGCCGTCTGTCTCCAAAGATCCCTACCTCGCGTTCAAATTCAAGGGCGGCGCCAAGGGCGACAAGATTTCGGTGACCTGGACGGACAACAAGGGTGATACCCGTACCGACCAGACGATTGCCTCGTAAGCCAAAGAATGCGTGCCGCCAGGCGCGATGCGACAACGCTTATCGAGAACTGTGCCGGGAAGTGAAGGGCGCCGCAAGAGCGTCACGGCGCAAGAACATTACAGGAGACGACATGCACTATCTTGTTACCACGGGCGTCGTTGTAGCGGCCCTTGCCGCGGTCGTGGCGTCCCCGCTGCACGCGCAGACATCGGCGACCGACGAAATCGCGAAGTATCGGCAGATGCTGGCCGACGGCAACCCGGCCGAGCTCTGGGAAGCGCGTGGCGAAGACCTGTGGAAGACAAAGGCCGGACCGAAGAACGCGTCTCTCGAGCAATGCGATCTCGGCAAGGGGCCGGGCGTCGTCAAGGGTGCGTACGCCGAGCTGCCACGCTATTTCAAGGACACTAACAAGGTGATGGACCTTGAACAGCGGCTGATCCAGTGCCGCACCACGCTGCAAGGCCTGTCGTATGCCGAAGCGGTCAAGACGCCATTCGGATCGGTCGGCAATCCATCCATCATCGAGGGCCTTGTGGCTTATGTCGCCGGCGAATCGCGCGGCATGAAAATGGCTGCGAGCGCGTCGCATCCCGCCGAAAAGCGGGCCTATGAAATCGGCAAGCAGATGTTCTTCTTTCGCGGCGGCAGTCACGACTTTGCGTGTGCAACCTGCCATTCGACTAGCAACCAGCGGATCCGCCTTCAACAGCTGCCGAACCTGCTTGAGAAAAAAGATGCGCAGATGACCTACGCTACCTGGCCGGCATACCGCGTCTCGCAGGGTGAGGTGCGGACCATGCAGCATCGCCTGAACGATTGTTATCGTCAGCAGCGGTTTCCCGAGCCGGTGTATGCGTCCGACAGCCTGACGGCGTTGACCATGTATCTTGCCAAAAATGCCGAGGGCGCCACGTACGATGGCCCTGGTCTGAAACGTTAGGAGCATGCCATGTTAAAACTTACGCTCGTATGGTCTGTGGTAGTTGCTTCGATCGTCGGATGTGCAACGGTGGCGAGCGAGTCCGATTACGGCAAGGCAGCGTTACAGATGATGAAGAACGATTTCAAGACGAAGGGACCGGCCAGCGCCGAGCGTGTTTTTGCGCAGGACGAAATCGAAGCGGCGTGCAGCGACGTCAGCCAGACAGTGGCGCCTGCGGTCGCGTCCCGGCTCGAAGCAGCACAACTGGCCAGCGTCGTTTTTCCAGCCGATGGCAAGTACCTCGGTGACTGGAAGGCTGGCGAGGCGATTGCCCAGAACGGGCGCGGCCTGCAGTCTTCAGATGCGGCAGGTACTGTCAATGGCGGAAATTGTTATGCATGCCATCAGATAACGAAGGCCGAAATTTCATATGGCAATATCGGTCCGTCGCTCTATAACTACGGCAAGCTGCGCGGCCAAAGCGACGCCATCGTCAGGTACACCTGGACCAAGCTATATAACGCCCAGGCCTATCACGCCTGCTCGAACATGCCGCGCTTCGGGCAGAAAGGCATCCTGACGCAGGCGCAGCTGAAAGACGTGATGGCACTTCTGCTCGACCCTGCGTCGCCCGCCAATCAGTAACGCGATTTCCATGCGCTGGCCGGCCGTCGCGCTGCCAGGTTTTTATGACGAACTGCTATTTGGCGTATTGCCTCGGTTCGTGTTCATCAAGGAATTGGAATCAACATGAGTCTGAACCGTCGCGAGTTCCTGCAGATGCTCGGCATCGCCGCCGCTGCCGGCATGGCGCTGGATGCACCGAATGTCCTGGCCGCGCCAGCGCCCGACAGGCTGTATGACGTGCCGCGCTACGGTAACGTGCACCTGATGCATTTCACGGATTGCCACGCGCAGCTGCTGCCCATCTATTTCCGGGAGCCGAGCGTCAACATCGGCGTCGGTGACGCCTACGGCCGCATACCGCATCTGGTGGGCGACCAGCTGTTGAGGCAGAGTGGCGTGCGGCCCGGCACACCGGAAGCCTATGCATTTACCTGTCTCGATTTCGAACAGGCCGCAACGACGTACGGCAAGGTCGGCGGCTTCGCGCATCTGGCGACGCTGATCAAACGGATCAAGGCAAGCCGTCCCGGGGCGTTGCTGCTCGATGGCGGCGATACCTGGCAGGGCTCGGCAACCGCATTGTGGACCAACGGCCAGGACATGGTCGACGCGTGCCTGGAAATGGGCGTCGATGTCATGACCGCGCACTGGGAAATGACGCTGGGCGACAAACGCGTTAAGGAAATCGTCGACAAGGATTTCAAAGGCAAAGTTGATTTCATCGCCCAGAACATCAAGACCAACGACTTCGGCGACCAGGTGTTTCCACCGTATGTCATGAAGGAGATGAATGGCGTGAAGCTGGCCATCATCGGCCAGGCATTTCCCTATACGCCGATCGCCAATCCCCGCTATCTGGTGCCGGACTGGAGTTTCGGCATCCAGGAAGAGAACATGCAGAAGATGGTCGACGAAGCGCGTGCCAAGGGCGCCAAGGTTGTGGTGCTGCTGTCGCACAACGGGATGGATGTCGACTTGAAGCTGGCATCGCGCGTGCGCGGCATCGATGCGATCTTGGGCGGGCACACGCACGACGGCATGCCGGCCCCGATCCTGATCAGCAATGCGGGCGGCAAGACGCTGGTCACCAATGCCGGCAGCAACAGCAAGTTCCTCGGCGTGCTCGACTTCGACGTACGGGGTGGCGCTATCCAGGGATTCAAGTACAAGCTGTTGCCGGTGTTCGCCAATTTCCTTCCGGCAGACAAGGCGATGGACGCATTGATTACTAGGGTGCGCGCACCGTTTGCCTCCAAGCTTGGAGAGCAGCTTGCCATGACGCAGGGGACGCTCTACCGGCGCGGTAATTTCAACGGCACCTTCGACCAGCTAATCGTCGATGCCCTGATCGACGTCAAGGGAGCGGACATGGCGTTCTCGCCGGGCTTTCGCTGGGGCACCTCGCTGCTGCCGAACAGTCCGATCCTGATGGAACATCTGATGGACCAGACGGCAACGACGTACTCGTATTCGACATTGACAGAGATGACAGGCGCGACCATCAAGACCATCATGGAAGACGTTGCCGACAACCTCTTCAATCCAGACCCGTATTACCAGCAGGGTGGCGACATGGTGCGGGTCGGCGGGATGACGTATGCGATGGACCCGAAGGCAGCCATGGGCGCGCGCGTGCAGGACATGCGCCTGAACGGCAAGCCGATCGACGCCGACAAGAAATACAAGGTCGCCGGATGGGCACCGGTGGCCGAGGGTGCCAAGGGCGAGCCGGTCTGGGACGTGGTGGCTCAGTGGCTGCGCACGCAGAAGACGGTAACGCCGCGCCAGCTCAATACGCCGCGCTTGATCGGCGTGGCGGATAACCCCGGCTTGCTCACCTGATGCAAGCCTGCGTGGATGTGCCAGTAATACACGATGAAACGCGACGATTTTGTAGCGTCAGGTTTCGCGCGTCTGCGACATGAGTACAAAGCGGCCACGGCCGGGGCAACCCGCAATAGTCATGTTGCGTCAGGCATGCGTGTGGGTGTTTTGGCTTGCTGCATTGAGCACGCATGTGGCGCACGCCGAGTCGATCGAGCCTGGCCGAAACTTCAAAGCGGATGGCGTCAAGGCGGCACTCCGGCAGCGGCCTGTCATCGTGCTGTTTTCCCTGCCCGGATGCCATTTTTGCGACGAGATCCGGCAAAACTATCTGACGCCGCTCGTTCGCGATGCGGCGCCGGGCCAGGCGCCGATCATTCGCGAAATCGTCATCACTGGCGTCCGGACACTCGTTGATTTCGGTGGTGCGCGGGTCGAAGAACCGTCGTTGGCGAAACACTATGGCATTCGTGTCGCGCCCACAGTGGTGATGCTGAACTCGCTCGGCGAGGTTCTTGTGCCGCCCTTGGTGGGGGGCGATACGGTGGGTTTTTATGACGCCTACCTGCAACGTGCGCTCGCCGATGCGTCGCACCGCATGGGTGCCAAATGACAAACGCTTCAACCGTGCTCCGCTGTCCGCGTTCGTGGGACCATGGGTTGCGCAGTGATGAAGCGGGCACCTGAAAAAATACTGATTGTGTTTTCTCCATTGTTTAAATAAAGGAATTCATGATGTTCAAGCCCGCCCGATTGTTGAAACACAGCCTGATCGCCATCGCACTTGGCGCGGTAATCAATGCGCAAGCTGCCACTGCCACTGCCACGCCGCCTGCGCCTGCGGCACCCGAGATAAAAGTCGATGTTCCCGTCTTGTTAAAACAGGCAAAAATCGTTTTCAACATGGACCATGTAGCGTTTAGCGGGGACATGCCGGTTGGCCTTAAGCACATGGGACTGGTCGTCGAACGGTTCAAACAAACCGGTGGCCAGCTCAGCCTCGTAGCGGTATTTCATGGGGATGTTGGGTACATGCTTTTAAACGACGAGGCTTACAACAGTAATCGTAAAACCAAGACCGGCAACCCATACAAAGGGCTGATCGATAATCTGATCAAACAAGGTACGCAAATCGAGGAGTGTGCAATCACCATGAAAGGCAACGCATGGGGTAACGAGAACTTGCTTCCCGGTGTCAAAGTCAACACCGGTGCAGTCGGACGTATCGTTCAACTGGCCCAAGATGGCTACGTCATGATCCAGCCATAATTGCAACGACAGTCAGCGGGTTCGTGGATTCACGAACCGCTCGAGGTATCCGGGCTCAATGAGGTAAATATTTCGTCCCTCCTGAAGACATGAAGTATTGTGATGTTAGTGCGATGGAGACCCCAAAAATTATGTGACCAATGAGGCTTGGGAAGATCGTCGACCAGCCAATTTGCCACGGTGTGGGATCATTGAAGTACATCGGTAATGCAATCGAATTGACAGCAACATAATAGGTGGCGCCGTAGGCCGCTCCGACGAGTAAAGGCCAACGGCCCGCCTTGGTGCCGCGCAAAATCAGCAGCAGCGGCAGTGCAGAGACCCAGCCAATGATCAGATGCTGCACGAACAGCATCCAAGGTTGTGGGTTGTCTATAAAGAGCGCCGCGAACTTCGGACCGTAATGGCCGAAACGCAGACCCATCGACTTGAACAGGGGCGCCAGCGGCACGATCACCAATGATGCAATGGTTCCTGACCGGAAGGTCTCGATTAATACAGATTTCGGCAGCATGGAGTTTTCTTTTCGATTGAGAGGCTCTGCGAGAGTTTCCCCCGCAATGGTTTTTTTAGTCATACCATGCACTTCGCTTGGCAAGTGGAACACGGAGAAAATCATTATACCTTATGATATTATAAAAATCATGATGACAAGTCAATATCTGCACAGTAGATTTGAATAAGACCGTCATGCCATTAAGCGCGTGACACGACCGATTCTGGGCGCTAAATCTTTTTGGTCAGCCAGAAATATTATGGGCAGGATTAAAGTTATTGCGGTTGATGCTACGGAATCGAAATTTTTGAAAGCGTCGAAACGCGTTGCTCGGCAAGTGTGCGCGAAAGTAAAGTGGATTCAATTGCAACGGTAAATCTGTTCTTTGGCACTGTGACGCGACATTCCTATCGGATAATTTCGCCTTAATCCAGCGCTTACAGAAAAATATCTTATGTAATTAATGACTTGTAAAAACGAGAAGACTAAATGTGTTCATTTGCGCTGAAGTGGAACGATATTGCGCAATGTGCCAAATTTACTTCGCTACGGCGCGGAAGTACAAGTTTTGGTTCATCACGAAGAAACTAAATTTGGTGCGTTTTCGAAAAAACCTTCGACTCTTCGAGGACCTTGCATGCCGTTTAAAACGAAGGAAGTCCAATGAGCGCCATTCTCGTTGTCGTCAACGACGCGGCCTACGGGGACGAACGCGCCTACCACGCTGGCTCAACTTGCCGATTGCAAGCTGGAAGCCGACAAAGTTCTTGTTTTTTAAGGAATCGCTCATGTTCTTCAAGCAACACCCCACCAAAGAATCCTCCCTGTCCTATTTCGTTGGATGCGCTGGCCACGCCATTGGCGCCGCCGTCGATGTGGTCGCGGGCGACGAGGATTGGTTCATTGAACAAGCAGCTCAGGCGAACATGCGCATCGCCTACGTAATCGACACCCATGTCCATGCCGATCACTTTTCGGGAGGCCGGAATCTGGCCAAGCGTGTTGGCGCCCTATTGCCTGCACGAAAGCGCGCGATCGTTCATGAAGTTCGACTACGAGCCCTTGGTCGACGGTCAAATGCTTGATCTGGGCAAGGTCAAGATCAAGGTGTTGCACACGCCGGGTCATACCATCGACAGCATGTGCCTGCTGGTGTCGGATCCGCGTCGCGGTCCTGAACCCTGGTTTGTTATCACTGGCGACACCCTGTTCGTCGGAGCCACGAGACGTCCGGACTTGGCTGGATGGAAACAGGAGATGGTTGGCATGCGGTTTGACAGCCTGGACGCAAAACTCCTGAATCTGCCCGTCGACTTAGAGATTTTTCCGGGCCATCAAGCGGGTAGCGCCTGCGGTGTGACCTTTCGAGCAAACCCCCTTCGACCATTGGTATCGAGAAACGCTGAAGCCGTTGCTGGCCATGGACCGCGACTCCTTTGTTCGCGAACTGACCACCAACTTTCCCGCGCGCCCAGCCAACATGGACCAGATCGTCGCTTCCAACATCATGGCCAGATCCGGCTATGGAGTTGAAACACGGCATCCGCCACAACAAGAGTCAATTCATTCACCAGCTCTTGCAGGTATTGTTGGTGGGCCTGACCATCGGCATGACTCGTACGGTCGTGCCTGCACTCGCCGAGTCAGACTTCGGCGTGCCCAAGAACTCATTTGTATTGCTGAGCTCTTTCGTGGTTGCCTTTGGCTTGGTCAAGGGCTCCATGAACTTCATTGCAGGCCGACTCTCCGAGCGCATTGGCCGAAAGAGAGTTCTTTTAACGGGGTGGCTGGTCGCGCTGCCCATCCCGATCATGATCTGGTTCGCGCCCAGTTGGAGCTGGGTTGTGGCGGCGACGGTCTTGTTGGGCGTCAATCAAGGGCTGACCTGGTCGATGACCCAGACCTCCAAGCTCGACATCACCCGCCTCGAAGAGCGTGGCCTGACTCTTGGCCTTAATGAGTTCTCGGGATACGTGGGCGTAGCCCTGGCAGGCATTGCGACGGCTTACATGGCTTCTCAATTCGGCGCGCGGCAGGCGATCCTAATTTTCGGCATGGCCGTCATCGTCCTCGCCTTGGTTTTAACGCAGCTATGGGTCAAGGACACGCTGCCTTGGGCCAAGGCGGAAGCCGCCAAGCACGCGCCCGGAGCGGCCCAAGCCCTGCGTCCGCGCTATCCACTGGGCGTATCCGCCAACCCGTCCACCAAGGAAATCTTCACGCTCATGAGTTGGCGCGACAAGCGCCTGATGGCATTGAGTCAGGCTGGGATGGTGGAGAAATTCGTCGACGCCTTGGTGTGGATTTTCTACCCGGTATTTCTGTATCAAAAAGGCGTGAGCCTTCCGAACGTGGGATGGATCATCGGCTTCTACGGCTTCATATGGGGTGGCTCGCAGCTCTTCACCGGCAGGCTTTCAGACCGCGTCGGGCGACACCGGCTCAACGTCTGGGGCATGTTGATTTGCGGCGCGGGCGTGGCGGCCATGATGCTGGGCGAGGGTGTCGCATGGTGGGCCGCTTCGGCCGCCGTCTCAGGCTTTGGCATGGCCCTGCTGTATCCCAATCTGTCTGCGGCGGTGGCCGACATCTCGCACCCGTCTTGGCGCGGATCGGCCATCGGTATATACCGGTTCTGGCGCGATCTTGGCTACGGGATCGGAGCCTTCGGCTTGGGCCTTGCCGCCCACTTCACCGGCCAAATGCAAGCGGCGTTCTGGTTTGTGGCGGCATCCATGTTCGCGTCCGGCGCATTGCTGTGGTGGCTGGGGGAGGAAACCCATCCGCGACTCAACCCCGCCCGCTGATGCTCATTGCTTCGCGGGCACGCCATGGCTGGCGCGCCCCTCCATGGCATCCTTGCCATGATCGGCGAGCTGCGCGTCGAACCATTTGTGCAGCGCCGCCACGAGAGAGGCATCCTGCGTCTTGTAATTCAACTGGCCACCGGCTTTGGCCAAGACTAATGTCCTCGTTTTCGACGATTGAGGAATGGGTGCTATCGACGGTACGACCCGCTCGGACCTGTTGGAGATCATCGACGACCACGCCGGCCACAAGGCCACCATCATTACCAGCCAACTGCCGGTGGAGCATTGGCACGCCTGGATCGGCTATACCACCATCGCTTACGCCATCCTGGACCGCATCATGCAACGCAACCACCGCCTTGTTGACGATCGCTTCGGATTGACCCACCATTTTCACCGTCGACTCACTCGCCGGAGCACCGCTTTCGGCGATAACACTGCTACGTTTCTTGGCCAGGACGCCGGGTCAATCACATTCGATAATTCTCGAGCAAGTTGGCTCAATTTTGCGCGATCAGCAACAGAACAGCGGCTCTTTGCTACTAAAGGCGTTGTAGAGACTGCCACGGGTATTGCCCGCGGCGGCGATCAGATCGGCTATGGAAGCTGGCTCATAGCCTTTCTCCAAAAAGATGTTCATCGCCTTGCCGACGACTTCGTCTTCGTCGAATGATTTTTCCCAAGGCATGGCTCAACCCTCGGCTATTTGAACGAAAGATCATCCTAACAAATCTAAACAGATCGATCGACATAACATTGAACGCGATCCTTGTGGGAGGTGCCACTTGTTTGCGGTGATCTCTTCGTTATTTCAATTTCGAGATCCCGCTCTGCCAGCAGTCTCTTCAGCCTGGCATTCTCCTGCGTCAGGTTCTTGTGCTCTTTGACATCTTCGGTCGCCATGTCGGCAAACCGGCTGCGCCATCCGTAGATGCTTTGCTCACTCACTCCAAGGCGTTTCGCCATCTCGGGAACCGGATCTTAGTCCGCCTGCCGCAAAATCCGGACGATCTGTTCGTCGCTGTATCGGCTCTTCTTCATTGCTCCCTCGCTTTCGCAAGGAGCTATCTTCTCAAATTATTCGTGGTCTTGAAATCCCCGGGCAGGTCACGTGGTCTAAAAATCCCCGGTCAGGTCCTGCGCCCAAACGATTAGCGATTTTTCAAATCACGATGTAATTACGTCAGCCAATAACATTGGCAATCCAAAGCGACACACCGTACTTACAGGGATTTCCTTAAAGCATTACACTATAGGTAAATTGAAAGGACAGAAATGAACAGGACAATGCAAGCAGCGGTTATTACGGTTTCATTGGCATATCTACTGTCAGGGTGTTCGACACCAATGTATCCAGACCAAAGCCAGAATTATCCAGTTCAGCAAACCTATCCTGTTCAACAGTCATACCCCCACCCGTCGTATCAGCAGCCGTCATACTCGCCACCGCCGCAGTACCCGTCACAGCAAACTTATCAGTCGCAGCCGTATCCATCGCAACAGCGCCGTCAAGAATCGTATGGCGTTATTGACTCGATTCAAATTATTGAACCGAGTTCGAATGCCGGACCTGGGCTAGGCGCTGTTGCCGGCGCTCTCGTCGGCGGTTTGCTCGGCAACCAGGTTGGTAAGGGCAATGGTCGAACCGCGGCAACAGTTGCGGGTGCAATAGGCGGCGGCCTGGTGGGTAACAATGTTGAGAATAGTCGTCGCCAACAGGGCCCTGCCGCCTATCTAATTAGAGTCCGCCTCGACGATGGCTCGTTCGATACCCTTACACAAGACAATGTGAATGATCTCGGGGTTGGAAGTCGAGTACGGATTGATTCAGGCCGGGTATATCGGTACTGATTGCTAATCACGCCGCTGAGACGGCCAAATCTTTTTGGTTATTTCCAAGGGGCATTGATGCTCCATACCGTTAGCACCAATGCATTCTCATACCACTCATCATTCCTCCCATTATAAGGAACATGCCAAGCACGGCAGCCAGAGCCAGCGCACCTATGGCGGCCAGCAGCACAACGATGGGATGCGTATTTCTGTTCATCAAGGGGCTCCTCGTTCATGATTAAAATGCTGGCTCTTGAGCCAGCATACGGACATTTCCGGTACGGGCCTGAGAAACGCAGACACGAATCGGATCGACTTATATGGCGTGCGGCCAAGCTAAGACGCACGGCCAACTAATCCAATGTGCTGCATCCAGACCTACGAAATGGGCGCCGATCAGCAACAGATGATTACGCATGTTGACGCCAGTACCTGCTTTTACAGCATTGAACTGATATCGGATGCGCCCGTTGGGTAAGCAAACATCGTGGTCTTCAACTCATCTGTTGTCAGGCCATGACGGATTGCAAGACCAAAGATGTTGATCACCTCATCAACATGGGGACCAACCAAGTGGGCGCCGATCACGTGATCCGTTTCTTCATCAATCAACACTTTGTAGCCATAGACCGGTTCGGCTTGTTGCCGAGCGGTGAACCAGGTTGGCGTTTTCTGGCTTTGAAGACGAAATTTAATGCCTTTTTCCCGCGCCTTGGTTTCCGTTAGTCCTACCGATGCAATCGTGGGAATGGTGAAAGCAACGCTTGGCACGCCTTGGTAGTTCGGTTTTTGATGGTTTCCCTTTAATAGATTAGTCGCCACAACCTTGGCGTCATGACCTGACACGGGGGTAAGCGGAGGGCCCATCTGCGCCGCGTCACCTGCCGCATAAACGCATGCATTCGACACGCTCTGCAGGTATTCATTGAGCTTCAACTTACCGTTGTCATGTTCGACTCCAGCAGCTTCAAGATCAAGTGCTGCATGGTTGGGTGCTCGCCCGGCCGCATGCACGACCAGATCTGCTTCTGTCACGAACTGCTTTCCGTCACGAGTCGACGTGACCTCGTAGATGTCGCCCACTTTCTTGACCGACTCCACTGACGTTTTGGTCTGGACGTCGATGCCCAGCGCTGCAAATGACTCCATCAGCCAGCCGACCAGGTCAGCATCGAATTCAGTCAGCATGCGCTCGGCATGCTGCAAAATCGTAACATTTGCGCCTGCGCGAGCAGCAATGTGCGAGAACTCAGCCGCTATATACCCGCCGCCGACGAGAACAATGCGCTTCGGGAGGGTATCGAGCGCTAAAAATCCCTCGTTGTCCATCAAGTGCTCTTCGCCAGGAATATGCAACTTTATCGGCTCGGCGCCGGAGGCGATCAGGATGTGTTTTGCGTCCAACGTCTGATCATTGACCATCAAAGCATTTTTGCCGACAAATCGTGCTTTGCCGTGATACGTGTCGATGCCCTTGCTCTTGTACAGGTCCTCCATTTTTTCTGGTACCGGGTCCGTAAAAGTGCGCTTGAATGCCATCAGCCTGGACCATTCGATATGCACATCGCCCGCCACGCCTTTACCAAACATCCGGTGCGCATGGTCAAACGCGTCTGTCCCGCCGATCAACATCTTTTTCGGGTCGCACCCCCGTAGCGCGCACGTTCCACCGAACGGCCGGAAATCGATGACTGCCACCGTCCAGCCGGCCTCGCATACACGCATTGCTGCCGTCGTTGCTGCCGTTCCGGTACCGATGATTACCAAGTCATATTGTTTGCTCATGTTGCCTCCATTTGGTCATATTGCAAATTTTCGGACAAATCACTCGGGAAGCACGGTCACTTTCTCTCCGACGCTTCTGTAGAGGCAGATCGTTACTTCGGTTTCACGGCGCAAGTACCCTCCATGCGCGGGCAGGTTGCACTCCCGCACATGGCAGGTACCAAGCATCACCACGGCGCTTTCGCTTGCCCTGACCACGCCAGCAATGCATCTGCCGATGTCATCGACCTGAGCACCTGCTTAGCCAGCGCAGCACGACAGTTGTGTGACGTCCTTGAAAAAGGTCTGGGCACACAGCTTCAGGCCTTCGACCATCGTCAGATACGGAAACAGCTGGTCGCCCAGTTCCTGCACGGTCATGCGGTTGCGAATTGCCAGCACCGCCGTCTGGATCATCTCGCCGGCTTCCGCAGACAGGATCTGTGCGCCGATCAGGCGGCCGGTTATTTTGTCGGTGACCAGCTTGATGAAGCCCGTTGTATCAAAGTTTGCCAGTGCGCGCGGCACGTTTTCCAGTGCCAGCGAACGGCTGTCGACCTCGAATCCTTGCGCCACGGCATCCGCCTCATTCAAGCCGACGGTCGCGACCTGCGGATCCGTAAAAATGACTGCGGGCATTGCCGTCAGATCGAGCACCGCATCGCCGCCCATCATGTTTCTGGCCGCACGCGTGCCGGCTGCCGCCGCCACGTACACGTACTGCGGTTGATTGGTGCAGTCGCCTGCCGCATAGATATG
The DNA here is from genome assembly GCA_014377155.1 of Herminiimonas sp. Next base: position 38,944 of record JACMQD010000193.1, read on the forward strand.
GGCAACGGAGGTGCGCATGTGCTGGTCGATGATCACTGCACCGGTCGCATCAGTCGTTACGCCCGCTGCCTCCAGGCCGAGTCCGCGCGTATTGGCGTCGCGTCCGGTAGCAATCAACAGCCGGTCGCCGGTGATCATGCCAGCGCCCGTTTCTAGATGAAACGAGCTGCCGTCATGACGCACGTTGCTAATCTGGGTGTACGTCAGGATGCGCATGCCCTCGGCTTCGAGTGCTTGTTGCAGTCCGGTGCCGATCGCCGGATCTTCCTTTGACAGCAGCGTCGAACGTGCAACCAGGGTGACCTTGGAGCCAAGACGTAAAAATGCTTGCGCGAGTTCCAGGGCAACAACCGACGCTCCGTAGACCAGCAGGTGCTCCGGCGCCTGATCCGCCAGCAAAGCGGTCGTCGAGGTCCAGTACGGTGTGTCAGCAAGACCGGGTGTCGACGGCGTCATCGGCGAGCGGCCGGTGGCGATCAAAACACGATCTGCGGCAAAGCGTTGCGGCATGCCGGTCGCAGGCGTGACTTCAACAGTATGCGCGTCGATAAACCGCGCCCGCCCCCGTACTAGCGTGATGGCCGGATTCGATTCCAGAATGGTTTCGTATTTCGCGTAGCGCAACTCTTCCACGCGGCTCTGCTGCTGTGCCAGCAGCGCACCCCGATCGATGGTTGGCCGATGCGCCTCGATTGCCGGGAAGGGGTGGTGTGCCTGCTGATGGGCAAGCTGGGCCGCCCGGATCAGGATTTTCGAGGGCACGCAGCCGACATTGACGCAAGTGCCGCCGACAGTGCCGGCTTCAATAACCGTGACTGTTGCGCCTTCTTCAACGGCTTTCAGCGCCGCCGCAAACGATGCCGACCCGCTACCGATGATCACCACTTTCAGCGATTCATCGCCCTTGACCCCTGGCGCCGTACCTTTGTTGTCCAGCTGGGCGTCATAACCTTTCGCGCGAATCGCCTGGATGATCGTCTCTGCCGCTATACCTGCATCGGTGGCGACACTTGCATGATGCTCTGCATACGAAACCGTCGCGTTCGTCACGCCCGGCACCTTGAGCAGCGCCGTTTGAAGCGACGTTGCGCAGTGGTCGCATGTCATGCCGGTGACTTGAAAGTCGAGTGTTTCCACCTTATTGCGCAGCCTTGACGGTGACTGGGTAACCGGCGTCGCCAGACGCGATGCTTAGCTTGGCCGCACTGGTTTTGGCATTGTCGAAGGTGACGACGGCTTCTCTCTTTTCAAGATTAGTCTTTACCTGTTGTACACCATCCACCTTCATCAAGGCTTTCTTGACCGTAATCGGGCACGACGAGCACGTCATACCAGGAACATCCAGCGTGACAGTTTGAACGGCGGCAATCGCGCCTGATGAAGCAGCGAGCGCGGCCAAAACAAAAGAGGCAGTACGAATCGTTTTAAACATGATTTTTCCTAATGGTTAAGAGAGAGAGAGGGGGCAACAACCGAGCCTGGGCAAGTACATCAACAGGACTAGGACAAAGCCATACATCAGTGCAACACCATCGACCGCGACCAGCATTTGCTTGACGACCCAATGGAGACGCATGCTGGCTGTCATTCAAGAAACGTAACAAGGTACGGATACGCCAACGCAATCAAGACCAGAATCGACACGACCCAGAACATGGCTCGGTAACGGACATTGGTCTGGGGTAGCGCACACAGGCTGCCCGGCACGCAGTCGGCTGCTGTCGGCCCTTGGTAAATTTTTCGGTAAGCCAGTGCCATGCACACCAAAGCCGCGACGATGAACACCGGTCGCAGAGGTTCGAGCAAGGTCAAATTGGAAATCCATGCTCCGCCTATTCCCAGGCTCACAAGAATTAGCGGGCCCAGGCAGCAAGCGGAAGCAGCGATGGCGGCCAGCGCGCCCCCGACAAGGGTGGTCTTTGCGAGTTTGTCGTTTTCCATGATTTAAAAAGTAAGTGAGGAACCGTACTATAGGTTCCGTACCGCAGTACGCAGTCAACCCATTTTTGCAAAAAGACTGGAAAATTCATGGATCCCAAGCTGACGATAGGCAAGGTTGCAGCAGCAGCAGAGGTCAATGTCGAGACGATCCGTTTCTATCAACGCCGGGGAATCCTGGCTGAGCCACCGAAAAAGCTCGGGGGACTACGCTACTACGGCGAGGACGCGATCGAACGGGTGCGCTTCGTCAAACGTGCGCAGGGCCTGGGCTTTTCGCTCGAAGAAGTGATCGTTTTGCTTGCACTGGACAAATCCGATGCCTGTGCAAAAACACATGACGCCGCAGAAAAGAAACTGAAAATTGTGGAAGGCCGGATCCGGGATCTGGAACGCATTCGGACGACGTTGAAAAAGCTGATCGGCCAATGTGAAAAGGGTGCACCAGATGTGTCATGCCCCATCATCGAATCACTACTGCATAACGAGCGTGCCTAATCAAACGCTGGGTAGCGCTGACGCGCTACCTCGACGACGGTGATGTTCCGGTGGATAACAATTGGGTGGAAAATAAAATCCGTCCCTGGGCCATCGGCCGCTCGAACTGGTTGTTCGTCGGGTCGCTACGTGCGGGCCAGCGCGCTGCGGCAATCATGAGCCTCGTGCGTTCGGCCCAGCTCAACGGGCACGATCCGTATGCCTACCTCAAGGACGTCCTGACACGCTTGCCGACGCAACGCGACAGCGTCATTGCAGA
>JACMQD010000194.1 GCA_014377155.1 Herminiimonas sp.
CCGGGTGCCGTCGCGGTCCATGCTGGTCAGCAAGATCTCGCCGGCACCCAGTCTCTCCATTTTTTGCGCCCATTCCACCGCATCGAGCCCGGTCGCCTTGCGACCACCATGGGTAAAGACTTCCCATTTTCCGTCGGCCGACTTCTTGGCATCGATGGCGACGACGATGCACTGTGATCCGAATTTTTGCGAGGCATCGAATACCAGTTGCGGGTTGGCGATGGCCGAGCTGTTGATGCTGACCTTGTCGGCGCCGGCATTGAGCAATCGGCGCACGTCATCGACCACACGCACGCCGCCACCCACCGTCAGCGGAATAAATACCCGCGACGCCACCGCTTCGATAATGTGCAAAATCAGGTCGCGGCCGTCCGACGTGGCGGTAATGTCCAGAAATGTAATCTCGTCGGCGCCTTGCTCATCGTAGCGACTGGCGATTTCGACCGGGTCACCCGCATCACGCAATTCCAGGAAATTGATACCCTTGACAACGCGTCCGGCAGTCACGTCCAGGCACGGAATGATGCGCTTTGCCAAGGTCATGATTCGTCGGCTTCCGGTTCTTCGACAATGCCCGTCAACTCGTCGGCGCGGTCCTGCGCCGAACGCAGGTCAAGCGTGCCTTCATAAATCGAACGCCCGCAAATGACGCCTTCGATGCCCTCGTCTTGCACTGCGCATAGGGCTTCGACATCCTTGACGCTGTGCACGCCGCCGGACGCGAATACCGGGATGGTCATGCTTTGGGCCAGCTTGACGGTCGCTTCGATATTGACGCCGCCCATCATGCCGTCACGGCCGATGTCGGTATAGACGATCGCTTCGCAGCCGTAGTCTTCGAATTTTTGCGCCAGGTCGATGACTTCATGACCGCTCAGCTTGCTCCAGCCGTCTGTGGCAACCTTGCCGTCGCGGGCGTCGAGGCCGACGATGATCTGGCCGGGAAACGCGCTGCAGGCGTCATGCAGGAAACCGGGATTCTTGACCGCTGCAGTGCCGATGATGATGTAGCTCAAGCCATCGTCGAGATAGCGCTCGATGGTATCGAGATCGCGGATGCCGCCACCCAACTGGATCGGAATCTCGTCGACGCCATTGGCCAGGGCGAATTCGCGCACGGCGCGGATGATCGCCTTGACCGCCGGTTCGTTCTTGGGCTTGCCGGCAAATGCCCCGTTGAGATCGACCAGATGCAGGCGCCGCGCGCCCTGCATCAGCCAATGCCGCGCCATCTCCCCCGGATCTTCGGAAAACACGGTGGCTTGGTCCATATCGCCTTGTTTCAGGCGTACGCAGTGACCGTCTTTGAGGTCGATGGCAGGTATGAGCAGCATGGCTACAGTAGGTCGTTTAAAGGTTAGGACAACGAGGAAACAGCACGCGAAGATACGGACGACGCAGCGGACATCATGGCTTCCACTGTACAAAATTTTTATACAACTGCAGACCGGCTGAAGCACTTTTTTCAGGATGAAACTGCGTCGCGAAAATATTATCACGTGCTACGGCACAAGCAAAAGGCGCACCATAGGGTGACTCGCCTGCGATATGCGCGGCGTTGCCAGGTACCGCATAGTAGCTGTGGACGAAATAAAAATAGCTTTCGTCGGCAATGTCGTTCCACAGCGGATGTGACATCGTTTGCCGCACACGGTTCCAGCCCATCTGCGGCACCTTGAAACGCGATCCGTCTTCCTGCAACTGGCCGTCCAGCCGAAATCGCACCACTTTGCCTGGTAGCAAACCCAGACCCGGCGTGTCACCTTCTTCGCTCCAGTCGAACAGTAGCTGTTCGCCGACGCACACGCCCAGCAGCGGCTTCGATTGCGCCGCTTCCATCAGGGCTTCCTGCAGGCCCGACTGTTGCAGACAGCGCATGCAGTCAGGGATGGCGCCCTGCCCTGGAAATACCAGACGGTCGGCGCTACGGATATCGGCGACCTCGCCCGAAATGCGCACATCGGCCTCCGGTGCGACATGGCGCAGTGCCTGCGCCACCGAACGCAGGTTGCCCATGCCATAGTCGACTACAACGATTTTATTCATTTGAATTATTCAAGCACGATTCTGGCGCGATTCACTTTTAATTCACCCGCAATGCAGGCATCACTCAAGCACAAATGGGGCAATCAGAGGCTGCCCTTGGTCGACGGGATCGTGCCAGCCGACCGCGCATCGAGTTCGGCGGCCATGCGCAGTGCGCGGCCAAATGCCTTGAACACGGTTTCGCACTGATGGTGTGCATTGTCGCCACGCAGATTGTCGATATGCATCGATACCAGTGCATGGTTGACGAAACCCTGGAAAAATTCATGCGTCAGGTCGACGTCGAAGGTGCCGATCATCGAACGCTTGAACGGTACGTGGAATTCCAGACCCGGACGCCCCGAAAAATCGATCACGACGCGCGACAGTGCTTCGTCGAGCGGCACGTAGGCATGGCCATAACGCCGGATCCCCTGCTTGTCGCCGATTGCCTTGGCGAAGGCCTGGCCAAGCGTGATGCCGACGTCTTCCACCGTGTGATGCGCATCGATATGCAGGTCGCCGTGAGCTTCGATATCGAGATCGATCAGACCGTGGCGGGCAATCTGGTCCAGCATGTGATCGAGGAACGGCACGCCGGTATTGAGCTTCTGACGGCCGGTGCCATCGATATTGATGGCCACGCGAATTTGCGTTTCGTTGGTGTTGCGGGTGACTTCAGCGGTGCGCGGCGTAGACATGGTCGGTTCAGAAAAATAGAGCAGATCAGGAAGAAAGCGAGGCTTTGAAGGCGTCGAGGAACAAGGCATTTTCTTGCGGCGTGCTGACAGTAATGCGCAGGCAATTCGCTAGCAATACGTGCATTTTACCTACATTTTTGACCAACACCTTGCGCTCCACCAGATTGGCATGAACTTCGGCACTAGTTTTGCCCGTCGCGTCGACGCGCACCAGCAGGAAGTTGGCCGACGACGGGAACACTTCCACCCCCGGAATGGTTGCCAGCGCGCTGGCCAGACGGCCGCGCTCATGGCGCAACGCCGCCGCCTGCGCATCCAGGACATCGACGTGCGCGAGCATGAATTCGGCTGCCGCCTGCGTCAGGACATTGACATTGTAGGGCGGGCGCACCTTGTCGAACTCCGCCAGCAAGGCCGGACTTGCCGCCATGTAGCCGAGCCGGATGCCGGCCAAGCCCAGCTTGGAGACGGTACGCATGACAACCAGATTGGCGAACTCCGCCAGACGCGGCATGAAGCTGGCCTGCGCAAAAGGTTGGTACGCTTCGTCGACCACCACCACGCCGTGCTCACCCACGGCATTGATGATGGCTACCATATCGTCGGCATCGAACAGCGTGCCGGTCGGGTTGTTTGGATAAGCCAAGTAGGTAATCGCCGGCCTGTGTTGCGCAATGGCCACCAGCATGGCTGGCAGGTCGAGCGAAAAATCCGGTCGCAGTGGCACACCGATGAATTCAAGGCCGGCAAAGGTGGCCGACATCGCATACATCACAAAGCCTGGCACCGGCGCCAGCACTTTGGCGCCCGGCTTGGCGCACGCAATCGAGAGCATCGCGATCAGCTCGTCCGAGCCGTTGCCCAATATGACATCATAGCCGGGAGGCACACCCAGCGCGGCGCAGATGACCGCTTTCAAGGCATCGTAGGACGGTACCGGATAACGGTTCAGCGCCACCTCGGCCAGCCTGTGACCGAGTTCGGTACGCAAGTCATCAGGCAGCAGATAGGGATTTTCCATCGCGTCGAGTTTCACGAGGCCGGTTGAATCAGGCACGTGGTAAGCGGCGATGGCGCGGATTTCGGGACGGATGATATTGTCGATCAGGGGCATGGGCTGGGCAGGGGATTAAGAAAGGAAGGTTAAGTTTTGCTGGTCGCCATCCTGCACGACTGGCTCGGTTTCAGCGCGCTTGTTTCCTTTTTTTCCTTTGACAATCGAGGCTGGCCTGGCGCGCACCGGCTCGGTCGGCTGGTTACTGCGCACGGCCAATTGGCCCTCGGGCGACGCCAGGCGGCGTTCGATGATGTCGCAATAATCGGAATTGAGTTCGAAGCCGACGAAACGGCGTCCGCGACGCTGCGCCGCTACGGCCGTCGTCCCGGTGCCCATGAACGGGTCGAGCACCACGCCGCCTGGAGGACAGGACGCCAAAATCATGCGCTCGATGATTTCCAGCGGCTTCTGGGTCGGGTGATCGGCGCGCTCCGGATGCTCGCGGTGCAGGCGCGAGACACTCCACAGGTCCTTCGGGTTGTAGCCGATCTCCAGCCATTTGGCACCGACGAAAATCGCGCGGGAACGGGCCTTTTTGGTTTCGGCGTCGTACGGGATACGTACCGCGTCGAGATCGAAATAATAGCCTTTTTGCAGCGCGAAAAAACCGATGGTGTCGTGCACCGAGGTAAAACTGCGCGTGCTTCCGCCCATCGACGGTACCCGGCGGTCCCAGATGATTTCATTGATCATGGTCATGCGTTGTTTCAGCATCACGAACACTTCCGGCGCATGACGCCACGTCAGGAACACGTACAGGCTGCCGCTCGGTTTCAGCTTCGGCAGCGCCACGTCGATCCAGGCTTCCATCCAGTGCAGATAATCGGCAGTGGCGAGCTTGTCGGAGTCGTTACCGTATTCCTTGCCGAGTCGGTACGGCGGGTCGGCGATCAGCAGATCGATCGCGCCGTCCGGAATCCGGGCCATTCCGCTTATCGCGTCCTCACAATGGACGCGGTCGAGCCAGTCCGTCATGACGGCATGCGGCATACGCAGGCCGTCCATTTCATTTCAGGCGCAGTTCGGCTGAACGAGCATGCGCCTGTAGTCCTTCACCATAGGCCAGTTCGGCGGCTACCCGGCCCAGGCTCTGCGCGCCGGCTTCGCTGACATGGATGATGCTGGAACGCTTCTGGAAATCGTAGACGCCCAGCGGTGACGAAAACCGCGCGGTGCGCGACGTCGGCAACACATGGTTCGGCCCGGCGCAGTAGTCGCCCAATGACTCGGATGAAAAACGCCCGAGGAACATGGCGCCGGCATGGCGAATCTGGTCGGCCCAATGCTGCGGATTGTCGGTCGAGATTTCCAGATGCTCGGGTGCGATCAGGTTGGCGATCTCGCAGGCTTCCTCCATGTCGCGCACCTTCACCAGCGCGCCGCGGTCGGTCAGCGAAATACGGATGACGTCCTTGCGCGGCATGGTATCGAGCAGTCGGACAATACTGGCCTCGACCTGCGCAATATAATCGGCATCAGGGCACAGCAGGATCGATTGCGCCAGCTCGTCGTGTTCGGCCTGGGAAAACAGGTCCATCGCAATCCAGTCCGGATCTGTCTTACCGTCACAGATCACCAGGATCTCGGAGGGTCCGGCGATCATGTCGATACCCACCGTGCCGAAGACGCGGCGCTTGGCAGCCGCGACGTAGGCATTGCCGGGGCCGACGATCTTGTCGACTTGCGGAATGACCGTGGTGCCATAGGCTAGCGCTGCCACGGCTTGCGCGCCGCCGATGGTGAATACCCGGTCGACGCCGGCAATGGCGGCTGCTGCCAGCACCAGTGCATTCCTGACGCCATCGGGTGTAGGCACCACCATGATGATTTCGCCTACGCCAGCGACCTTGGCCGGAATCGCATTCATCAGCACCGAGGATGGGTAGGCCGCTTTCCCGCCCGGCACGTAGATGCCGACGCGGTCGAGCGGCGTGACTTTCTGACCCAGTACCGTGCCGTCGGCTTCGGTGTAGACAAATCCGGCCGAGCCGCATTCGGCCTTCTGGCGCTGGTGATAGCTGCGCACACGGTCGGCCGCGGTTTGCAATGCCTGGCGACGTACCGGTGACAGTTGCGCCAGCGCCGCGTGCAATTCTTCCTGACTGATTTCCAGTGCGGCGACATCGGTCGCGGTCAGCCGGTCGAAGCGATTGGTATATTCCAGCACTGCCGCATCGCCGCGTTGCCGCACTTGCGCCAGGATGGTTGCCGCGGCCCGATCGATCGCCTCGTCTTCGCTGGCATCGAAGGCCAGCACGGCATGCAACTGCTGCTTGAAATCGGCGGCGCGGGAGTCCAGCTTGCGGATTGAAATCGTCATGGGTGGTTGGATTGACCGGCTGTTAAGGGTTGGTTTCTTTTTGGTTGGCTGCTTTTTGGTTAGCTGCTTTTTCGAATGCTTCGAGGATCGGCTGCAAGCGTTCGCGCTTCAATTTTAACGCAGCTTGGTTGACCACGAGCCGCGCTGAAATTTCCATGATGTGCTCGACTTCGACCAGGTTATTGGCGCGCAGCGTATTGCCGGTGCTGACCATGTCGACGATGGCATCCGACAGGCCGACCAGCGGGCCGAGCTCCATCGAGCCGTATAGCTTGATCAGGTCGACGTGCACACCTTTGGCGGCAAAGTGCTCGCGTGCGGTTTTCAGATATTTGGTAGCGATGCGCAGGCGCGCGCCATGCCGCACCGCGCTGGCATAGTCGAAGCCGACCGGGGCGGCGACCGACATCCGACACTTGGCAATATTGAGGTCGATCGGCTGATACAGGCCCTCGCCGCCGTGTTCGAGCAGGACATCCTTGCCAGCCACGCCAAAATCGGCCGCGCCGTACTCGACATAGGTCGGCACGTCGGAGGCGCGGATAATGATTACCCGCACATGCGGGTCGTTGGTCTGCAGGATCAGCTTGCGCGAAGTTTCCGGGTTTTCGGTCACCATCAGGCCAGCCGCGCGCAGCAGCGGCTCGGTTTCTTCAAAAATCCGGCCCTTGGATAAGGCAAGCGTCAATTGTTGATTCATCATTTCACCCGCTGAATATTCGCACCGACGGCCGACAGCTTGACTTCCATCCGGTCGTAGCCGCGATCGAGATGATAGATCCGGTCGATCAGGGTTTCGCCCTGCGCGGCCAACGCCGCAATCACCAGCGACGCCGAGGCACGCAGGTCGGTGGCCATGACCGGCGCGCCGACCAGCTTGCTGACACCATCGACCATTGCCAGGTGGCCTTCGACGGTGATCGATGCGCCGAGCCGGTTCATTTCCTGCACATGCATGAAACGGTTTTCGAAAATGGTTTCGGTAACCTTGCTGCGGCCTTCGGCGATGCAGTTCATTGCCATGAACTGCGCCTGCATGTCGGTCGGAAAGCCGGGATATTCGGTGGTGCGGAAGCTGACCGGCTTGGGCCGTGCCGACATCTGCACCCGGATCCAGTCGCTGCCGGTGGTCAGGATCACGCCGGCTTCGCGCAGCTTGGCAAGCGCGACGTCGAGAATGTCGGTGCGAGTATTGGTCAATGTAACGTCGCCGCCGGCTGCTGCCACCGCGCACAGGAAAGTGGCGGTCTCGATGCGATCGGGAATGATCGAGTACGACGCGCCATGCAATTTGTCCACGCCCTGTATGACCAGCGAATCGGTGCCGATGCCAGTAATTTTCGCGCCCATCGCCACCAGCAGGTTGGCCAGGTCGGTGACCTCCGGCTCGCGCGCGGCGTTTTCCAGAATAGTGGTGCCTTCGGCTAGCGTTGCCGCCATCAGCAAATTCTCGGTACCGGTCACGGTAATCATGTCGGTGACCACGCGCGTGCCCTTCAGGCGCTTGGCTTTGGCGTGGATGTAGCCGGCCTCGATCTTGACATCGGCGCCCATCGCCTGCAGTCCCTTGATATGCTGATCGACCGGCCGCGAACCGATGGCGCAACCACCCGGCAACGATACCTTGGCTTCGCCGAAACGTGCCAGCAACGGCCCCAGCACCAGAATCGAGGCGCGCATGGTTTTTACCAGATCATAGGGCGCTTCGAGCTTGTCGATGGCGCCGCCGTTCAGGGCCAGGCGCGCGCCGTCCTGCTCGACCCGCATGCCCATCTGCCGGAGCAGCTTGAGCATGGTGGCGACATCGTGCAAGTGCGGCACGTTCGACAAATGGACGGTATCGGCGCTGAGCAAGCCGGCGCACAGGATCGGCAGGGTGGCGTTTTTGGCGCCTGAAATCGCAATCTCACCCGACAGGCGATTGCCGCCGGTTATTAGCAGCTTATCCATTATGGTTGAAATTCTTCCGGCGTCAGGGTCTTCATGGAAAGCGCATGGATTTCTTCGCGCATGCGGTCGCCGAGGGCGGCATAGACCAGTTGATGGCGCTGGATCAGCCGCTTGCCGGCAAAGGCGCTCGAGACGATCATGGCCTTGAAATGCTGGCCATCGCCCTCGACTTCCAAATGGGTGCAATCGAGTCCGGCAGCGATGTACTCTTTGACGAGTTCGGGAGTGGGCAACATGGTTTTGCCTTTACGGTCGGATAGGTTGAGTAAGGGTGGAGTATGGTTCGGCAAATTTCCGGTATGTCTCAATGTCGCAGCTTGTAGCCACGCTTGAGCATCAGCACCGCGACGCAGGCCAGCAAGATCGTGGCAAGCCCCACCATGGAAAAGCTCAGCAGCGGATCGACATCGGACTTGCCGATGAAGCCGTAGCGAAAACCGTCGATCATGTAGAAAAACGGGTTCAGGTGCGACACCGCTTGCCAGAACGGCGGCAGGGAATCGATCGAATAAAATACGCCGGACAGAAAGGTGGCGGGCATGATCAGGAAATTCTGGAATGCCGCAAGCTGATCGAACTTTTCTGCCCAGATTCCGGCAATCAGGCCCATCGTGCCAAGCATCGTCGCGCCCAGCAGCGCGAAGATTACGATCCACCATGGGGCCACGAACGTCAGCTTACCGAACCAGGCTGTAATGACGAACACCCCTGCCCCCACTGCCACACCGCGTACCACGGCGGCCAGCACGTAGGCGCCGAATAGTTCCCAGTGTGACAACGGCGGCAGCAGCACGAACACCAGGTTGCCCGTAATCTTGGACTGGATCAGCGACGACGAGGTGTTGGCAAAGGCATTCTGCAGCACACTCATCATCACCAGACCCGGAATCAGAAACGCCGTATATTTGACGCCTGGATACACCTCGACATGCGCTTCCAGCACATGACCGAAGATCAGCAGGTACAGCATGGCGGTGACGATCGGTGCCGTCACTGTCTGCGTTGCCACTTTCCAGAAGCGCAGCACTTCCTTGTAGAACAGGGTTTGAAAACCGATCATTTTTCGCCTTCCATGATCTGAATGAATACATCTTCCAGATCGGCTTGCTGCAACTGCATGTCTTCGATGACGACACCGGCCTGCCGCATGGCAGCCAGAATCGGTTCGACTTCGGCGTAATCGGTTACGCGCAACGTGAACTGGTTGCCGCTGACGAGTTCTTCAGGATGCGATACCAGCGGCCTCAAGGCATCGGGCAGCGTTCCGCGGGCGATTTTTACCATCAATTGCGATCCCGAAATGCGCTTGATCAAGCCAGCCATGGAGTCGAGGGCTACCACCTTGCCGAATTTGAGCATTGCAACGCGATTGCACAAAGCCTGTGCTTCTTCAAGATAATGCGTGGTAAGTACGACGGTATGGCCTTCGCGATTCAGGCGCGCCACGAATTTCCACAGCGTCTGGCGCAATTCCACATCGACGCCGGCGGTCGGTTCGTCGAGCACGATGACAGGCGGCTTGTGCACCAGCGCCTGCGCCACCAGTACCCGTCGCTTCATGCCGCCCGACAGCGAACGCATGTTGACATCGGCCTTGTTGGTCAAATCGAGGTGATGCATTACTTCGTCGATCCACGCATCGTTTTTTTTGAGACCGAAGTAGCCTGACTGCATGCGCAA
>JACMQD010000195.1 GCA_014377155.1 Herminiimonas sp.
CCGTTGCCCGATCTGTCGATTGGTCTGGTCGATCGCTATGGCCAACCGGTTCCGGTCGGTGTGGGTGGCGAAATGCTGGTCGGCGGCGCGGGTGTCGCCAAAGGCTATTTGAATTTGCCCGATCTGACCGCGCAGCGTTTCGTCGTGCCGGCGCAGGGTGCCTGGCCGCAGCATGAAACAGGTCGCCTGTATCGCAGCGGCGATCTGGCACGCTGGCGTGCGGATGGTCGCCTCGAATACTTGGGACGCATCGATCATCAGGTAAAGATTCGCGGCTTTCGTATCGAACTCGGTGAAAACGAGAGCGCACTCGCACAGCACCCGTTGTTCGCGGAAGCCGCCGTCGAGGTAAGGCAGGACGCGGCTGGCGCGCGCCTGGTTGCTTATGTCGCCTCGACTGATAGCGCCGACGACACGCTGCCGGGATTGCTGCGTGCTCACCTCAAATTGAGCCTGCCGGACTACATGGTTCCCGCCGTGATGCTGGTGCTGGAGCGACTGCCGCTGACCGCAAATGGCAAGCTCGATCGCAAAGCATTAGCGGCTTTGCTGTCCCAGCATAACGCCGCCGGTTCGGCGACTGCTGACAGCAGCGCACCGCCGCAAACCATGCTGGAAATTTTGTTGGCGGGATTGTGGTGCGAGGTCTTGGGTATCGCTCGTATCGGGCTGGATGATAACTTTTTCGAACTCGGTGGTGACTCGATTCGAGGCGCGATTCTGGTCAACAAAATTCAGGAGCGACTACGCAGTGTCGTGTACGTGGTGGCGTTGTTTGAAGCGCCGACCATTCGCGAATTGGTCGACTATCTGAGCGTGCATTATCCGGAAGCCATCGCCCGACTGAGCGGCGCCAGCATGGACAGTTCGCTGATACCTGCGGCAGGACGCGTCGAGGAAGACGATGTCGCTGCATTCAAGGCCTTGATCCCGCCGACCGTACCGTTTTCCGTCACGCCCGCCGTAAAAAAGAATCCCCGACCAGTATTCGTGCTGTCACCGCCGCGCTCGGGCTCGACGTTATTGCGCGTTCTATTGGGCGGGCATCCGGAATTATTCTCACCTCCGGAACTGGAATTGCTCGGCTTCGATACCCTCGGACAGCGCAAGGAAATCTGTTCCGGACGCGATGCGCTCTGGCTCGAAGGCACGCTGCGCGCCGTGATGGCTGCGTTACAGGTGGATGCCGATGAGGCCAAGCGGATCATGGCGACCTACGAAGCCGTCGACATGCCGGTCGGGCAGTTCTATGGCGAATTACAGCAGATGCTGGACGGCCGCATGCTGGTCGATAAATCGCCATCGTATGCGCTCGATGTCGGCGTCCTGCAACGTGCGGAGGAGTACTTCGACGAGCCGCTCTATATCCATTTACATCGCCATCCCTACGGCATGATCAGCTCGTTTGAAGAGGCGCGGCTGAATCAGATTTTCTTCCGCTATCCGCATCAGTATTCGGTGCGGAGAATCGCCGAACTGATCTGGGTCCAGAGCCACCGCAATATCGGCACCTTCCTTGCCGGCGTTCCGGCGCATCGTCAGATGCAGATCAGCTTCGAGGATATTTCCCAGATGCCGGAGTCGGCGGCCAAGCGATTGTGTGATTTCATGGGCATTGATTATGTGCCGGACATGCTCGACATTTACGCCGGCCAGAACAAGCAGGCGCGCATGACCGATGGGATCTATCAAGAATCGAAAATGCTGGGCGATACCAAATTCCATACCCATCAGCGCATCGATCCGACCGTCGCCGAGCGTTGGCGTGACGTGTACAAAGAAGATTTTCTGGGTGAGCCATCGTGGTCGATGGCGGAGACGCTTGGCTATGCGCGTCTGGCCTCGCCCGGTGCGGCGCCGATTGTGCCGGTCTCACATGACGGCGCGGTCGCGTTATCGTTTGCCCAACAACG
>JACMQD010000026.1 GCA_014377155.1 Herminiimonas sp.
CGGACAGTTTTTCGCCGGTGGCCTGGAAAATGGTCGGGTGCAGTACCGATTTGGTTTTGTTGATGTATTCGACGAAGCCGCGCGTGCCGCCTTCGAAGGCGAAGGTTTCTTCCTTGCCGTTGCGCTGGTCGCTGAGCTTGATGCGCACGCCGTTGTTGAGGAAGGACAGTTCGCGGATGCGCTTGGCCAGAATTTCGTAATGGAATTCGATATGCGTGAAAATTTCTTCATCGGCCCAGAAATGCACTTCGGTGCCGCGCTTGTCAGTATCGCCAGTGACCTTGATCGGCGACACGACCATGCCGTCGATGGTTTCGATCTGGCGGTCCTGCGGAATGCCACGCACGAACTCCATGTCGTGCACCTTACCATCGCGGCGCACGGTCAGTTTTAGCAGCTTGGACAGGCCGTTGACGCAGGATACGCCGACGCCGTGCAGGCCGCCGGAAACCTTGTACGAATTCTGGTCGAACTTGCCGCCGGCATGTAACTCGGTCATGACGATTTCAGCCGCGCTACGCTTGGGATCGTGCTTGTCATCCCATTTAATGCCGGTCGGGATGCCGCGACCATTGTCGGTGACCGAGATCGAGTTGTCGGAATGGATCGTGACGTGGATTTCGGTACAGTGGCCGGCCAGCGATTCGTCGATCGAGTTGTCCAGCACTTCGAATACCAGATGGTGCAGGCCGGTGCCGTCGGACGTGTCACCGATATACATGCCGGGACGCTTGCGCACTGCTTCCAGGCCTTCGAGGATCTGGATCGAGGACGCGCCGTATTGACTTGACTGCAGTGGCGTAGTCGGGGTGTTGTCTTCTGGAATTGCGGACATGGATACCTTCTGTATAAAGCGTTACGTAATTCAAAAACAGGTTGCCGGCATCGTCGTCACCGGTCGCCGGCGCATGATCGTGGCATCGCGTTATCGCGGTGCGACCAGCGCTGGTTTTATCTCTGCGCATCGATCGCGTTACGCCGTGTCAAACGATGTCGTAACGATGAAATAGGGCCAAACAGCGTGCAAAAACAGGATTTCTACATGTGGCAAAGGGCCTTGCCGGCCCCTTGCTCACATCATTCTTTCGCGTGTTAAATCCGCATCGGCATGACGACATACTTGAAGTCGGCATTGTCGGGCACGGTAATCAGCGCCGATGAATTGGCGTCGCCGAGCGCGATGTTGATCTGGTCGCACTTGAGGTTGTTGAGCACATCGAGCAGGTAGGTGACATTAAAGCCGATGTCGACCGTGTCGCCGCCGTAATCGATTTCGATTTCTTCGACCGCTTCTTCCTGGTCGGCATTGGTGGAACTGATCTTCATACTGCCCGGGCTCATCACGCAGCGTACGCCTTTGAACTTGTCGCTGGTCATGATCGCAGTACGTTGCAACGAGCGCAGCAATTGATCGCGGCTGATCGTGAAATCGTTCTTGTAACCTTTGGGCACGACCCGCGTGTAATCCGGGAACTTGCCTTCGACCAGTTTCGAGATTAGCTCGATGTCGGCAAAGGTCAGCTTAACCTGGTTGTTGGCGATGTCGAGCTGTACCGGCTCATCGCTTTCTTCGAGCAGGCGCTGCAGTTCGATGATGGTTTTACGCGGGATGATGACTTCCTGGCGCGGGAAATCCTGCTCGGTTTCGACCTGGCAAAACGCCAGACGATGGCCGTCAGTGGCGACCGCGATCACGTTCTTACCTTCGACTACCAGCAGCAAGCCGTTGAGGTAATAGCGGATGTCCTGCTGGGCCATCGAAAAATGGACCATGTTGAACAGGTGCTTGAGGGTTTTTTGCGGCAGGGTGACCGTGGCGTTGTAATGCTCGGCCTGGGTAACGGTGGGAAACTCCTCGGCGCCCAGCGTCTGCAATGCGAACCGTGATTTGCCGGACTGCACTGTCATGCGCTTGTTCGCCAGCGACAACGACACATCGCCGGACTCCGGCAAGGCGCGCAGGATATCGAGCAGCTTGCGCGCCGCGACCGTGGTAGAGGCAATCTCGCTGCCGCTGCCGACCTGCGCATGCGTGGTGATCTGCACTTCGATGTCGGTAGACAAAAACGATACGCGCTCGCCGTCCTTGCGTATGAGGATATTGGCCAGAATCGGCAAGGTGTGCCGACGCTCGACAATACCACTCACGATTTGCAGTGGCCGGAGAAGGGTATCTCTGCTTGTTTTGACCAATTGCATATAGATCCTTATCAAAAGTTATGACGCTTAAAAACCTGCCCTTGATACCGTACCGCCATGACCCGACACGGTCATTCTTCGTTTGCCACTAATTTTGCGATGCCGCACGGGCACGCTTGAACCGATCTTGCCGCTTTCACATTTTGCCAGAAAAGCGCTGCCCGACGTGCGTCGACGCGCTTAACTCTGTTTGACCGAGTGCAGCATTTCCACAACTTTTACCGAAGATATCCACAAAGTTATCCACAGGCTGCGAGGCAGTTGCCTCAACCTTTCAAGGTTTGTTCGAGTACATGCAGTTCATGGTTGCATTCCGGACTCTTGCCACGATCCGCAGCGATTTTGCGCACCGCATGCAGCACGGTCGTGTGATCGCGCCCACCGAACAGTTCGCCGATTTCCGGCAAGCTCTTTTGCGTAAGCTCCTTGGCAAGATACATCGCGATTTGCCGCGGCCGGGCGATATTAGCCGGCCGTTTTTTAGAATACATATCGGCAACTTTGATGTTGAAAAAATCAGCGACGGTTTTTTGAATATTCTCGACCGAAATTTGCCGATTTTGTACAGAAAGCAAGTCTTTCAATGCGTCCTTGACCACCTCGATGGTGATATCTTTGCCGTGAAACCGCGAATACGCCAGGATCTTGCGTAGTGCGCCTTCGAGTTCGCGTACGTTCGAGCGCAAGTGCTTGGCGACGAAAAAAGCGACGTCGTCGGAGAAGGTCACGCCTTCCTGGACCGCTTTTTTCAACAGGATCGCAACCCGCATTTCGAGTTCCGGCGGCTCGACGGCAACCGTCAGGCCAGAATCGAAACGTGAGATCAGGCGGTCGTCCATGCCCGTAATTTCTTTCGGATAGGTATCGCTGGTGATAATGATCTGCTTCTTGGCAGCAATCAGTGCTTCAAACGCATAGAAGAATTCTTCCTGGGTGCGGCTCTTGCCGCCGAAGAACTGAATATCATCGATCAGCAGCAGATCCAGCGAATGATAATAGCGCTTGAAATCGTCGAAACCCTTGCGCTGATAGGCCGTCACGACGTCCCGTACGTATTGCTCGGCATGGATATAGCGGATCTTGACGTTCGGGTTTTCGGCCAGAACCTGATTGCCGATAGCGTGGATCAGGTGCGTCTTGCCGAGGCCGACGCCGCCATACAGGAACAGCGGGTTATACGAAATGCCAGGATTATTGGCGACCTGAATTGCAGCAGCGCGCGCCAGCTGATTGGCCTTGCCGGTGACGAAACTGTCGAATGTCAGTGCAGTGTTGATGCGGCTCTGGTCGCGCTTGGGTGACACTTCGGGGACGGCTTCCGGCATCCGATCGAGCACATTGGCCGGCACTTCGTCGCCGTAACTGGCCACCGGCGCCGGCATCGCGCTCGGCTTGCGCGGCACGTTGGTGCGCGGATCGAGCACGAAGTGGACATCGACCGGCTCATCCCAATATTGATTGGCAAGCGTGGTAATACGGCTGGCAAACTGGGTCTTGACCCAGTCCAGCTTAAAGCGGTTTGGTGCAGCGATCCGCAATCGGCCATCTTCGAAATCGAGGGGCGCGAGCGGTTTGATCCATGCACTGAATTGTTGAGGCGTCAGTTCCTGCTCGAGCTGGGCGGAGCAAACCTGCCAGAAATTTTCCATGTAATGTCAAGTGAAATGCTGTGGTGTCGCGCAACTCCATACCAGAGCCCGGCGGTTCATATCGCGGCAGGAACTGGCCACACGTTGCCTCTATTCTACCCGTGCCGGACAGAGTTATCCACAGGCGTGGCGCTTATTTCGATTCGTCGTGGCGAATATTACTTTTGCCGAGTTGCAGCTAAGTGATTGACAGCCAAGCGAAAAATGCTGTCTAATTCTGGGTTCACCACCCGTGACGTTGGTTCGTTGTGTTGTCGCCGGCTTCGGCATCAGCATGCGCCGGTAGCAAAGGCACCATGCAATGGGCGTGATGATCCGATTTCTTATTTGCCGATTAGCGAGAACACAATGAAACGTACTTACCAACCCTCAGTCGTACGCCGCAAGCGCACTCATGGCTTTCGCGTCCGTATGGCAACCCGCGGTGGCCGCGCTGTGCTCAATGCACGTCGCGCCAAAGGCCGCAAGCGCCTGGCTGCTTAAGCCAAGCAACGCACTGCTGCTGGCGTGACCGGCGATCGTTCACAGCACTACCCGCGCGATCGGCGGATCGTTAAAACGGATGAATTTTCATCCGTTTTTCGTTTGCGACCTGTGCAGCGGACAACCCATTTCGTGTTGTATGCCCGCCCGAACCAGTTGCCGCAGGCGCGCCTCGGCGTAGTTGCTGCCAAGCGATTTGCGCCACGTGCCGCCACGCGCAATACCATCAAGCGCGTTACGCGCGAATTGTTCCGGCAAAGCGCGCTACCTGCCATGGATTGCATCGTCCGCTTGTCCAGGCCTGTCAATACCAAGAGCGGCCCGGCTACTTCCACGGCGTTGAAAGCGGCGTTGCGCGCCGAACTGACGCGGCTGTTCCAGGCGCACCTGCTGCCGGAAAGCGCGCCATGAAAGCGCTGCTGCTGGCATTGGTGCGCGCTTATCAGCTCGGTATCAGCCCCTTCATGGCGCCGCGCTGCCGCTTTCATCCGAGCTGCTCCAACTACGCGATCGAGGCGATCGGCGTGCATGGGGCGGCACGCGGCGGCGTCCTCGCCGCAAAACGCTTGTGCAGGTGTCACCCCTGGAATCCGGGCGGATTCGATCCGGTGCCACAAAAGCCATCCGAACCTTCTTCTACAACCGCTCGCGGTTGCGGCCACTCCTGAATTCCTGATCACTCTCACCAAATACATTTATGGATATCAAACGTACCGTCCTGTGGGTTGTGTTGTCGCTATCGCTGCTGATGCTATGGGACAACTGGATGCGTTACACCGGCAAGCCTTCGATGTTCTTCCCGGAGACCAAGCAACAGATCAAGCCGGGGCAGCCAGGTACTGCCAGTAGCGTCACCACCGTACCGCAGGCGTCGACGGCGGCAGCGGGTGCCACACCGGCGGCAATCGATGGCTCGGCCGCACCTCTCAAGGGCGAAATCATCACGATCACCACCGATCTGGTCAAGGCCGATATCGATACCATCGGCGGCGAGCTCAAGCGTCTCGAAATGCTTAAGCATAAGGATTCGATCGATCCGCTCAAGAACATGGTGTTGTTCGACTCGACCGCAAACCGCACCTATCTCGCTGAAACTGGCTTGATCGGCGGCGCCTTTCCGACCCACAAGACGGCCTTCGTGGCAAAACCGGGCGCGCGTTCGCTCGACGGCGCCGAGCAGGTGCAGCTGGTACTCGAAGCGGAGCAGGGTGGGGTTCGGCTGACCAAGACTTACACTTTCAAGCGCGGCGCCTACGGCATCGACGTCAAACATGACGTCGCCAACGTCGGCACCACGCCGGTGTCGCCGGCGCTGTATTTGCAGCTGGTGCGCGATGGCAGCAAGCCGGCTGGCGAGTCCAGCTTCTACAGTACCTTTACCGGCCCGACGGTTTATACCGATGGCGCCAAGTTCGAGAAGCTCGATTTCGAAAAGATCGAAAAAGGCAAGAGCGAGCATGCCAAGAAAGCCGATAACGGTTGGGTCGCCATCGTGCAACATTACTTCGTGTCTGCGTTCGTGCCGAAGGAAAAGGTCGAGCGCGAGATCTTTACCAAGAAAGTCGCGACTAACCTGTATGCGGTCGGCACAGTGCAGCAACTCGGCGCCATCGCGCCCGGCGCGTCGGTATCGACCTCTGCCGAGCTGTATGCCGGTCCGCAAGAGTCCAGCGTGCTGGAAGCGACCGCGCCGGGTCTGGAACTGGTCAAGGATTATGGTTATCTGACCATTATCGCCAAGCCGATCTTCTGGTTGATGACACAAATTCACAAGGTCCTGGGCAACTGGGGCTGGACCATCATCGTGCTGACCATCATGATCAAGTTGGTGTTTTTCCCGCTGTCGGCCGCCAGCTATCGCAGCATGGCGAAGATGAAACTGGTGACGCCCAAAATGCAGTCGATTCGCGAGCGTTTCAAATCCGATCCGCAAAAAATGAACCAGGCGATGATGGAGTTGTACAAGACTGAAAAAATCAATCCGCTCGGTGGTTGCCTGCCGATCGTCGTGCAGATTCCGGTCTTCATTTCGTTGTACTGGGTGTTGCTGGCCAGCGTCGAGATGCGCAATGCGCCGTGGCTGGGCTGGATTCATGACCTGGCAGCGCCGGACCCGTTCTACATCTTGCCGGTGCTGATGGCGGTTTCGATGTTCATCCAGACCAAGCTCAATCCGACGCCGCCCGATCCAGTGCAGGCCAAGGTGATGATGTTCATGCCGATCATCTTTTCGGTCATGTTCTTCTTTTTCCCCTCGGGACTGGTGTTGTACTGGGTCGTCAACAACGTGCTGTCGATCGCCCAGCAATGGGTCATTACCAAGAAAATCGAAGGCGTCAAGCCGGCTTGATCGCATTATTTCCGATGAAAACCCGGGCCGGTCCCGGGTTTTTTTTCGCGTGTCGCGTGGCCGCTCGTGGTCAAGCTGCCACATTTACCATGCCAGGCACCGAAAGCAGTCACCATGCTTCGCGGCATTTACAATGACAGTTAAAATAATCCCATGAACTTCGACTCTTCTCCCATCGCGGCAATCGCGACAGCACCCGGTCGCGGCGGCATCGGCATCGTGCGCCTCTCCGGCAAGAACCTGCAACCAGTCATCGAGGCCTTGTGCGGACTGGCGACCAAACTGCAGCCGCGCCACGCCACCTATCTCGCATTTAAAAATGGCGATGGCAGCGTCATCGACCAGGGCCTGGCGCTGTATTTCAAAGCGCCGCATTCGTACACTGGTGAGGACGTGCTGGAACTGCAAGGTCATGGCGGACCAGTCGTGATGCAGATCCTGCTCGGCCGCTGTCTCGAAGCGGGGCAGGGCATCGGCGTGAGACTGGCACAGCCGGGCGAATTCACGCACCGCGCTTTTCTCAACGACAAGCTCGATCTGGCTCAGGCCGAAGCGGTCGCCGATCTGATCGACGCCTCCACCGAAGCTGCCGCGCGGTCAGCTTCGCAGTCGCTCACTGGTGTCTTTTCCAAGGTCATCAACGATCTGGTCGAACAAGTCATTCATTTGCGCATGCTGGTCGAGGCGACACTGGATTTCCCCGAGGAGGAGATCGAGTTTCTCGAACAATCCGACGCCCGTGGCCAGCTCGCAGTCATTCGCTCGTCGCTGGAACGCGTGCTGGTCCAGGCGGCACAAGGCGCGATGCTGCGCGACGGCTTGAACATCGTGCTGGCCGGCCAGCCGAATGTCGGCAAGTCGTCGCTGCTCAATGCACTGGCCGGGTCCGATGTCGCCATTGTCACGCCGATCGCCGGCACGACGCGCGACAAGGTGACGGAGACCATCCAGATCGATGGCGTGCCGATCAACATCATAGACACCGCCGGCATCCGCGCGGCCGGCGATGCCCATGACGAGGTAGAACGGATCGGTATCGAACGAACTTGGGCGGCAGTGGAAAACGCCGATGTGATCCTGCATTTGCTCGACGCTAGCCGCGGTCCGACCCGCACCGATGAACAGTTTGTCGCACGGTTCCCGGTCAGAGTGCCGGTACTACGGGTCTGGAACAAGATCGATTTGTCCGGCCATCGTCCGGCGATCGACCGCATGGAAGACGCCACGCATGTTTATCTGTCGGCAACCGACAAGGTAGGTATCGACTTGCTGCGTGCCGAGCTGTTGCGACTGGCGGGCTGGCAGCAAACCGGCGAATCGCTCTACCTAGCACGCGAGCGCCATCTGATTGCCTTGAAAGCCGCGCGGCTACACCTGGATGTGGCCGCCGAACTGGCGGCGCAGAGCGATCAGGCACTTGATCTGTTTGCAGAAGAACTGCGTCTGGCGCAGGAACGCTTGAGCAGCATTACCGGGGAATTTACGTCGGATGATTTGCTAGGCGTGATTTTCGGGCGGTTTTGTATCGGGAAATAAAGAACGTCAGTAGTTGCAAAGTCTGTACTGTCGCGAAAGAGCCTTCTACAAAGATCGGCAGCGCAGTAGCAGATGAGCAAATCCGCAACAGAGGTTCGCTGTGCTGAACCGACGATGCGGAAGTTAAAAAAACAATGGCTACCGCACAAAACAAAATGCCTAACCGATCAAGGCTAGGCATTGTGCTTAAAACTTTTGGCTCCCCGACCTGGACTCGAACCAGGGACCTGCGGATTAACAGTCCGTCGCTCTACCAACTGAGCTATCAGGGAACGGAGGCCGGATTATATTGGCTACAGCAGAATTAGTCAAAGGTCTTTGCGCATGCAAA
>JACMQD010000196.1 GCA_014377155.1 Herminiimonas sp.
ATCCACCCACAGGGTCACGGCTATGCCGTGCTGACCCTGCATCTGCCGTGCCAGCCGCCAGCAAATTCCAATGTCGCCGTAATTGTCGTCGACCTTGCAAAACAGGGCCAGGGAAGTAGGGTGGCTTTTCGTGACGGACATGGTTGCGGTGCCATTTCAGAATCGTGGCGCCAGCATACACGAGGTATTGGCGACCGGCGCAGGCCGGTGTCGCCGTCAGGCGGGTGGCGCCGGGACGCTACAAGCTAATTCGAGTGCGGTCACGTCGCCGGCGATGATTTGCCATGCGGCGGGGTAGCTGCCGATCACGCCGTGTCCCCTAATAAACCTCGGCATCTCGCACTGCTTCTTTGAAATTGTCCAGGTCATGTCTGTCAGGGACTGCGGATGCGCGGCCAGCAGATGGGCCTCGCCATCCTGGTGATCGAAACGCCAGGTCGTCAATTCACGCCGGCTCATGAATTGCGCCACCTCGGTCATCGTGTACCACTTGAATACCCTGTTGCGCGCGAGCGATGCGGTGGTTTTCATCCAGGCTGTAACAGCACCGGCATAGAACCGCATACCCAGTGGATGACAGTAGATCAAGCGGATATTTTTGGTATCGGCAGTAAAATTCGACACCTCGTCGAGCCAGCGAGCAATAGCCCGATGCGGAAGCCCGGAAAACATCGCCTCTTCGAACGACGCGATGCGACCGAAGGGCGTAACCGGTATCGACCAGATCCGGCGGTCGACCGCGCCTTTGGCGTCGACCATGCGGGTAGCGCCGGTGCCGCCGTTGGCCGTGGTGTAATACGCCACGACCTTTTGCTTGACTAGCCAGTCGGTCACCCAGTCCGGATGATTGCCATTCGGCGCGGCGTACTCGAGCAGCGGCTTGCCGAGGATGCGCCGCATGACGTCGTCGTTTTTGACCAGGTATTTGGTAAAACTGTCCTGATTGCGCTCGGTGACCTCTTTGCCGAAATGATTATGTATCCAGCCGCCGTGGTTGCCGATGGCATGGCCTTTTGCTGCGAGCTCGCGAATCCAGGCCTGGGCCGATGGACTGCGTTCGGCATCCATGCCTTTTGCGTCGCCTTCCGTATCGACATCAGGACCGGCCGTGAAATGGATCGAGTACGGTCCCTGGTCGAGCGCGCCGATGGATTGCATGAAATTCAGGTTGGGGATCGCCGCACCGGAATCGACATGAATATTGAGCACCAAGCCACCGATTCCTTTCGGGGAGCTCAGCAAGCGGGGCAATGCCACCACGTCGTCGGAGAAATAGCGCAGGAACGCATGCAGTAATAAACCATCGGTGCGGGTCTGCAACAAGCCCAATGGCACATTGACGAACAGGCTCTTACCGCTGCCGAAACTGTTCTCGATTGCTGCCACGCTGCCATTTGCGGCCATCAGCAGCACGTTGTCAGGGACGCCGGCGGCGGCGGTCATGAACAAGGGATATTCGAGCTTGTCGTAGTGATAGGTAGTAAGCCAGCGATCGACGATGCGGCTGCCCTGCGGACGCGGATTTTCGGTGTTGAATCGGCCGGGAGTGATGCCCAGTTTGACCATGGCCGCTGCCGTGCCACCGATCGCATCGCGTGCCAGCGTCTGGTCGCCGTACTGCCGATAGAGGGCGTAATCGACGCCCGCCACATCCGATAGCCGCGACTTGCCAGGCGCATAGCTGCCTGCCAGGTCCAGTGTCAGCGCATCATGCACCAGCATCAGCGCGCCACCTTCATGCACATAGCGTTTGAGCTTGTCGATCAGCATGGCATTGCCGCGCCGGTGCACACTATCCGGAAGAATGATGCCGACATAGTTTTTCCGGGACAGCCCGAATGGTCGCAGAAATGCGCTGGCAGTCAAGGGTTCGAGCTTGATGCCCTCCTCCGATGCGGCCTGTATCCAGCCGGCGAACTCGGCGTCGTCGAGGGCATCCGGGACCAGCAATGCGATCGTGTGTTCTGCCGGTATGCGCAGTTCCGCACCGAGCAGCCAGGCCGAACAGCCCACCAGCGACGCCGCGCACACCAGCACGATCAGTCCAGTCAAAGACTTCATTTTCTTGACAGTTATCATTTTAGTCGTCGTCGTAACAGGTCGGCAGTAAGCAGGTAATAAGCACCCAATAAGTAGGCAGCGAGCAGGCAGCAAGCGGGCCGCCACTGCGAAACCGGCGTCATTGCTAAGCCGTTGCGCGGGCAGGCAACGTGCTCGCCGCCCAGGAATACAATGCGACGAAGATCAGCACATCGAACACGCCGCCGAAGCAGATCGTGAGAATCGGCATCAACAGCACCGAAAAATGGTGCAGCACCACCGCATGCAGCACGATTTGATGCGGGATCATCAGCACAAAGTAACCCAGGATCAGCATGGTATGCAGCACCTTGGTTGCGTAAGCCGCGTCAAGCAGGTAATACCCCAGCGTCAGCATGATCGGCACCGCCAGACTGACGCTGTAACCGACCTGGGCCAGGTCGTCCAGGTGATCGGCGACGCCGTAAGGAAACTGCGACGGCATGATCAGAAAAAATAGCAGCGCCAGCATCTGTATGAAGCACAGGATCCGTATCAGATATCGGAGCGGCAGTCTTTGATCGTCAAGGCGCGAGGAGAGCAAAAACACCATTGCGGTCAGTACGGCCGTGACAAGCCAGGCACCCTGCCCGGGCATGTCAAGCCGGCTGTCGGTGGCGACCCAGTGCAGTCCCAGTAACGTGTCGCCGCTGCCATCGACAAGCGCTTCCAGTGGCAGGTCGAGAAGCACGGCCCAGTACAGAATGCAGTTGCGCCAGAATGCCAGCAGCCAGGGGCCGGCCCAACCGATCGACAGGCAAAACGCCAATGGCAACAGCAGCGCCTGCACTAGGCGGCCGGGGTCGACCGCCATGCTGCGCAGCGAGCGGTGCGCAGGCGCTTTGCCGTGGCGCTGTTTGGCACGCTCCAGTGACGACGACGCCACCCTAAACGCGTGTTCGCGCACGGCGTCGGAATCGGCAGCATCCTTCAACATAGGCACCTCATTCGAACTGGCGAAAGACACCAAGGTTGACCCCGCTGCGTTCGTACGAAGGATTGCGATAATGATTCAGGTCGGCCAAAAAGCCGGTGCGGGAATCGATCCAATGGCGCCATCCGAGACTGATTTCCTTGCTTTGAAAATCGACTAGGGCTGTATTTTCGGCAATCGTCAAATAGCCCTCGCCGCCCCATCCGTAGCGCACCGAGAACAGATCCTGACGGTCACGCCCGTACGTGGCTGCCAGGAATTGCTGATGCGTCACGACCGCGCCTGGCGTACTGCGGTTGTAGCGCACGCCACCTTCGACCACGAGTGGCTGGTCGAAATAGTAAGCGGCGGACAAGCCCAGACCATGATCGGCATGACCGTCGGGTGCCTTGTAATACCCCAAGCCCAGCGACGTCACCAGATTTTGTCGGGCGAACCATTTCTTGTTGAGCGTAGCGTCGAGGCGATAGCGTGGCAAGTAAAAGGCGCCGTTGCCCGCGCCAGCGCCGGCGCTGGCATACCACTGCGGCGAGATCGTGAACGTATCGGCGACGCCGACAAAATTCCCTGCTTCGCCGAATTCTTTTTTCGCTGACAGTTCGCCCTGCAACACATGGTCTCCGGTGGCGTAGGTGCCGCGCACGGTCACATTTCGCCAGCCAGCGTAGCCAGCGGTCAGTGTCTGGCCGCCAGCACTGAGTTCGATACTGCGCGCCAATTTTAGCGAAAGCGTCTCTGGTGGTTTTTGAGGGTTCTGTTCGCCGTTTGCAGACCATGAAAAAAGAGCCACCGACAGAAATAAAAAGAAATTGCGAAGGCTGGCTGTTCGTGTTGACATGTCGGGTTCTCGCACAGGGAATTCGGTGGCCAGCGATGCACGCCGCCAGGCGGTTTTCTTCAGGACGATGCTCGGCATCATGCGGCCCGCCGCTCTGCCAGAGAATCAGCGCCAGACCAGACACCGTCCTTGTACTGCGCGCTGGAGATGACGTCGGCAATGCGCGTGCCAGATTGGCCGTCGCCGAACGGGCTCACGGCGAGTTGCATGCTGCGGTAAAGCCTGGCATCGCCAAGCAATCGGTCGATCGCCTGCGTCATGGTTGTCAGATCGGTGCCGACCAGCGTTGCACCGCCGGCCTGGACCAGCTCCTGGCGTTCGGTGCTGGTTCGCGCGATCAGGACCGGTTTGGCGAAGGCGGACGCTTCTTCCTGGATGCCGCCGGAATCTGTCAGCGTGAAGTCGCATTGCATCAGCAGTCGGATCATAGTTTGATAACCTACCGGCGGCAATAAGCAAATGCGTGCCCGAACCGCCGGCGAAAGTAGTGCAACCTCGCTTTCCACATCGGATCGTACCGCGGCATTCGGATGAACTGGCCAGACCACGCACGTATCGCCGTGACGCGCCAGCATGGCACCGACCGCTCTGGCAATATTGCGTATCGGCTGGCCCCAGTTTTCGCGGCGATGGGCGGTTACGAGAATCAGCCGACGGCTGGCTACCGCGGCCAGGAATGGCGACAGCACGGACGGCATCATCTCATCCGGATTGTCGGTGGCGAGCAAAATGCGTTCACGCGTCCACAGGGCCGCGTCGATGACGGTATTACCGACTTCGAAAATACGTGCCGCATGAATATCTTCGCCGAGCAGGTTTTGCCGCGCTTGGCGGGTTGGAGAAAAATTCCAATGCGCCAGTCGTCCGATGATCTCGCGGTTTTTTTCTTCAGGAAACGGCTCGCGTTCGAACGTGCGCAATCCCGCTTCGATATGGGCGACCGGTTTGTCGTGGTAATAGCCGATCATCGCACCTGCCAGGGCCGAGGTGGTGTCGCCCTGCACCAGCATGATGTCGGGATCGAGCGCGCGCAGCCCTTCATCGACACCTTCGAGCAGTGCCGATGTCAAATGCGCGAGCGATGATGATTTGCGTTTGAGGTCGATGGTGTAGTCGGGCCGCATATCGAAAAAATCATATAGTTCGTCCGCAACGGCGCCGTGTTGCCCGGTATGCAGGATCAGCGAGCGGTGCCCTTGCCGAAGCAGCGCTTTGTGCACCGGCGCCATCTTGATGATTTCGGGACGGGTTCCGATGCAGGTCAAACAGGTTTTCGTTTTCATGTACAACCTCTTGTAAATTGCTGGGGGTGTTTGGCACCTGTCCTGGTCTGAACAGGTCCTTAAAAAAATGCGGCTCGTTATAGCTGTTCGGCCTGCGACTGCGCCGTCGACCGGTCAGCCACACGGCTCTTCCGGTGCTGCCATACGCACATTCTTTTGTTGGAGGATCTGACTCGCGACCTCGTCGGTGACCGTCCAGTGCACACTGTGACGATATTTGGCCGTCTCGCGCAGCCAGCAGCGCGCCGATGCCAAGTCACGCTGGCGCAGCGCGACAACGGCGACCAGACCCCACGCAAAATCGTCGTGCACCTGGCTTAGCCACAGACGCCGATGCTCGGTCATCCACCTTTTGTAATAACTCGCCGCATCAGTCGACAGCAGAGAAAAATCCACGAAGAGTGGGAAAATCTGTGCGACATGTTCGGGATAGAAAGTGTGCGCGAGACGCTGCTGTTCGGGCTGGGTGGAGACAAGAAAGCGTTGCTGGCCGTCGTCCCAGAACACGGCGCGAATCGATTCCGCGAGTTTGCCCGCGCTATTGGTTTTGCGGCCGACCTGGCGCGCCGGCTTCCACGACCACACTTCGAGGTTATCCATGAACAAGCCGTGCTGATATACCGGGGAAACGAGGTAAATGCCACGCTTGTCGCGCAGGCGTCGCAACGCGGCGCCACTCATCTGATAACTCTGTCGCCACGCCGGTTTGTCTTGTAACCTGGCTGGCATCGTGTCGAGAAATTTCAACCACAACGCCAGCAGTGCATCGTCAGCGTCGGCGGTCTTGCAAGGCGCCCACACCGGACCTACCCGGCAAAAACGGTCGAACGTCGCGTCGGGCTTTTGCCGCGCCATCACCCATTCGGCCCATTTTTCGGCATGCGACGAAATATCGAGACCGTTTTCGTGCGCCAGCAACAGCGCCTGCAAAGCGAAATACGGATCGACCGTGTCGCCACGGTGCAGGATCGAAATCGCACCGCCGTCATCTACATAGCCTGCCAGCGACAACACAGCCGGCGCAGCGTTCGCAAGCGCGGCCGCGCCGGCAAGCCACACCAGCCCCAGCATTGCAAGAAAACCAGATAGTCGGTTCATGATGACCACACCGTACCGACGTCGCGCGCCCATACCGTTCCATGGGCGATGACCCCTGCCTCGACGATGATGGCTTCCGCGCTGATGGTGGAAGGCTGGTCGATCGTGCCGATCTCGGCGCCCGTGCCGATGATGACCTTCTGCTCCGAAATGACGACCCCGCCAACGCGCGCGCGATGAAACAATTTGATGTCGCCTTCGCTGACCACGGACCCGGTGACGATCGACTCGCTACCGAGGCTGAGACCCTTTCTGGCTTTGATATCGCCTTCTACGATGGTGTAGGCGCCAACGACCAGGTGGCCGGTCACGATCAGCGATCCGGCAAAGCGGCGGTGGCGTGGCAGCACGCAGTTTCCTTGCACCATGAACAGGCTGTCGCTACGTCGGATGGCGCCCGGCACCGACTCGAAGCTGTGCAGTACACCGTCCGTGTGACCGCGGGAAGCGGTCCCTCGGTAAGCAGCGCCGAAGTAAATGGTCGGCGCATGAAGCCGCTCGAAACAGCAGCGGTTCTTGAGCTCGATAGCGAGCGCCGACGAAACCCGCCGCAATGCCACGCACGAGACACCGAGCGTGAGCCAGCCTTCGGCGTGTGCCCATTCACGCAATTCCGAATGCGGACCCAGATGCACATGGCCAGCGGCGAACAGTCCCGAGAATGTGTCATGGCCAATGCTGTGCAGGTCGGCGTTGACATACAGGGGCACCGCACACTTGACGGAGCGCTGCAGCCGCAGCGCATGGAAGGCGATCAGCGGCCTCGTCGCTTTCTCCCAGTCCATCCGTTCTGCATGCATTGGCACCGGTTCGAACAAGCCAGTACATGCTTCCGGGCTGGCAGCCAGCGACGACAGAATTTCGTGTCGAAACGCTTCCGCGAAATGGCCGGTATGGCGGGTGTAGCATTTCGAAACCGGCAACGGCTGGCAATCGGTGGGCATGCGCCACTCCCGATAGGCCGGCCGGAATGCGATCACCATGAATGCAACGCAGACGCTGAAAAACCCACTATAGGCTACGATAATCACGGCAGGGCCGCTGCAGGTTTGCGGTAGCGGATGGTTTTGTCCCACGCGATGTCGCGTCGCAAAAGCCGGTCGACCATCAGGCTGGCAACCGCGCGCGTGATCGAGAAGACGCTGACCGTGAAGCCCAGGAGATTGAACGGCAGCAGCCGAATTCGGTTGCGGTTACCATCGAGCAGGACGGCAATCACGATCTGAAAAAAGGCTGCGAAGTTACCCATGGCGCCATAGGCGATCAGTGCGAAGACTGGGATCAGGCTGGCAAGCATGGCGCCGCCATTGACAAAATACAGCACGATGGCCAGCAACCAGCCGACAATCAGCAAGGGCGGGATAACGAAGACGAATAGCAGCAACAGGCCATCGATACGCTCGCGCAGGGTCAGATACGGACTGGTCGCAAACGCCAGCCAGTAGCGCATCAGCACCTGGTTATGTCCTTTGGCCCAGCGCTTGATCTGCTTGATGCGCGTGGCCCAGTCCTGCGGCACCTCCTCGTAGCATTCGGCGCGATTGGTGTAGACCGTCTTCCAGCCATTGAGGATCAGACGATAAGTAATATCGGTATCTTCGGCAAGCATATCGTCATGCCAGCCACCCACGGCAGCGACGGCTGAAATGCGTACGCCGCCGACCGTGCCGCCGTACTGTGGTACCAGCCGCAAGTTCATGCGCGCCTGCTGGTCGACCTGGTAGCCGCCCGAACGTTCGAGATCGAGAAGGCGGGTCAGCAGATTGGCGCCGGCGTTCATCGGTACCACGCGACCCATCACGGCACCCACCTCCGGATCGAAGAACGGTGCCACCAGTTGCTTGAGCAAGCCCTGGCCAGGTACGTAATCGGCGTCGAAGACGATCACGATGTCGCCTTCGGCAAACGCCAGCGCATCCTTGAGTGCGGCAGACTTGCCAGCCTTTCCCTCACTGCGGTGAAACGGAAACAGGCGCTGCGGAAATTGCCCGGCATAGTGCTCGATGATTTTGCGCGTGCCGTCGGATGAACGATCGTTGACCGGAATGATCTTCAATCGGTCGGCCGGATAATCGCTATCGAGCAAAGCCTCGATACAACCGGCGATGACCTGATCTTCGTTGTGCGCGGCGATCAGTACGGTAATCAGCGGCCATTGCGCGGTGTCGATGTCGATATAAGGATGGCGTTGTGTTCCGTACAGGCGGCTGATCGTGAAAACGAAATGCCGTATGCCGTAGACCATCATGATCAGTACGATCAGAAACAGGCTGGCGGTCGCCGCCGTGATCAAGGGCGACTGACTGGAGCCGGCCGCAATACGAGAAGTGCGCGCTGTCATCACCGATTTTGGTTGGTCCGGCACTTCTTGCGTGATATGCGGCGACAACGTAGTCGTCATCTTCAGCGGCAAAAACGACTGCACCTTGAGCGGGCGGACACCGTGCTCGTGCGACCGTATCACAGGACCGGGCAGGTCGGCGCGTGCAATTTTCTCCGTTGGCTGCGCACCTGCGGGTGCTGCAAGCACTGCCCAGGCAAACGATACGCCCAACATCCATTCGATGCCTGCCAGTCCATGACGAACACCCCTCCGCTCTGCAACGAGCCTCGTGCAACATCTGCAGGAATGGCTACCCGA
>JACMQD010000197.1 GCA_014377155.1 Herminiimonas sp.
GCGGGAAAGCACGGACCAGCGCGGGGGCACGCTGGCGTTGACCAGGGAGGGCAGGGCGCTGGTGGCCAAGGCGCCCACGCCCGCGCGCGGCCTGCTGCCCGAGGCACTGCGCAACCTCTGCCAAGCGCGCCTGGAGGACCTGACGCGCGGCCTGCAGGCGTTGCTCGACGAGATAGGCCAGACCGACGAGGCATTGGGAAAGCAGCCATTGCCATTTACGATGTAACGATACGAATCGCGATGTGCCAACGATGATAGCGATGGGGTTACCGGCCCCATTTAGACCCCCTTCACCGGGGGTTTTTTTTGGTTCGGCTCTAGGTTCGGCAGTGTGTGTTGTCTTTAACGACGCGCTGCCGCGAGCGTGATCAGGACCTCTTCCTGGTAGCTGTCGATGCTCTTGAGGAGATAAAAGACGAGCGCCCCAAGTGCCAGACCGAACACGATACCGCCACCGGCTTCGCGCAAAAGCAGCATCGCGCCACCTGCTACGGTAGGCGGCTCACCAGCCAGCGCCATGGCAAGGATCAGGGTAAAAAAAACCACGCCGACCCCATCGTTGAACAGCGATTCGCCAGCGATCACCATTTCCACGCTCTGCGGCGCCCCGGCCGACTTCAGGATCGCCATCACCGCAATCGGATCGGTGGGCGAGATCAGCGCGCCAAACACCAGGCAATAGGACAGCGGTAGTGCGAGCCCTATCCAGGGCAGTATCACGAACAGGCCGAATCCGACCGCCAGCGTCGAGGTCAGCGTACCGAACACGGCCAGCAATCCCACCTGCCACCGAAATGCCTTCAGCTCGCTCAGGTCGACATGCAAGGCACCGGCGAACAGCAACAGCGATAGCATGCCCTGCATTAAGACTGCACCGAAGTCGATCGAGCGGACCAGTTCGACTCCATGGTCACGCAGTGTGGTGATGCCCAGCTTGTCCAACCCGAACAGGAGCGCGGAGAGGGACAGGGCAATCGTCATGACGCCAATCGTCGAGGGTAACTTGACGAAGCGATGGTTCAGATATGCCAGCAGTGCGGTCAGTACCAGAAATGCAGCGGTCAGGTCCAGCATGAGCGTCTTTCAAATGCAGGTATCCATGGTTGGGGCGAGCCGGGTAACACGCTTGGCGTCCGTCACGGTTGATCGAACAATTCGCTCGCTACACGGGCCAGGGTATTCGTGCCGGCGCCTGCTCTCAGGTGGGTCTTGAGCCATCCCGCCTGACCGCCATGCGCCATCAGTTCCTGAATCATGTCACATGCCTTGCCAAAATCCAGGTCGGTGGACCTTGCCGACAAACGCGCCAGATCGCTTGAAACGATTTCGATCACGCGATGCCGGAAGCCGGTTTCCGGATCGATCCAAGTGGCGTCGACACCGTCCTTGGCCGCATTGAAACGGTTCCAGACATACAGCTCCTTGCACGCATTGGTCGGCCAGGTGCCCGGACGGGAGAAAAATTCCAGGCACAGCTCACGCGCGTAGCAGGCCAGCGCCGCAGCGAATGCAGGCCGCAGGGGGGTGTCCAGCACCCGCAGTTCGATGGTGCCGTATTCTGGTTTGGGGCGCACGTCCCAGTAGAAATCCTTGATGCTCCTGACGATGTCATGCTCGGCCAGCATGTCGAAGTGCGCTTGAAACTGTTGCCAGGTCCGGATATGCGAGGGCATCACGCCGCTCATCGGAAAGGCGCCGACGACATTGCTGCGCGCACTGCAGAATCCCGAATTCTCGCCTTGCCAGCAGGGGGAGTTCGCCGACAGCGCAATGAACAGCGGGGCTCTCTGGGTCAGCCAGGCACACAGCCGGATTGCTTCGTCCGGATCGCTGACGCCGATGTGAACGTGCATCCCGAACACCGTGAACAGCTTGGTAAGGTAGCCGAATTTGCGCGCGGAGTTCTGGTAACGCTCCTTCGGATAGATGCGCTGATCGCTCCATTTCTGGAACGGATGCGTGCCGCCGCCCGAAATCGCGGCACCGACCTGGAAGGCGGCATCCCGTACGCTCGAGCGCA
This sequence comes from Herminiimonas sp., assembly GCA_014377155.1. Next base: position 2,021 of record JACMQD010000197.1, read on the forward strand.
TTTCCTCGATCTGGGCAGCGGCCTGGGCATAGCCGCCGAGCACCGACGTCGCCACTTCCAGCATCGAGGTCGTGATCTCGGGTGTCGCCATCCAGTCTTTCTTCTGGCGGTCGAGCAGGCGCAGGATCTCTGGCGCCGCCGGCAGCAGGTCATAGGTCAGGCGATCCAGCACCATCAGCTCCAGCTCGATGCCCATGCTTCCCAAGGCGGACTGACTGAATGGGGGCAGGAACGGGGCGCCTCCTGCCGCCGCCTGGGCGATCGCTTGCGGCAGGACCAATTCTGCCAATTCCGGGACATCAATCATGGGTTGTCTCCTCGTGGGTCTCACCGGCCATCTTCAATCCCCACCAGGTCAGCCCGGGTGCCAGCAACACGTTCAATGCCAGCAGGGCTGCCATTGCCTGGGCCGCCGGCGCGCTCAGCCCCGGATAGCCGGTCAGCGAGTTATCGACCACCAGCGAGCCGAAGCTGACCAGCGAGCATAGTGATACGGCGATCGCGTTCTTCTTGCGGCCGTCCCAGGCAGCGCTCGGTATCAGCGCCGCTCGCGTGACCAGGACCCTGGCCACGAAAACCGTTCCAGCCAGGAGCAGCAATGCGGGTGTGATCAAGTGGTGCAGATCGACCAGCGAGGCCGACATCATGAACAGCAATGCATAGCCGATGTCCTGGCCGGTCTTGATCTGCGCCTGAAACACGTTGTCGCGCTTTTCGGCATTGCGCAACAGCAGCCCCATGAGCAGCAGCGACAGCAAGGCGCTCGAGGCGCTGACGGAACACAGACCAAGATCCATCAGCAGGGCCGCCAGTAGCATGCCGGGACGCATGGCGGCTTTTGCCCGGCACGCCCGCGTGGCCAGGGCGTACAGCAGATAGCAGACCATGGCAATGACGGCGCCGAGGGCCAGCTTGATGCCCTGGTGGCCCAGCTCCGTGGGGAACCCGGTCAGCGCGCCGGCCTCGTGGCTCCTGGTCCAGGCAAGCGCGCCGGCCAGCGCCAGCAGGGCGATCAGATTGCTCAGGCCGACCATGTTGGCGCCGGCATAGGTCGCCACGCCGGTGGCTTGTGCGTCCGACGCCATTGATGAAAAAACAATCGGGTTCGCCGCAATCAGGATGGCGCCGATGAAGACAGCCTCACCCCATCCCAGTCCGAACAGAACCAGGCAGAGCACAGTCACCGCGCCCCGAAGAAGGCTAGCGTTGAGCAGGCTCAGACCCTGGCGTCCGCTGCCCCAGAGCCACACCAGATCCATTCTCCGACCCACTTCGAACAGAACCAGCGCCGCCGCAGCATTGGAAAGCTCCTGGAACTGCGACAGCAGTGGTGCGTCGATCAGGCCGAATCCGCTCACGCCCAGGATCAGGCCGGCAATCACGGCCCCGTACAGCTTCGGCAAGCCCCTGGCATGCAGCATCAGCCCGACGATCTGTGACAGCAGCAGCCCGGCGCCGATGACCGCCAATGGCGACAGCAGCCACAGCTGCGCCAGCCGCATGTCAGCGTAATCAGCGCTCATTGCCTGCTGCGAAGGCCTTTGCCAACCCGGCCAGTTCATGCTCGATCGCAGTCGCGATTCGGGTGACACGCGCGTCGTCTGCCTTTGCACCAGGCGCCTCGAACGTCACAGAAATCCGGGCCCGATGAATTGCGCCGCCGGTTTTTTCCGGCATCCATAGCTGACCCTTGACGGTCGCGTCCTGCCACCACAGCGCCTGATACATCGCGCCGCTGCGAGGCACGGTCGCCGCCGCGGACGGTGCATCGGCAGCCGGCAGGATCCGGAAGGGTGTCAGCCAGTTGGCATTCGGATAGGTGCGTGCGAGGCGCAGCTGCATTGCCGCGCGCTGTTCCAGGCGACTGTCCTCGCGCGAGTAGGGCAGATGCAGCTGTGCCTGGCTGATGCCGGCGGTCTCCATGCGCATGCATAATCCAGCACTTTCCCAGCGCCAGCCATCCTGGCGGATTTCGCCAGCACGCGCTCCCAGTATCATTTCCCACGCCGTCAGCAGCGGGATCGCATCCGCAGCCACCAGTGTCGCGTTTGCCTTTTGCTGACGCCGGGCCGCGGCCTCCAGCAGCAGCTTCCAGCGGCCCTGCTGCCATTGCCGGGTCGCTGCGCGCGGAGAGGGCGTCCAGCGCCATTCGGTTGCCCGCCAAGTGCCCGCATCCGTCCGCTCGAGGATGGCGATCTGCTGCTGCAACGGCGACGCCACGGCGAGGGTTTGCGCAGTCCAGGCGCTGTTCCACGCAATCTGTCCGTCGGCCACGCCCCAGCGGTGGCGGACCGCACCCCACCAGCGGGCCGGACTATCCACGCAATTGATCGCGCCGGCGGCAGGGTTCGCCTGCCATTGGCGCATTTGTAGACGGTCCTGCCATGCGCATTGCGTGGCGCTTGCGGACCAGCCGCCGACCGCAGGTATCGGCTGGTCGTGTGGACATGGTTTGGGCATGACCGTTGCAAGCGTCGCCAGATCGTGGTCGACCATGACCTCGGGCCGTGGTGCGACGTGGCGAAGTGGACTGACCGGGCTGGCGTGCGCTGCCATTGGCGCGGCAAGGAGCATGACCATCAGTGCCGACCAGGCAGCTTCTTTCCCAGTCGCATTGGCTTGGCTGATTGTCCGGATCATGCGGTGTCGCGTTTGCGCTCGCTCATCATGACCCGTGGCGCAATCGGGCGCGTCGATGGATTAACTTGGTGATCCCGACAAGGTTTTCTGAATAGAGATCGGCCAGCTGATCGATTCGTTGACGGAACAGGTCCGAGAGCGGCTGATACCGGTATTGGCTCGGCGGCGCGTTGCACGCGACGGCCGTTTCGGCGCGCTCAAGTTGAACAAGCAGTTTTTCAGCCTTTCCCTCGTCCAGATAAAGGGCGCCTGCCAGACGCTGGCGATCCCAGGATTGCTGGTTTTCACTCCTCATCAGAAACACCGCTTCGAGGAATGCGACAGAAGGAATGCACAGGACGATGAATTCCTTCAAATCGTCCGGAATATTTTTCGGCGCCATTTTCATTCCAGTGTGCTGACGCGATGCCCGTGCATGAGTGGCAATTGCCGTTGACCTGTGAGTTGCAGGCCATTCGTGTTCCGGCGCGTTCGCGACGTCGTTCATCGGAAGGCGCTCATCGTTGAAGCAAGCGCGCCTCACCCATGGACATATTGCCTGACCATACTTAGGGGAATCTTAAACTCAGGAAAACCCCGGAATAATCGTCCCGGACGCACAGGCCCGTGATGGAAATGCTCCTGCAACCGACCGATGTTGCCTCCTCCACACCATTGGCGAGGCAATTGTCGGTTGGCAGCGTGGGATCAAGGCAGCGGGAACACGATTTGTACAGAAACACCGCCAAGCGGGCTGTCGGTCAGTTCGAGGACCGTGCCATGCCGGTCGGCGATGGCCTTGACGATCGCCAGGCCGAGCCCGCTCCCGCTCGGGCTGGTACCCGGGACGCGGTAGAAGCGGTCGAAGACACGACGCCGGTCCGCCATCGCTATTCCGGGACCGGAATCCTCGACCGTCAATGTCGCTGTCAGTGCGCCGGCCGTCAGGTCAATCCTGACGACGCCGTGTTCGGGGGTGTAACGGATCGCATTGTCGAGCAGATTGCGCACCAGTATCTGCAAACTGTCGGGATCACCGATGACGTGCAGATCTGGCAACGCAGCGACCTTCAGTTCGATTTGCCGTGCGGCCGCCAATGGCGCCACATCGGCCAGCGCTAGTGTCATGCATTCGGCAAGAATCGTTTCGCATGGCTTCGTGCCAGGCGACGTCGGTTCTTCGCGCGCCAGCGCCAGCAATTGCTCCACCAGCCGCGATGCACGATCGACTCCGCCAAGCAACCGCTGGATCGCCTGGGCGCGCGCGATGTCGTCGCGGCTCCGCAGCAGTGTCTGCACCTGCAACTTCAACGCGGTGATCGGCGACCGCAATTCATGCGCCGCGTCGGCAACGAAGCGCTGTTGCGATTGCAGTCCTTGCGCCACCCGCCCCAGCAAGGAATTGAGTTCGTCCAGAAGTCGCGCCACCTCGCTCGGCACACCCGCCGTCGATACCGGTTCGAGCGAATCGATGCTGCGCCCGGCGAGCTCGCGGCCGATCCGGTTCAAGGGCGACAGCGCGGAACTGATGGCCCACCATGCGGCTGCAAAAAGCAGCAGGGACACCGGAATAACCGGCCACACCGAATGCAGCGCCAGCGAAAACGCCCGCTCGCGGCGCGTGCTCAGCTTCTGTGCGACCTGCACCGTACGGCTACCTGTCTGTACCGCATAGACACGCCATTCCCCATTGGCTAGCGTCACCGTGGAATAACCGAGTTTCCCTTGCCTGGGCAGGATCATGTACTCGCGCGATTGCACGACACGCGTACTGTCGTCGCCCCAGACCTGGATCACGAAATCGAAGCTGATCTGGCTCGGTCCCTGTGCCGAATACCAATCGGCCTGTTCGAACCCGCCTTGCTGGAAGGCGAGGGCCATGCGCTGCATGTGGTAATCGAAGAGTTTGCCGGCTTCTTCCGTGGCCGCTTCGAACGATGCAGCAAACTGTACTGCGCTGGCCAACAGGATCGCCACCCCGAGCAGCAGGATCAATCGAATGCGCAATGACCGGATCACGTCTTCTCGACCATGTAACCGACGCCGCGCACGTTGATGATGAACTGCTGCCCGAGCTTCTTGCGCAGTCCGTGGATGTAGACCTCGACCGCGTTGCTCTCGACGTCGCTGGCGCGGCCGTAAAGGCGTGTTTCAAGCTGCGAGCGCGACAGGATCGCGCCGGGGAGGGCGGCGAGGGCGTCGATGATGGCCCATTCTCGCGAGGAAAGAATGACCTGCCGGTCCGCTACCAGTACCTGACGTGTCAGGAGATTGGCAACCACGCCGCCTTTCCGGTAGATGGGTTCCAGCCCGCCGCGCGCACGGCGTACCAATGCATGCAACCGCGCGATCAGTTCATCGAGGTCGAATGGCTTGACCATGTAATCATCGGCGCCGGCGTTCAGGCCCAGCACGCGTTGCGCCACGGTGTCGCGGGCAGTGACGACCAGCACCGGCATGCTGCGCCAGCGCGCGCGCAGGTTGCGCAATAGCTCGATGCCGTCCTTGCCCGGCAGGCCCAGGTCGAGTATCAGGGCGTCGTAGGTGTGCGTTTCCAGCGATGCCTCCGCCAGCACCCCATCCGTGCACCAGTTGACCGCCATGCCTTCACCTTCCAGCGCAATCTGGATGTTTTCCCCGATCATCAGGTCGTCTTCGACCAGCAGTATTTTCATTGCCCAGGCGGTCGCGCGAGGTCGGGATGGGGCGCCAGCCGGTCGTCCAGTTCGCCAATGTAAGCCGCGATGATATTGCTACCCTCCTCGACGCTGGCACGCATGTTGGCTTCCATCAACTCGATGCGCTTGCCGAGGTCGACGCGGGTGTCGATGATGTGCTGGGCGTTCTGCTGCAAGGCAAGTTCGATGGCACGCTGCATTTCAGTCAGCCGTGATGCTTCAGTGGCATCGGCGAGCTTTCTTTGCACCTGCATTTCACGTGAATGCGCGCGCGTTTCGAGCAGCATGGTGGTCTTGAGATGTGCTGCCAGCACCAGCGCGAGTACCACCGCAACCCCGACCAGGCACAGCATGATCAGGCCCAGCGGTGCATCGACCGATGTCACCATCAATGACAGTGAGGCCGGCGACGTGAAAAGCGTCCAGTTGATCGCTGCAAATCCAGCCACGCCAGCGACAAACAGTAAAAGCAACAATGCACGCACGTTCATTCAGGACTCCTTGGGTTGACGATTTGATCGAACTCGTTCCTTCAATGCCTGGATTCCGGCATGGTATCGCTCAGCCACAGCACGCCGATCTTCGATCTCGGCAAACGTCGTGTCCGTGCCGCGAAAGATCATGTCCGCATGGCGGCGCAATACTGCCCGGTCCTCCCTGCGCTCCACGACAGCAGCGATGACCGTGATCGTTTCCAGTAATCGCAATGTCACATCCAGATTGCTGCGCGAATACTGACGCAACTGATTGAAGGCGGCATCGACAAGCCCCTCGAAGTCCGCAACTTCGACGATCACGCGCACCGCCCCACAGCGATCGAGGCGCCACGCCGGCGGGATCGCGCGCTGCGCCAGGCGGGACAGGGCAGAGCCGAGTCGATCGACGCAGGCAATCGCGGTGAACGGGTCGTTGATGCTGGGCGAAAGCGCTCGCACTGCAATTTCGACCAATTGCAGGATCGCAAATTCGATGTCTTGCGCCGCGCTCCGCTGATTGCCGATGACGAAGGCCTGCTGCACCTGCGCCGCCAACGTCGGCGACGTACTGTCGGCAGGTGATGCAGTGACAAGACAGCTTCCCTCGACCGTGTAGTGACCGAGCCGCCGCTCCAGTCTAAAGACAGCATTCTCTGCTGCAGCCAGTTCTACCAGCCGTTCGACATCGATCAATTGAACGTACCCATCACGGTCGGCTGCAATCATGACCGAATCGGTATCGAAATCGCAGGACGTGACGCGTGCTGCAGTGGCCAGCAAAGCCGAAGGCGAAGTCGAAACAGCATCCGGCGACGCCGGGTACAGGCGGTCCATCACGTGATCGAGATCGATCCCGACCCGTGCGATGACCTCTTCGGCCTGGATCGACACGGCAACATGGTGGATGAAAAAAATCAGCATCCACAGACTGGCCAGTGCAAAGACCAAGCCCAGCGTAACCGACAGGTGCGGAACGAACACGCCTTCGTCACCACGACGGATCGTGCGCAACACCAGCAGGCAGTACAGGAAGGTCGCGATGAACGTGCCCAGCACCAGCTGGTTGGTACCGTCGCGCATGAAGTTGCGCAGCAGGCGAGAACCGAATTGCGACGACGCCAGCGACAAAGCGACCAACGTCAGAGAAAATACGACCCCGGCAATCGTGATCATGGAACTGGAAATCGTCTGTAGAACAGCGCTGGCGCCCTCTGCGCCGCCACTATAGATCCAGGCGACCTGGCTGAGCCATTCCTGCGTCAGCGTACGATCGAGGGCCACCGTCAGGAACGACAGCGCCACGGCGAGCAGTGCCATGAACGATGGCTTGAACCAGAAGCTTGCGCGAACGGATTCCAGAAAGGCGCGTATTTTCGTGTTCATTTGCAGAAGGAGTCGAGACCCTGCCTTTTCGATATCAAGTGTTTATCGACTGCACGCAGACAGTTGCCGGTTCCGCTCGGCATTCTGGTCTCGTACAAGCGATGCATGTCGGTAGCGGTCGCCATGACTCTCTATGCAATCATATTTGCACGAATATATTATAGCGAAGTGCCGTGACCGAACAACTTTTGGAGCCAGGTGGTCGGTTCGACATGCTTGTAACGATCAGGCAAGCGCAACCATGACGTGTCTGGCAAACGCAGGGCGGCTTTCGAGCCACTGCAACAGTCCATGCAGGTTCACAGTCGCAGCTTCGGCCAGGCCCGGTTTGTACCACCGGTACAGCATGGGTCCGATCGCGTGGCCGGCTACAGCGGATGCTGCTGCGCGGCCTCGATCAAGCCGCTGATGACAGCAGCGACCTCCGTATCGGCCAAGTCGAGCAAGCTATCGCCGACATACCACTCGACGCTGCAGCCGTGACCGGCGCCGGTTGGGCGCGGTGCGCCACAGGCCCAGACGCCGGCATCGCGGGCCAGCGCATCACGCGCCTCGGCCAGCGCATCGGGCGCGCAGGCCACATGCAGGTGCAGCATGTTGACCTGCGGCGCACGGGGCTGCAGCACCAGGCCGGGAATGCCGGTCAGCGCCTGCGCCAAGCTTCGTGCGCGCGCCACGTACCGCGGCATTGCAGCAATCTGTGCATCGAAGCGCATGGCGACCGCGGCGACCGCTGCCGTCTGTTGCGGCAATTGGCCACCGAAGCGCACCAGCCAGGTCCTGGCGGCGGCAATGAACGCCGTGTCGCCGGCCAGCAGCGCGCCGTTCATGCCGTTCAATCCCTTGTAGCACGACACATAGACCGAATCGAAGAGGGCGGCGACCTCGGCATACGTCCGTGGCGCAAAATACGGCCCGCATTCCCAGAGCCGCGCGCCGTCCATGTGCAGCGCGATGTCTTGCTCGTTTGCCCGCGCCGACAGGGCGGCAATATCTTCCCAGGTCGGCAGGATGCCGCCGCATTCCCGCATCGGCAGCTCCACCAGCAGGCATGCCAGCGGATCGGTCACCCCTGCCAGATCGGCGGCCGTGATCGGCGCCTGCGGACCTCCCACCAGAACGCCATGCATGTCTAACAGCGAGGCATAGGCGCGCGCTTCATGCAGCTCCAGGTGCGAAGTCGGATGCATGCCGAAATGCTTGCTGCGATGGCGTTCGGCGTAAATTTTGACAGCAATCAGCTGTGCCATTTTCCCGCTCGGCATAAAGACCGCCGCTTCTTTGCCGAGCAATGCCGCGACCTTCTTTTCAAAACCATTGATCAGGCGACCCTCGCCATAGACATCGGCGCCGATATCATGCTCGGCGCACCAGCGCGACAACAAGGCGAATTCATCGGCAGGGGAAATGCGGCGGTGGCCGGAATACGCGGTATGGCAGCGCCCCCGCAGGGCGGTGCGCTCGGTGGTAGTTAGAGGCATGGTGTAGGAAAGTCGTTCACGTCAGGCGCGGTTGAAATGTCAGCTGAAGAGCAAGTTTCGCATGGAAACTAGATCCCCACGGAATTCGCGCGCCGACATCGGCCCAAACGGATTTCAGTGATGCAAGCGCGTTCCTACAATGGCCATTACGAGTTGTAAAAGGCAGGTGCGCATCAAATTCTCCCGAAAAATGATGAATGTCGCGGGAACGCCAGTGTGCAACAGGTCTGCAAGACGATGATCTTACGCCTTGCAGAAAATGACATACGATCCAGCGTGCCCCTAACCTGGTACCTATAATTGCCCGTCTGTTAATAACCATTCGCGCTTTTCGTGATTGTTCTCTACGCGATTCCAGTATGCTGCGCACATCGATCATTCGTGGCTCATGGAATTCCAGGAAGCTGCTCGCAAATCGAAGGCCATCGTGAAGACGTCTGAAAGCGGTTGGTTCTCGCCTGTTTGTCAGGATCCTTGTCCACCCGGGACGCACTCCCGCTGAGATGCGCGCAGGCGCGCCATACGGCTGGGCTGCCGACGCGATTCTGATCCTGCATGTTGCGGTAGTGGTGTTCATCGTCGGCACGGTGCCGGCGATCTTGATCGGCAATCTGTCGCGCTGGGAGCTGCGTTCTCAATGGATCAACTCGCTCTGGTTCCGGTTGACGCATTTATCGGCAATTTTGTTCGTGGTGGCAGAAGCCTGGCTTCAGATTGCCTGCCCGCTGACGACTCTGGAGCGCTGGTTGCGGCAGGTGCCCGGCGCAGGCCTCGCGCGAGTGGGCAATAGCCCCGCAGCCGGATGCATCGAGTCCTGGCTCGGCAAAGTCCTGTATTTCACCGCACCATGGTGGGTGTTTGCCGCCGTCTATTCCCTTTTCGCTGCGCTGGTTGTCTACACTTGGGTGAAATTCCCACCGCGATGTCGCCGCTGAACCGCGGGATGGTGCGTCACGTACGGCCTGCCGGTCCTGCCAACACTGCAGTTCCTGACAATCGCGCCGATGCCGCTGCCTCGAAAGACGCCCGGATGGCGTCTGATGTGTTGAAAAATTACTGGCCGTTGGCCGAACGGTTCTTCGGCGATGCGGCTTACGACTTGCGAACACGATCAACCAGGCTGGGTTCGTTGATTTGACTATCGATGTCGTGCGCAGGATCGAAGGGCGACCCCCGGCTTGCGTTAAAGGCCCCGCGCTGGGTTGCGGAGCAAACCGTCGATTGGCCGAATCTGCGCCTCTCAAATGTTGGTGTCTCTACAAAATCCGGTGCGGTTCAACGCACCAAGAACCTCCGAGCGATACAGTTACTTATGGGACACACAAAGCGCGAAAGTACGGTACGCTATCTCGGTATCGAAGTCGATGACGCCCTAGAGATAGCGGAGCAGACCGAAGTCTGACCGAGGGCCGATATCCGCTAGCGAGTGCCGGCGACAGCGCTTATCGGCCAGAATTGGACAGTCGGAACTTACAACCCCACATTCAACAATTTATATCATGGTCTGTTTGCCTAAAACGACTTGTTCACATACGATCCGAGAGGGCTGCTCTTTGAATCACGCGGTCCAACGGGTGTCAGGGATGACAATAATCACAAAGCTGAAAACAAAACTTCTGCTCCTGATGCTGTTGAGCGTGTTGGCTGAACACGCTCAAGGTGCGACCTCAGCACCCGACGCCCTGCCACCGTTGAATGCGGCGTTCGACCGCGCGGCAGCAGTAGTATTGGCCGCCGGTTTGCCAACCGAGCTGATAGTGACCGATGCGAGCGGTGCCGAGAAAGATGCAGCTTTTGGAATGGCGGATCGTGCGCGTAACCTACCAAATCGGGTTGGCCAACGTTGGCTCTGGGCTTCGGTAACGAAGCAGGTCACCGCCACGCTGATCATGCAGGAAGTCTCGGCCGGTCGGATGCAACTTGACGCGCCGATTGGCCGCTATTTAACCGGCTTTGGCGGCGACCACGCGATCACCATTCGTGAACTGCTCCAGCATCGTTCCGGCCTTCCCAACCCGTCCGACACGCCAGTTATTGACGGGGTGCCGCGTTTTTACCGCGAGACTGGTCCGACGACCAGCAATGCCGCACGCGCCGCCAACTTTTGCTCCGGCATGGCAAAGCGGCCGCGAGGGGGCGATTGGGAATACAACAACTGCGACTACCTGGTACTCGGCGCGGCGCTCGAGGCGGAGACAGGACACCCTTATGAGAGTCTCGTCGAGGAACGTATTGCCCGACCGTTGGGGATCAGAACCTTAAGCCTTGCCAAAGAATCCATGCCGAGTCACGATACGGCGGCCACGGCACTGGCCGACAACAGGCTTATGCCCGCGCTGAACGTCGCGACTGGCGGGGCCGCCGCGTCGCTCGCGGGCAGCGCCAGTGATCTGGCTCGCTTCGACCGGGGCTTAATGAATGGTCAACTACTGGCACCGGATGCACTGAGCATCGCTTGGTCCGGGGATCCGAAGCTCGGCTACATGGCACTCGGTGTCTGGTCTTTTCCGGCGCGCCTGAAGGGATGTGGCGCCCCGGTCCGACTGGTAGAGCGCCGCGGTGAATTTGGTGGAACGCAGCTACGCAACGTTATCGCCCCCGAGCTTGGACGTGCAGTCATCCTGTTCACAAGCGATGCTGCGGTGGACTTTGGTGAGGTATGGCAAGGCAAGGGGCTAACGCATGACTTGCTGTCCGCTGCCTTGTGTTCCGCACCTATTTAATAGGTGCTTTGGGCTGATGATTGCCGAGCATTGACCGGTTGAATCCAAGGCCAATAGCGGACTTTCGCCCGGCCCCCAGCGGGAGGTAGCTACAAGAAAAAGACGCTGACGTCGTCTTTGGCATCACGCAAAGTGAGCTTACCCCGATGGAGAAAGGGTGAAATGCATCTGACCGCCAGAACGACCAAAACCCGCGCACGATTAGATGTAGTGGCGACTTTCTTGTCGTTAGCCATTATCCTTAGTGTAGGGTTGTTCCACTTTGAAGCAAGAGCGGATAACACGCCGACCTTTGAACAGTTCGTACCGATCGGGATTCCCGCGTCAAGCACGTTCAAGGGATATGAAAGTCATGTGAGCCGGGACCTTGTTCGGTATTACGCCACATCCGATCCGTCTGCTGATTCGCATACGGCGTTGGTTTTCATTCCCGGCTCTGGTTGCGATGGCGCCTTCTGGATCGGTCAAAACGGGAAAGCAAACGCTGGGCCTGAAGTGTTCGCCCTACCGTTTAAAAACCGGACGCGAATTGTGGTTCTTGATCAACCCGGGATTCCACGACAGTTTGCGTCGCATGAGCGCGGCGTCGCTGAAGGCTGTCCCAACGAGTATGTGGAACGAGACAATTTCGATAGTATTCTGAGCGCTTACAAGAAAGAATTGAGCCATTTCCTAAGTTCCCAAAATCAGGCGATCGAAAGGCTGATGTTCGTCGGATCATCAGACGGGACACTTTTCGCACTCGCGATGGCCGGTTTGTTCCCTGAAACGCGCTTGGTCCTATCGATCTCAGGCTTTGGTCCGCCCCAGCCAATTCTGCAGCTGTCGCCTGCTTTCGAGCAAGCGGAGAAAAGCGGAGCGGGAATTCAGCAAGTGCTGGACGAATGGCGAGTGATCGAAAAGTCGGCAGATAAGCAGAAATTTCTTGGAGGGCATCCCCATCAACGTTGGGCAACGACCGGAACCCGTTCATCGATCGACGAGGCGCTTCGATTACGACCTGACATCACTCTATTCCTAGCCCAAGGCGGTCACGATCAAAGCTGGCCACCAGCAGCGTTTGCATCCGGCATAGCGACCCTAGTAGCCAATAAACGCGATTTCTTGGTCAGATATATTCCCTGCGCTGAACACACGCTGATCTGTGCCGAGGATGGTGGCGAACCCAAGCGCCTTCAGGCAACAGTGAAGGCTGCAGCCGAGCTATTTTTAGATGGGAAAAACCCCGAAGGAGATGTTGCCGCTTTCACGCTCGCTGATTAGCACTGCAGTGCGTTGCGAATGTTTAGGCAGCTATTTGTCGTCAGGCGTCTACCGGCCATGAGAGACGAAGCCCTTGGTGGCGTTCTGCGCGTTTGAAATGCGCGCGACGCTGAGTTGAATGATTGGGAGCACGATGGTACGAGAACTAAAATCGACCGGGCCTGCCGGTCCGATTATCTTGAGCGTGTTCGGTGCGGTCTGGGCGATCCTCGGGCTGTATTTGTCGAGTGCTTCGCCTGCTACGTGGTTGGGTCCGGTTGCAATCGGCGTGATACTGATCTCGGTCGTGGTCTGGCGTAGTCGTGGCTTGACCCCGCCGCCGCCCGCAGAAGGCAAGCGCATCGGCAAGCTGGTCGGTATCTGGAGTGGTATCGAGGGGGTTGCGATTTTTATCTCCATTAATTTTTGCGCCAATCTGGGTCGACCAGACCTGATCCTCGCCGCGATCTGCCTGATTGTGGGTCTGCATTTCTTTCCCCTGGCGCGTTCGTTGCCGGTGCCCCTGTACTATTGGTCTTGTGCCTTGCTGTCAGTGCTTGGGCTCGCTGGGCTGTTGGCAAGCTCCCTGGTTTCGCCGCCGGTGGTCGCGTTCGGCGCAGCACTGATTCTGTGGGTCACAGTCGTGCGCATTCTGGTCTGATCGGCGGCGCAATTCGACGGCTCTTTTGCTGGCATGGGATGGAACCTTCTGGCAGCGACTGGCGGAAGTCGGCCAGTTCCGGTCATTCAGCACCGCCCTCCAATTTGACGATTGATCGTCATCCTGCGCCTGCGCGGGGTCCGACAGCAATCACAGGCGCATTGCGCCCTAACAGCGTCAAGTTACGAACGTAGCGCAAAGGGCCAACAATGCATTACGTTCGGTAACGCACGGACTGCGAAAATAATTGCGCCTATACATACAAGCTGGCAGTCAAAGGAGACGCCGCTATGAAAACCTCAATATTAGCTGCCACAATCGTTGCCAGCACCTAGTTGGCAGCCTGTACCACGTCGGCGCCCATCGCATCAGCACTGGAAGAATCTGCGCCAGCCAAGCCCGCGATGAGCATGGACATGGATAAACAAATGCCCCAGATGCAGGAGAACATGAAAGCCATGCAGGGACAAATAGCCAAGATCCACAAGACGCCGGACCCGAAGTAGCGTCAGAAATTGACGCAGGCGCACATGCAGGCAATGCAGTCGATGCAGGAAAAAATGAAGGCGATGCCCTGCATGGGCGGCCCGATGATGATGGGTGACCAAAAAGGCGGCGGGATGATGGGCGGCATGAAAGACGGCGACATGATGAAGCACCACGCGATGATGGAAAAACGCATGGAAATGTTGCAGATGATGATGGAGCAGATGATGCAGCACAATCAGGCAATGGAGACGATACCCACCAAATAACCGCCAGCTAAAGCAGCCAGGCTCGGTAACTACACGAATATATATCGATCCTGGCCAGTTGTTTTATAGGCCGCAATCAAACAAATCAAGAGGTGATGACTATGATGCAAGGTGATTGGATGGGAAGTTGGGGAAGTGGTTACATGGGCGGGGCGGGCGGATTATGGATGATACTGGTCGTGGTTTTAGTCGTTGTTGGGATTGTTGCTGTCATTCGTAATAAATGAAACACATCGTCAACCCGCAGCACCAATCCTGAAGGAGCCTTCCCATGTACGGATTCGCTACGCAGATGAAGGTCCCGTTCGATGTCGCGGTCGCGAAAGTCACTGAGGCCCTTAAAAAGGAAGGGTTTGGCGTGCTTACCGATATCGACGTCAAAGCCACATTGAAAGCCAAGCTCAACATCGAGCATCGGCCGTATCGCATTCTTGGCGCATGCAATCCCCCGCTCGCCCACCGCGCGATCGAAGCCGATCCCGACATCGGGTTGCTGCTGCCGTGCAATGTGGTCGTGCGCGAAGAAGCTGATAAAACAATAACGGTTGTATTTATGGATCCGGAGACGTTATTGAAACTGGTCGACAAGCCGGAAGTGCATGCCCTTGGCAAGGAAGTGAAGGCGCTTCTGCAGCGGGTCTGCACGAGCCTGAAGGCGTGATGCTTGATTGCCGTGTCGCTCATAGGCAAAACCATGTAAAGGAACATCACGTGCAAACTGAACTTTTGAAAGTTACGGGCATGACTTGCGGCGGCTGCATCAGCAATGTAACGCACGCGCTGAAGGCGATCACCGGGGTCGGTGACGTAAAAGTGTCGCCCGCGAACGGCTAAGCCGCAGTTCAATTCGACGAGCGGCTGACAACGCCCGCGCAATTGAAATCAGCAGTGACAGGCGCGGCCTATGGCGTGGAGGGGATCAACGCCGATCACAGTCAGAAATCCAAAGGTGCCTGCTGCGGCTAACCTACGCCGATAACACGATGGAGTGAAATTACATGCATGGCGCTCGAACGCTCGGCTTCAAGATCACCGATTCGATTCTGGTAAGCGCAGACAAGGTGATCGAGCAAGGCTGCGAATGACCGGTATTGGGAAACCTGAGTGTCCGGTTTGCGAAAGCAGCCGCTCATCGAGTGGAAAAGACTAAATCACAATCAGCGTGAGCGTTAAGCCCAAGCCATCGTGACCGAGACACAGTCATCAATCTCTATGCCCTTTCTGACTGCGGAGAGCCAAGCGCCAATTGGCATTGGCTTGTCGTATAAATATCCCTGCAACACCTAGCATTGCGACTTGAATCCAGTTGCACATGATCGCGCGGGCATTCGCGGCCGACCAGCAGGCGCCGCTCCAGCGTGGATTCATCAGCATCTTGCACCGCCGCCCAATCCAGGCCTGCGGCCGCTGCCAGCCCAA
>JACMQD010000198.1 GCA_014377155.1 Herminiimonas sp.
ACGTCGCGAGCGAGAATGTTGGGAAGGTCGATTCGCAGTCGGCCGCTAAGGCCCACGGTTGCCGGCTTGAACATGGCGCTAAGATGCTCGGCGTCCACCAGCAAATCCCGGCAGCGTGCAAGAAATCGTTCGCCGTCCTCAGTCAGCCGCACGCTCCGTGTAGTGCGTTGTAAGAGCCGCGCTCCCAACCTGGCCTCGAGTTGCTGCACCGAGGCCGAAACATGGCTTTTGGCCAATCCTAGCTGTTCCGCAGCGCGGCTGAAACTACGCAAATCAGCGACTTTGGCGAAGATGCGCAATTCATCGAAATGCATTAGTGGCGGTGGATTGTTCTTGATGAAGAACAGTGTAAGCGGTTTTGCAGGCTTTATCCGAGTACGTAGGATTGTTAAAGTAGATTTTGTTGTAAACAAATTCTATTAATCTCAAGGAGAGCTTCATGACGCATCCCATTGCACTCATCACCGGTGCCAGCCGCGGTCTTGGCCGTAGTAGCGCAGTCCATCTTGCCAGGGCAGGCGTGGACATTGTTCTCACGTACCAAAGCAACATCACTGAAGCGGCCGCTGTCGTCAAGGAAATAGAAATGCTCGGACGCAAAGCGGTCGCATTGCAACTTGACGTGGCCGATAGCAAAACTTTCACGCACTTTGCGGCCACTGTAAAGGAGGTACTGAGTGCGACCTGGCAGCGCGATCAGCTGAACTACCTGGTCAACAATGCCGGGTCCGGAATACATGCCAGTTTTGCAGACACCAGCGAAGACCAATTCGACCTGATGGTGAATGTACACCTCAAGGGCACTTTTTTTCTGACGCAGCACCTGCTGCCGCTGATCGCCGACGGCGGCCGACTCGTCAACATCTCGAGCGGCTTGACGCGCTTCGCCCTGCCAGGCTATGGCGCCTATGCGGCGATGAAAGGCGGTGTTGAAGTATTGACCCGCTACATGGCCAAGGAACTCGGTACCCGCGGCATCGCAGTCAATACCATTGCACCGGGTGCAATTGAAACGGATTTCGGTGGTGGTGCGGTGCGCGATAACGCTGCGATGAATGCAGGCATCGCGAGCCAGACCGCGCTTGGGAGAGTCGGCATGCCGGACGATATTGGCGGTGCCGTGGCGGCCCTGCTAGGCGAGGGCAATCGCTGGATGAATGCGCAGCGTATCGAGGTATCGGGAGGGATTGCTATTTAAGAGGCGCGCGAAAGGCCAGTGCATCGAGCGTCGGTTAGAACAGACGTCGATCACGGCTTGCCTCGCAAAAGAAGAGGACAGGCGACACGGTCAAATCAACGGGTCGCCTGCTTTCTTGCAGGTACAGACAGCTATAGTCAGCCTAAGTCAGGAACGAACGTATCAGACTTCCAGCCATTCCTTGCGGATGTTGGCATTGCTACGCAAATCATGCGGCGTGCCTTCAAACACGATCGACCCGTGGCCCATGACATAGACGCGCTGCGAGATTTCCAATGCGATCGCCAGCTTCTGCTCGACCAACAGCACCGAAATGCCACGGTTTTTCAACGCCATGAGGTACTCGCCAACCAGGTCGACAATTTTCGGCGCCAGTCCTTCGGTCGGCTCGTCGATCATGATCAGGTCCGGATCACCCATTAACGTACGGCACAGCGTCAGCATTTGCTGTTCGCCGCCGGACATCACGCCGGCAGGCGTATGCTGGCGCTCCTTTAATCGCGGGAACAACTGGAACATGTCGTCGCGCGTCCAGCGCGACTTCTTGCCCTTTTTTTCGCCGAGCATCAAGTTCTGTTCAACCGTGAGCGTCGGGAAGATATCACGGTTTTCGGGCACGTAACCCAATCCCTTGTGGGCAATCTGAAATGCCTTCATCCCGACCAGTTCTTCACCCTTGAATTTGATCGATCCGGTTGCGTCGACCTGACCCATGGTGGCCTTCACGGTAGTCGAGCGACCGACACCGTTACGGCCGAGCAGACTGACGATTTCGCCCTGATTAACCACCATATCGACGCCATGCAGCACATGGCTCTTGCCATAATAGGCATGGAGATTCTTGATTTCCAGAAGGGCCGTCATGTTGTTACCTCCACTGGCGCATGACCGCCGAGATATGCTTCCTGAACTTTCGAATTGCCGCGGATGTTCGCCGGCGTGTCGCACGCGATCATTTCGCCATAGACCAGAACGGCGATCTTATCGGCAAGGCCGAACACCACACTCATGTCGTGCTCGACCATTAGCAGTGTTTTGCCGACCGTGACCTTGCGAATCAGTTCGACAGCCGCATCGGATTCGGAACGGCTCATACCTGCGGTAGGCTCGTCGAGCAAGATGACATCGGCGCCACCGGCGATGGTGATGCCGATTTCCAGCGCGCGTTGCTCGGCGTAGGTCAGCAATCCGGCATGGGTGTCACGGCGCCGCTTGAGTCCGATCTGTTCAAGCACGGCCTCGGCACGCTCGTGTGCATCCCGAAGCCCATTGAGCCGGTGCCAGAACGAATATTTATAACCGAGCGACCACAGCACCGCCGCACGCAAATTTTCATAAACCGACAACCGATGAAAGATGTTGGTGATCTGGAAGCTTCGCGATAACCCGAGCCGGTTGATCTCGAACGGCTTCTTGCCGAGGATGCTCTGGCCGTTGAGCAGAATCTCGCCCGAGGTCACTGGGAAACGACCGGAAACCAGGTTGAACAGAGTCGACTTGCCGGCGCCATTGGGCCCGATTACGGCGAAGCGTTCGCCCTTGGGTACCTGCAAGGTCGTGCCACGGATGATTTCCGATTTGCCGAAGCTCTTGCGAACTTCCTTTAGTTCAAGAGAATAGGTCGTCATGCGCCTGCCTTCCGTGCCATATCTTCAATCTCGCTATTTACATCGCCCCATACATTTTGGAACGGAACTTTGGTTTTCATGAACGCCGCGGCCCCGACCAGGAACAACCCGATCGCGACAATCCATGGCATCGTGGCTGCGGTATCAACCGTCGTGCCGAACAGCTTCATCGTAGTACCGTTGGCTGATTCGAGGGTCAGGTGATACAGCATTTCGATCATCATCACGGCACCCAGAAAGGTCACCAGTCCAGCGACGACGACCGCTAGCATGCTCGGGAATACGCGACCGAATTTCTTGAATTTAATCAGGCGTAGATTGAGCATCAGTATCATCGCCACGCCGCCCGGCGCAAACATGACGATAATGATGAAAAATGCGCCGAGGTACAACTGCCACGCCTTGGTAATATCGGATAGCATCACCGTCAGAAAGATACCCATCACGGCACCGATCATCGGTCCGAAGAAGAAACCGATTCCACCTATGAACGTGAACAGCAGCACACCGCCCGAGCGGATTGCACTGACGTTTTCTGCGCTGACGATCTCGAAATTGATGGCGGACAAACCGCCCGAAATACCAGCGAAAAATGCCGACAGGATTAACGTCATGTAACGCACCCACTGCGTGTCGTACCCGATGAATTCAACGCGTTCCGGATTATCGCGAACGGCATTGGCAATCCGCCCAAGCGGGGTCTGCGTGAACGCATACATACCGATCGTGCAGATAAACAGCCAGAATGCGATCAAATAATAGACCTGGATTTGCGGACCGAAAGTGATGCCCATAAAAGGCTGACCGATCACGCGGTTGGTCGAGATGCCGCCCTCACCGCCGAAAAACGCCGGGAACATTAGCGACGACGCAAACACCAGCTCGACTAGCCCCAGCGTAATCATCGAGAAAGTGGTACCCGATTTCTTGGTAGTGACATAACCGAATAGCACGCCGAAGAACATGCCGGCGATGCCGCCGACCAGCGGGATGAGCGATACGGGAATTGCCAGCCTGCCGCCGGCCACCATGTTCATCGCATGAATGGCAAAGAACGCGCCTAATCCGGAATACACCGCATGGCCGAACGACAGCATGCCGCCCTGCCCCAGCAGCATATTGAACGATAGTGCAAAGATCATCACGGTACCGATTTGCGACAACAGCGACAGCGATGCGCCGGCCTTGAAGATCAGCGGTGCGACGATCAGCATCAGTGCGAAGAGCGTCCAGATGATCCAGCGCGAAAAATTAGCTGGTTTGTAAGCCATGGTAGAAGTAGTCATCTGCTTATCCTTCCCTTGTACCCATCAAGCCACGCGGCCTGAAAATGAGGATCAGCACCAGCAGCAGGTAAGGCAGGATTGGCGCAGCTTGTGAAATGGTGACGGTCAGGAACGAATAGCCGAATGTCGTCATCGGTATGTCTAAACCCATTTTGGCGAAAGCCGTCACGAATGAATAGTCCAGTGCCACCGCGTATGTTTGCAATACACCGATCAGCAGTGATGCGATCAGCGCCCCGAGCAGTGAGCCCATGCCGCCGACCACGACCACCACGAAAATGATACTGCCGACGGTTGCGGCCATGCCGGGTTCGGTCACGAACGCATTACCACCAATGACGCCGGCCAGTCCGGCCAGAGCACAACCGCCACCGAAGACCAGCATGAAGACACGCGGCACGTTATGGCCGAGCGCCTCGACCGTTTCCGGATGGGTCAGCGCAGCTTGAATCACGAGGCCGATGCGGGTGCGGGTCAAAACCAAGTAAATCGACAACAGCATCAGCAGTGCAATTAGCATCATGAAGCCGCGGTAAATCGGGAAGGTGGTCGTGTAGAGCGTAAATAACGGACCGTCGAGTGATGCCGGAATCGGATACGGTACTGTGGCACGGCCCCAGATCAACTGGACCAGTTCGACCATCACGAAGGACAGCCCGAAGGTAAATAGCAATTCAGGAATATGACCGTACTTGTGTACCGAGCGCAGACCATAACGTTCGACCAGCGCGCCAAGCGCGCCTACCAGCAGAGGTGCCACCAGCAGGGCTGGCCAGAAGCCGAACTTGGCGCTGATGGTGTAGGCGAAATACGCACCGATCATGTAGAAGCTGGCATGCGCAAAATTGAGCACGCCCATCATACTGAAGATGAGCGTCAGCCCCGATGAAAGCATGAACAGCAAGAGACCGTAGCTCAAGCCGTTAAGCAAAGTAATTAGCGTGAACTCCACGAGGATAACCCTTATTAAAGATGAATTCGATCACCGGCCTGGCGTTAAACGTGCCCGCCGTACAACTGCGGGCACGTCACCGGCAATCCTGTTACTGCACCGGACGCTTCATTTGACATGAAGTTGGTTGTGTTGCGACATACGCGTCGATCTTCTGATCCGTCTTCCAGCCATAGCCGGTATTTTCCTGATCGAATCTGACGTCCTTGCCGTTGGTCTTGACCCAGGTCGAGATGTAAAGCGGTTGCTGCAATTGATGATCCGTTTTGCGCATTTCCGTTTCGCCATTCAGGCTTTTGACCTTCATGCCTTCCATCGCGAACGCAACCTTGAGCGGCTCGACTGATTTGGCCTCCTTGATGGCTTTGGCCAGCATCGCGATGACGTTATAGGTCGTCATCGCATAGTAGTCGTCGTTATGTTTTTTCTTGAACAGTTCAACAACTTCCTTGCCGACGAAGCCTTCATTGTTCGAGTTCCAGTAAGCGACCGCTTTCACACGGTCGGCGCCTGCCGCACCCATCGCAGTGGGCACGCCGCTCGTCGCTGCATAGTAGGTAAAGAAATTGGCCTTGAGGTCGGCATCCTTGGCCGATTTAATCAGAAGCGCCAGGTCGGCGCCCCAGTTACCGGTGACGATCGTGTCGGCGCCGGAAGCCTTGATTTTGGCCACATACGGAGAAAAATCTTTAACCGTCGCAATCGGATGCAGATCGTCGCCAACGATCTGCACATCTGGACGTTTGCGCTTCAGGTATTCTTTTGCAGCACGCGTGACCTGATGGCCGAACGCGTAATTCTGACCGATGATGTAGACCTTCTTGATGTTCTGGTCTTTGGCCATGAAGGTGGTCATCGCTTCCATCTTCATGTCCGAATTGGCGTCGAAGCGGAAGTGCCAGAAGCTGCACTTCGAATTGGTCATGTCGGGATCGACCGACGAATGATTGAGGTAGATTAATTCCTTGCCGGGGTTGCGCTCATTGTGCTTGTTGATAGCGTCGAGCAGCGCCAGACCGACGCCGGAACCATTGCCTTGCGTGATGTACCGATAGCCTTGATCGATGGCGACCTTGAGCTGGCTGAGCGATTCCTGCGGACTACCTTTATTGTCGAATCCGACGACTTCGATCGTATCCGCGCCCGACCATTTTTGGGCGTTCGAGAGTTCGGCAATCATCTGGAAACTCTTGAGGATGTTTTGGCCGACCGGCGCGAAGGGACCGGACAAAGGATCGATGAATGCGATACGGACATTCTCGGCAGAGGCATTGGACTGCGCGAATAAAGCAGCGACGGAGAGCACTAAAAGGAGCGGACGCAAAGATGTCTTCATTGTCTCTTTCTTGTAAATGTTATGTGTTCAGAATATCGGCGCATCGGTAGCGTGTAAAGTTAATTCACGCTATCTTCCACCGCGTCTCAAACGGTTGAAATCGGCACGCTGGTTTAGTGCCGCGACGATATGCCCTCCTGAATTCTTTTGATTTCGTTGTTTTTGAAATGTCCGAAATCTGTCTCCGGGCGTAGGTTAGCACGGTCGTACTAATTCTTGGCGAAAAAAATTCACCCCAGGTAAAAACCCTTCGGAAAAATTATGAAACGTAAAACACGGCGGCATGATAGCGAGGTGGAAACAACCTGTATTCGCGTCGCATAAACGCCGCAGCCGACGATATTAACCATGCAGTATCAACCGAAACAACACCGCTATATTCGACAGGCCTGACGGCGCGCGCCGCATGAAAAAAAGGCAGGCAGTGCGGCACACACAAGGCGTTCTAGCCTGGACGTTTCATCTGGCAGGACGTCGGTTGGGTTGCGACATAGGTGTCGACCTTCTGGTCAGTCTTCCAGCCGTAGCCAGTGTTTTCCTGATCGAATCTGACCTGCTTGCCGTCTACTTTCGACCACGTGGCGATATACAGTGGCTGCTGCAGCTGATGATCGAGCTTGCGCATCTCGACATCGCCGTTGAGGCTCTTGACCTTCATGCCTTCCATTGCTGATGCGACCTTCACCGCGTCGGTCGACTTGGCCTCCTTGATGGCTTTCGCCAGGAACGCGACGCCGGTATAGGTCGCCATCGCGTAGTAATCATCGGCATACTTTTTCTTGTAAGCGTCGACGATTTCCTTGCCGGAAAACGACTCGTTGTTCGGATGCCAGTAGGCCACCATTTTCACGCGATCTGCACCCGATGCCCCCATTGCGGTGGGCACGCCGGTCGTACCGCCGTAATAGGTGTAGAAGTTGGCCTTGAGATCGGCGTCCTTGGCTGCCTTAATCAGGAGCGCAAGGTCGGCCCCCCAGTTTCCGGTAATGACCGTGTCGGCACCGGCGGCCTTGATCTTGGCGACGTAGGGTGAAAAATCCTTGACCTGGCCGATCGGATGCAAGTCATCGCCGACAACCTGGATATCAGGGCGCTTGCGCTTCAGATATTCTTTCGCAGCGCGGGTGACCTGATGGCCGAACGAATAATTCTGCCCGATGATATAGACCTTCTTGATGTTCGGGTCCTTGGCCATGAAGCTGGTCAGTGCTTCCATTTTCATATCCGAGTTTGCGTCGAAACGAAAATGCCAGAAGCTGCACTTGCTGTTGGTCAGATCGGGATCGACGGCGGCGTAGTTCAGGAATACGATTTCCTTGCCAGGATTGCGCTCGTTATGCTTGTTGACAGCATCGATCAGCGCGAGTGCGACACCGGAGCCGTTACCCTGTGCAATGAACCGAAATCCCTGATCGATCACAGTTTTCAACTGGGTCAGTGCTTCTTGCGGACTGGCCTTGTTGTCGAAGCCGACCACCTCGATCGTATTGTCGCCGGCCCACTTGCCCTGATTAGCAAGTTCGGCGATGGCCTGCCAGCTTTTCAACTGGTTTTGCCCGACCGGGGCAAAGGGGCCGGACAACGGATCGATGAAGGCAATGCGGACATTCTCAGCCAACACCGTGGGAGCGGAAAAAGCCGCGGTGACAGATAAAGCAAGTAGCAACGGCCTTAAATTCAATTTCATATCGTCTCCTCTTTTTTATCAATTTTGTATGACTAGAATAGCCACGCTTTGATTGTGTGTAAAGACAAATCCATACAGCAATAAGGGGATGCGTAATTTCTCTTGCGGGTCCTGATGCATATCAACGCACGTGCCGATGCGCAGCATGCTGAGGCGCCTGTTCAGCGGCGTGCCGGGTCTTTAAGCAGCGGTTGAGAGACAGTACGAGTGAGTAAAAAAAGCCTTCTGGGAATCGGCGTCGAAAACGAAAGCGGGGCGGCATCATGACAATGCCGCCCCGCTTCGACTACCTTACTAAGATTACGACTTTGCTGCTGGCCGCTTCATCTGGCAAGACGTTGGCTGAGTGGCGATATACGTATCCACTTTTTGATCCGTCTTCCAGCCGTAGCCGGTGTTTTCCTGGTCGTACTTGACTGTCTTGCCGTCAGTTTTGGTCCAGGTCGAGATGTACAACGGCTGCTGCAACTGGTGATCGGTCTTACGCATTTCGACTTCACCGTTCAAGGCTTTGGATTTCATGCCTTCCAGTGCGAAAGCAACTTTGGTCGGATCGCCCGAACCGGCGATCTTGACCGCATTCGATACCATATCGATGATGGTGTAGATATCCGATACGTAGAAATCGTCGTTGTATTTCTTTTTGAACGCTTCGGCGACTTCCTTGCCCGAAAACGTTTCGTTATTCGGATGCCAGTACGAGATCTGTTTGACCTGGCCCGCGCCTGCCGCGCCCATCGCCGTCGGTACGCCGGATGTACCTGCATAGTAAGTGTAAAACTTCGCAGTCAGGCCGGCGTCCTTGGCCGACTTGATCAGCAACGCAAGATCCGCACCCCAGTTACCGGTGATGACAGTATCAGCACCGGAAGCCTTGATCTTGGCCACATAAGGCGAGAAATCCTTGACGGTTGCGATTGGATGGAGGTCGTCGCCGACGATCTGGATATCAGGACGCTTGCGCTTGAGGAATTCCTTAGCCGCGCGCGTAACCTGATGACCGTGAGCGTAGTTCTGACCAATAATATAGACCTTCTTGATGCCTTGGTCCTTGGCCATGAATGTCGTCAACGCTTCCATCTTCATGTCCGAGTTGGCATCAAAACGGAAATGCCAGAAGCTGCATTTGCTGTTGGTCAAATCAGGATCGATTGCTGAATGATTCAGGAAAACGACTTCCTTGCCTGGATTGCGTTCGTTGTGCTTGTTGATCGCATCGATCAGCGCCAGAGCAACGCCTGAGCCATTGCCCTGAGCGATGTAATGGTAACCCTGATCAATCACTGTCTTGAGCTGCGTCAGCGATTCCTGCGGGCTGCCTTTGCCGTCGAAGCCAGTGACTTCGATCGTATTGCCTGGACCGGCGAGCTTCTTCTGATTCGCCATCTCGGCGAACATTTGGTAAGCGTTGAGCTGGTTCTGTCCAATCGGCGCAAATGCGCCGGACAGCGTCTCGATCAGTGCGATCTTGATGACTTCAGCCGATGCAACCGGCGCAGCGCAAGCGGCGGCGACGGACAGGGCTAGAACCAGCGGGCGAAATGTAAATGTCATGATGTCTCTTCCTTATGAATTATGCTTGGGTAGAAATTGCTGCTGTGCTCATTACTCTCACGCGGTGGGCAGTTTGTAATCCTTGAACTGTTCCCGCATTTTATTTTTTAAAATCTTCCCTGTTGCGCCGATCGGCAGCGCTTCGATGAATGTCACATCGTCCGGCGTCCACCATTTTGCGATTTTTCCATCGTAGAACTCGATCAGTTCTTCTTTAGAAACCTCGGCGCCCGGTCTTTTCACCACGACCAGCAATGGCCGCTCATCCCATTTCGGATGGAAGATACCGATGCACGCCGCCTGGAGTACAGACGGGTGGGACATGGCGATATTCTCGAGATCGATTGTGCCGATCCATTCACCGCCGGACTTGATGACGTCCTTGCTGCGGTCGGTAATTTGCATGTAGCCATCGGCGTCGATGGTGGCCACATCGCCAGTCGGAAACCAGCCGTTTTCCAGCACACTGCCGCCCTCTTCGCGGAAATAACTGCTGATAATCCACGGGCCTTTCACCAGCAGGTTTCCGTATGTCTTGCCGTCCCATGGCAGTTCGGTACCGTCGTCGGCGACGATCTTCATATCGACGCCGAAGATCGCATGACCCTGCTTTTCCAGCAGCGTTTGGCGGGCATCTTCGGACAGATCGGCATGTACGGCCTGCAATGTGCACGCTGTGCCCAATGGCGACATTTCGGTCATGCCCCAGGCATGGACGACTTCGATGCCGTACTTGTGTCGGAAGGTCTTCATCATGGCCGGCGGACAGGCCGAGCCGCCGATGACCGTGCGCTTGAAGGACGAGAATGTCAGGTTGTTCTGCGCGACATAGGTCAACAGACCCAGCCACACGGTGGGCACGCCAGCCGAGAAAGTGACTTTTTCCTGCTCGAACAGTTCGTAGATCGACTTGCCGTCCATCGCTGCACCGGGAAACACCATTTTGGCTCCGGTCAGCGGTACCGAATACGGCAGGCCCCATGCGTTCACGTGGAACATCGGAACCACCGGCAACACCGTGTCCCGTGCGGAGACATTCAGCGAATCGGGCATTGCCGACGCATAGGAATGCAGCACGGTGGAACGATGCGAATACAATGCGCCTTTCGGATTGCCGGTCGTGCCTGAGGTGTAGCACAGGCTCGATGCGGAGTTCTCGTCGAAAAGCGGCCAGTCGTACACGTCGGAACTACGTTCGATCAACTCTTCGTAGCACATCAGGTTGGCGATCTTGCTCTCGGCCGGCATGCGATCGCGATCGCACATCATGATGAAACCCTTGATCGTCTTGCAATGCGGCGCAAAGGCTTCGACCAATGGCAGGAACGTCATGTCGAACAGCAGGTACTGGTCTTCGGCATGATTGGCGATGTAGGCGATCTGCTCAGGATGCAATCGGGGATTGATGGTGTGCAGCACGGCGCCGGAACCGGAAACCGCATAGTAGGCTTCCATATGGCGGTAGCCGTTCCAGGCCAGCGTCGCGACGCGATCGCCGATCTTCACACCAAGGTCGCCGAGCGCGTTGGCCAACTGGCGCGCGCGCTTGTGACAATCCCGATAGGTATAGCGGTGGATGTCGCCTTCGACCCGGCGAGAGACGATTTCATTACTGCCGAAATAACGATCTGCGTGCTTGATGATGCTCGAAATGAGCAAGGGCTGATTCATCATCTGGCCCATCAGCGGACTCTTCTGTAACTCCGTCATCGTGTCTCCTGATAATAATTTTTACGAATATTACATGAGATTTTGGTACGACCGTGCGAAAACCATCAACACTTTCTGATTGTACATCGCATCATTTCG
>JACMQD010000199.1 GCA_014377155.1 Herminiimonas sp.
AAATCGATAGAAGATTTGCGGATCTGACGATTGGCGCACGCCGATTCGTTTGGTTAAACGAGTTGGCATGATACTTCAAACAAGAATAGGCGGTCGACGGTTGATGCGCTCGCTGGCGGATTAACTGGTACTTTCCGTAATGCAGTTCCAGTTATCACCATGATTTTTCAACGCTGTCCAAAGTGTTGTGGAACGTGAAACCTTTTCCAGTGTCTCTATCTCCTCAAGCGCCATGCACCGTCATGCGCATCCCTTTCAAATCCATTTCATTCTGGTGATTCATGCTGACACTTTCCCGAAGTATTTTCAAAGCTTACGATATCCGCGGCATCGTGGGCACGACGCTTGACGCTGGCGTGGCGCTCAGTATCGGGCATGCGTTCGGCACGGCGGCGCTGGCCAAGGGTCAGCGCGCGGTCGTCATCGGTCGCGACGGTCGGTTGTCGGGGCCTGAACTGACCGCTGCGCTGGCAGCCGGGCTGCAGGCCTCGGGCGTCGATGTGATCGACCTTGGCGTGGTCGCCACACCGATGGTGTATTTTGCCACCAACGTGCTCGAGACCCAGTCCGGCATTATGGTCACTGGCAGTCACAATCCACCGGACTATAACGGCTTCAAGATGGTGCTGGCCGGCGAGGCGATCTATGGTGACGAAATCCTTGCGCTGCATGGCGCTATCGTCGAGCAAGCCTTGTCGCATGGCGAGGGCAGCTATCGCACCCATGACATTCGAAACGCCTACCTCGAACGCATCGGCGGCGACATCAAGCTGGCACGGCCGATGAAGATCGCCATCGATTGCGGCAACGGCGTGGCCGGTGCCTTTGCCGGCGACCTGTATCGCGCGCTCGGCTGCGAGGTCACCGAACTGTTCTGCGAAGTCGACGGCAATTTCCCAAACCATCATCCCGATCCGGCTCATCCTGAAAATTTGCAAGACCTGATCCGCGCGCTGCAGCAGGGCGACGCCGAAATCGGCCTGGCCTTCGACGGTGACGGCGACCGCCTCGGGCTGGTGACCAAGGATGGCCAGATCATCTATCCCGACCGCCAACTGATGTTGTTCGCCGCCGACGTGCTTGCGCGCCATCCGGGCGAGCAAATTCTGTACGACGTCAAATGCACGCGCCATCTGGCAGCGTGGATTACCGGACACGGCGGCAAGCCGCTGATGTGGAAGACCGGGCATTCGCTGGTCAAAGCGAAGATGCGTGAAACCGGCGCGCCGTTGGGTGGCGAAATGAGTGGCCACATGTTCATCAAGGACCGCTGGTACGGCTTCGACGACGGCATGTATGCCGGCGCCCGCATGCTGGAACTGCTCAGCCGCCTGGCCGATCCGTCCGCGACACTGAACGCCTTGCCACAATCGAGCAGCACACCGGAATTGCATATCGAACTGCAGGAAGGCGAGAATTTCGCGCTGATCGACAAGCTCACGCGCGAGGCTACTTTTCCCGGTGCCGACCAGATCATCACGATCGACGGCCTGCGCGTCGAATACCCCGATGGCTTCGGTCTGGCGCGCTCGTCGAACACGACGCCGGTGATGGTCATGCGTTTCGAAGGTGAATCCGCCGCCGCGCTGGCGCGTATCCAGGCCGAGTTCAAACGCGTTATTCTGGCGGCGAAACCGGACGCGAAAATGCCGTTCTGATGGCGGGATTCGGATCGGCAGAGGACGTCCGCACGTGAAGATTTTGATCGTGCGGGTCTCGTCGCTGGGCGACGTCGTACATAACATGCCGATGGTCGCCGATATCTTGCGCCATGTGCCGCATGCCCAGATCGACTGGGTCGTCGAAGAAAACTATGCGGCGCTGGTGCGACTCAATCGCGGCGTGCGTAACGTCATTCCGTTTGCGTTGCGGCGCTGGCGCAAGAGCCTGTTCGATCCGGCCACGCGTGCCGAGATGGCTGCTTTCTACCGCGCCTTGCGCAGCGAGGCATATGACCTGGTGTTCGACACCCAGGGCCTGCTCAAAACCGGTATCGTCATGCGCATCGCCCGTTTGATGCCGGGCGGCAGGCGCGTCGGCCTGGCGAATGCCACCGAGGGCTCGGGCTACGAAGGCTTGTCGCGGATCTTCCATACGCTGAGTGTACCGGTCGAGCGGCGCTGCCATGCGGTCATGCGCGGTCGGGTAGTGGCCGCTGCTGCATTGGGTTATGCAGTCGATATGCGGGCCGATTTCGATTTGTGCGCGCCTGATATGGCAGCCGGCAAACCAGCATGGTTGCCGACTGTACCCTATGCAGTTTTTTTTCATGCGACAGCGCGCGTTGCCAAGCAGTGGCCCGCCGTCAACTGGATACCTGTAGCGCAGCAACTGGCCGGGCGCGACTTGCCCGTGTTGCTGGCATGGGGTAACGCCGCGGAAAAAATGGGCGCGGAAAACCTGGCGGCGGAAAAGACGAACGCACGCGTGCTGCCCCGCCTGTCGATCATCGACGCCGTGATTCTGGCCCAGCGCGCGGCGGTGGTGATCGGGGTCGATACGGGCCTGACGCATATCGCCGCGGCGTTCGAACGGCCCACGATCGAACTCTATTGCGACTCGCCGCGCTGGAAAACCGCGGGCGACTGGTCGCCTAATATCATCAATCTCGGCGATGAAGGCCGGCCGCCTTCGGTGGCCGACGTCATGCAGGCACTGCACGATTTGCCCGCAGTGCCGCACGAGCCGGAATCGGATCACGCATAATACCGCCGATGGAATCACAAATTATCAAAATTGACATTGCAGACTGGCACGCCGGCCCTGCCGATAGCACCTCGATCGCAGCGCTCGAAGCCGGTAAAGTGCTGTATTTTCCGCACCTGTTATTTGCGCTCACAGCAGCAGAGCAGCGCCTGTATGAAGCCGACCTGCGCGACCCAAAGCAGCGCAACATCAGTCTCGATGCGCGGGGTCAGGTCAAGGGCATGCAGGGCGACACCGCGCTGGAGGCCGAGATGGCGACCATGATCGGGCGCTTTCGCCAGCATGCCCGCGACCTGGTGCAATCGCTGCTGCCACGCTATGCCGATAGCGTGCGACTGGCGCCGACCACGTTTCGGCCATTGCGCGTCGAGACACGACCCCAGCCCTGGCGCGACGACGAAAAGCGGCTGCATGTCGATGCGGCGTCCTGTTGTCCGACCAGTGGCGAGCGCCTGTTGCGGGTCTTCGCCAACATCAATCCAGCGGGCTTGCCGCGCGTGTGGCGCGTGGGCGAACCTTTCGAAATCGTGGCCCGGCAGTTCCTGCCGCGCCTGAAAAAATACTCGCCGAAAAAAGCCAAAATGCTGCATGCGTTGCGGGTCACCAAATCCCTGCGCAGCGAATACGACCACCTGATGCTGCAACTGCATGAAAAAATGAAAACCGACCTGGATTACCAACAGGATGCGCACCAGACCACGGTCGAGTTCGCGCCGGGGTCGGTATGGATGTGTTATTCCGACCAGACCTCGCATGCGGTCATGTCGGGCCAGTTCATGCTGGAGCAGACGCTACACCTGCCGGTGGCGCAGCAATATGACCCCGGTTCCAGTCCGCTGGCGATTCTGGCGCGACTGACCAAGCGCGCGCTGGCCTGATGCGATTGCTGTACTCGATGGCGTGGTGGCTGGCCCTGCCGGTTGTGCTGGGACGCTTGTGGTGGCGGGGCCGCGCCGAGCCCGGCTATCGCCGTCATATGCCGGAACGCCTGGGTAGTTTTGGCGGCACGACGCGACCCGCGCCGGATGCGCAGGTGCTGTGGGTCCATGCGGTGTCGGTGGGCGAAACACGCGCCGCCGAGCCGCTCATCGATGCGCTACTGGCGCACTATCCGCACCACGTGATCGTTCTGACCCACATGACGCCGACCGGGCGCGCCACCGGCAGGGATTTGTACGCCAGGCATGCAACACGCATCGTGCAATGTTACCTTCCTTACGACATCGGTCCGATCGTCAGCCGGTTTCTCGAGCACTTCAAGCCGCTGGTATGCATATTGATGGAAACCGAAGTCTGGCCAAATGTCGTGCACCAGTGCGAACGTCGCCATATTCCGGTGCTGCTGGCCAACGCCCGCATGTCGGAGCGTTCGTTGGCCAAAGGCCGTCGGCTGGCGACACTGATGGGCGCCGCCGCCCGCGCGTTGACCTGCGTTGCCGCGCAGACCGACGCTGATGCGATGCGGCTGCGCATGCTCGGTGCACCCCGGGTAGAGGTCACCGGCAGCATCAAGTTCGACGTCACGCCGCCGCCGGCGGCACTGTCCGATGGCGCGGCATTGCGTGCGCAGTTCGGTCGGCGCCCGGTGCTGCTGTGCGCCAGTACACGCGACGGCGAAGAAGCCTTGATACTCGATGCGTTGATCCAGGCCGACGTCGGCGACACCCTGGTAATTATCGTGCCACGTCATCCGCAGCGCTTCGAGGAAGTGGCACGCGCAGCAGTCGAGCGTGGCCTGACGACACGACGACGATCGCTGCTCGGCGATCAGCCGCTGAGCGCCGACGTGCGCGTGTTGGTCGGTGATTCGATGGGAGAGATGTTCGTCTATCTGGCGGCAAGCGACCTCGCGTTCATCGGCGGCAGCCTGTTGCCGCTGGGTGGACAGAATCTGATCGAGGCGTGCGCGCTTGGCAAGCCGGTACTGATCGGACCGCATACCTTCAATTTTTCCGTCGTCAGCGAGGCGGCGATTGCGGCCGGCGCGGCATTGCGGGTAACTGACGCGGCCATGCTCCTGTCGCAGGCAGTGCGCCTTTTGCATGACGATGTGGTGCGACAGCGGATGGGAATGAGCGGCAGCGCTTTCGCGAAACTGCATCGGGGCGCAACCGCGCGCACGATGCGTTTGCTGACGCCGATGATCGATCACCGTCAAGATACCTGAGCACTGAACGCCGTACTACGCCAGCATTACTGGAGCGTTATTGCCCCATTGCTGCATGCTGATCTCCGGGTTATTCGAGCGACGCCGCATATCGCATCAATAGCGCATTCACCACGAGGCGCAATTGTTCGCTGGTCTGCACGAAACAGGGCCCGCGATCCCGGCGACCCTGTAGCACGCATTCGATGGTGATCCTGACGAGGGTGTCAACGCGGAGGCGAGGACTGGCATGCAACGTCCGGCTAATCAGGTCGTCGGCCGCCATGAAGCATGTCAGTGTACCGGTCCGGCCAACGCCCGCGCGGCAATGGATGGCGATCGTGGCATCAGGCTCGCACAGCGTCTCGGCTCGGTAGGCCAACATCCCCAGCCGCGTCGGGCTGATCACACCGTGGTCTTGCCAGGCATCGAACTTGAGACGTCTGACAACATGCATGCCGGACACGCCGCTGGTGGCAATGTGGAGCGCTTCAACGCTGCCGTGATCGAAGTGTTCCTGGCGGGCCAAGCGCACTGATACCGGTTCCAGTGTCAGCGACCGTGCATGCGGCGTCGGGCCGTAATGCGCTTCGTGCGCATTGTCGTTGTCGTTGGTGAGATCGATGATCAGCGCTACGCCATGCTCTTGCATGGCGCCCCAGAATCCTGCCGCCGAGCCGGGATCGTTGCAGGCCACGGGCTTTTGCGCGGCGATAAAAGCATGGCGGCACCCCATGTCGAGCCGATTGGCATGCAGATACGCGAGGCCGCCGTGGCCACGGTCGCGCAAAGCGGTCGGACGCGGGGCATGGATATCAGTGAATCGCGAAACGACCTCCGCGCTGGTCAGGTTGTCCAGGCCTTCGTCTTCCAGTCGATGCGTGTGCGCCTCGAGCGCGACCCAGAGCGGCGCGATGGATGCGGCCGACATCGGCTCGCCAGGCTGGGTTACGCTGAGCATCAGCCACGACCTGATCTGCCACGCCAGTGCCGTAAATGCCACGCTATCTGCCATGGGCGATGCGCTGGCGACGTGACGTTCCGGTCGAGCGATGTCGGTTTGACGTGCGCGCGATGTTTGCTGGCCGGCGTTCGCCTTGCGCGCGTGTCGATGCATGAACGGGTTTGTGTCGTCGTGAGATTCCACGCCGCGCACTGCCGCGACGGGTTCACGCTCGTTTGCCACGCCGGACTGGAGCGGGTTCCATGCCGCGCTGTCGGGCATCACCAAACCGGACGGCAAAAAATGGTCGGCTGGCCGGACTAACGCGGCGTCATGCATCTTATCCATGTCGACTTTCGGGTGGCCGGCATATCAGCCGTGTTGATAGAATTCCTGGAATTCATCGAATTCATCCAGCTCCTTGCATTGCGCCAAATACTGCGCCATCGTCATATCGTTTTCGCCAAGGTTTGAAGCGAGATCGCCGGTTTCTTCACTCGCGCATTCACCCGTTGCCTGTGCCTCCAGGACCGCGTCCTGCACTGCCACCCCGTACTCAAGGTCGCCTCGGTCATGAAATCGGGTGCGCGCAATGACAAAGCGGTCGACATGCTCGCGCATCTCGACATCGGTGTGGCTTCTCAACGCTGCCAAGGTGCGTGGCGCGCCGTTCTCATTATTTTCGTCATTGAAATGTTCCCGATCGTCGGTGACACTGAAGATACCCATGCGCAGGATGTGAATTGCATGTGCGGAAAACTCGGACTCTGACAAAAAGTTATCTGGAATTTTAAAAAATTCGATATCGAGCGCTTCCGTGCTGTTGTGCCGCTGGGCCGGAGGTTTGCTGAGCAGCAGATCGGAAATGTCTTTCAAGCGCAGTGTTTGCGGCGCAACTTGCTCCCTTGCGATCACACGCGTCCGTACTTCCACGGCATTTTCCTCGTCGAGTTCGAATGCATTGACCGCGACGATCATTTGCTCGATTTCCGGGTGTTCATCGGGTTCGACGCCGAATACTTCGGCTGCCTCCAGTCGTTGCAATCGTGTCATCATATAGGTTTCCTCATCACCGAAGCCGGCCAACTTTCGCAGGCACAGCCCCATCGCGTAGTCGTCGCTCTTTTCACCGGTGTAGCGATGCGATCCGCCAGCCGTACTCGACGCCGCTTCCGGTGGCAAAAACCGGTCCGAGCCGCCATACGGTTGGGTTGTCGAGCTTGCCGAATTCTCGATCAGATCGAGACCGATCAGTTTGACTGCCAGATTGTCATGCCGGTCTTTGCTCAAGACCAGATTACTCGGGTTGATATCCTGATGGCTGAAGCCATGCGCGTGCAGCACTGCCAGCGATTGCAACATTTTCTTGCCCAGCGTGTTCAGGAAGCGCTGGTTATACACCGGGTCTTTCAGCTTGAAATCCGGACGCGCATACCAGTCCGCAGCCGCCGCAAGCTTGGCCTCGCGATCCGTGGCGCGTGCCGGTTGGAACCTGATTGCATAATCGGCCAGCAAATTCATCGCTCTTTCGCGTAACAAGGGGTCTGCGTCCAGCATCTCGAAATAAACCCGTTGTTGATTCAGGTGTTCCACCACCTCGCCGACGGTCCCGACTGCCAGTTCAAAGAAACTGTAGTCGGACATTTGCGGCAGCGTGGCAGGATCGATGGGTGCAGGGTTGCGCACCGCATCGAGGATCTGCTGTCGCAGCGGCGACGGTAAATGGTCGACGTTGGACTGCGCCAGAAGCGCTTCGCGTTCGCGCATGCCGGTTTGATCCTGCAGGTCGCGCATGCGCATCACTTGCGCGCGCATTTTCTGGCCGGCGGCACTGTTGAACTGGCCGTGGTCTATCGGCGTGATCACGGCATCGTCAAGCCTGCGCAGCACGGCTTGTCGCTGCGATGACAAGGTGTAGAACTGCGAAGGAACCGGCGGCGCCATGATGACGCCGCTGCGGTCGATCGTGATCCGTGGATGACTTTTCTTGACCGCGACATGGACATCGCTTTCGATATCGCGTGCGATCCTGACGGTGCTGTTTGTACCACCGCCTAAACCGATTTTTGCATAGGTCGTCGCATTGACGGGATTGACGAAATAGCGCGGATTTTCGGTGACGCTGGTCACGAGGCCGGTTGACAAGATCGTATGGGCCCGATCCGTCAAGTCCATGGAATTGGTCATTTCATAGCAATGTCCCCCTTTTGCTCGCGCCACGGAATGACGTGTCCCGCTTTGCTCGAGATCTTTGGGTATCAGGTCGACTTCACGATTGAGGAACTTGCGGTATTCGATCGCAAGAAAATGCGCTTTGGAAAGCACCTCGCGTTGCAGAGGTGTTGTTTCCGGCATGTGATAGAGCGCACCCGTCTTGTTCATGAGTGCACGCAAGTCGCCTTCAGTCATGGATTTGTCCATGGGCTCACCGTCTTTCAGGCCTACCAGCCCCTGATAAATCGCACTTAGATACGTTGCGACGTTCTGGCGCCGGCTGCTCGTCTGATGAATGGCGTGTGCCTCCATTGCAGCTTGCAAGCTGTCCAGATCGCTCTTGGACGCCACGCTTTCGTTACGGATGTCGATGCCGAGCGTGCTGTGGAGGTGGTGACCGATTGCTGACATGTAAATGCTTTCCTTTTAGATTGAGACAGCGGGATCGGTACGTTTCGCTGCAGCTACACGGTGATGCCACTGGCACACCAATGACGCGCACAGATTTGACGCGCACAGATTTGCGTGCGCGTCCGGTCGACATCGCATACCGAACGGCTCAGCCGATACGGGATCAAAAAGTTTCCTTTTGTAACCACTGAGCGCGCTACAACTGCGCGCTGCGGTGATAACGTGTTTCAGTAGCATCAGAGATATTTCAGTTCCATTTTTTTTTCCGTTTTAGGACAAGCATCCTCTTTGCTTGGCAGCGCGCAATGATCATGATCAGCATGACGGTGGATAGTTGCGATTTGCCTTACAATCGATGGCACGAAATGCCGCGTTTCCCAGTTTGCCGGATACTGTCCGGCTGACCGGGGCGATGAATTTTGTCGAATAACAAGGCGACCGCAGTCAGCGCGTCGTTACCAGGGGACAGTATGAACAAATCGGTATTGCGCGCCAGCGCCGGTGGGATGAATGGATAATCTGCCTGACGGCTTGATCGTCATCGCCAAGCGCGAATGCCCGACCTGCATGCTGGTCGAGCCGTTGCTTGGCCAACTGGCTCGTAGCGGCATACCGCTGACCGTCTACGTCCAGGACGATCCCGGCTATGCCTTCGAGACAGCGAACGTCATCTTCGACCACACCCTGGAACATTCCTACCGCCTGCATACCGAAATCGTACCAACCCTGATCCGGATCGAAGGCGGACGCGAAATCGAGCGCACCTATGGCTGGCATCGCGACGACTGGCAGCGCCTGACCGGCGTGGCGTCGCTCGGGGTCGACCTGCCGGCGATGCGTCCCGGTTGTGGCTCCAAGACGCTCGATCCCGGCGTTGCCGACACGCTGGCGGTACGCTTCGGCGGCGCTACTTTCGCCTCGCGCCAGATCGAAGTCGCGGGCGCCGACGACTTGCACGAAGCATGTTATGAACGCGGCTGGACCGATGGCTTGCCGGTCGTCCCGCCGACCCGCGAACGGGTTTTGCGCATGCTGTCGGGCACCCATCGCAGCGCCGATGAAATACTCGGCATGATGCCGCCCGACCTGGTCGAATGCACGGTCGAAAAAGTCGCGATCAATGCGGTCATGGCCGGCTGCAAGCCGGAATACCTGCCGGTAGTGCTGGCAGCAGTGGAGGCGGCGCTAATCGATGAATTCGGCATGCACGGCGTGCTGTGTACGACCATGTTCTGCACACCGGTGGTGATCGTCAACGGCCCGATGGCCAAGGCAGTCGGTATGAACTCCGGCGTCAACGCGCTGGGGCAGGGCAACCGTGCCAATGCCACCATCGGACGCGCGCTGCAACTGGTTGTGCGCAATGTCGGCGGCGGACGTCCCGGCGAAATCGACCGCGCTACGTTGGGTACGCCCGGCAAGTACACTTTCTGCTTCGCCGAAGCCGAAGACAGCGTCTGGGACTCGCTGGCAGTCGAACGCGGCTTCGCGCGCGATGCCTCGACCGTCACCCTGTTTGCCGGTGAAGGCGTACAGGGCATCGTCGATCAGAAATCGCGCACTCCCGAATCGCTGGCGCGCAGTTTTGCGCTATGCCTGCGCGCGGTCGATCATCCCAAGCTGGCAATGGCCGGCGACGCGCTGCTGGTGGTGTCACCAGACCATAGCCGGGTTTTCATCGAAGCCGGCTGGTCCAAGGCGCGCCTGCTGGAAGAGCTGCTTATCTTGTTGCAACTGCCATGCGACGACCTCATCGTCGGCGCGGGCGGCATTGCCGAAGGCGTACCCGCCGCATTGGCTGGCACGACCATTTCCAAGTTCCGCCCCGGCGGTTTACTGATTGTCCGCGCCGGCGGCACGGCCGGGTTGTTTTCCGCCGTCATTGCCGGCTGGGCAGCATCGGGCGCCACCGGCTCCATCCCTGTCACCAAGGAGATCGCTTCATGAACGAACCCGCCATTTTGCTCGACCCCACTGCGGAGCGCGCACCTGCCAACCGGGCACGAATGCCGCGTCCGGCCAGCCTGCAAGACCTGACGGTCGGCCTGCTCGATATCTCGAAAGC
The DNA here is from genome assembly GCA_014377155.1 of Herminiimonas sp. The sequence continues at coordinate 10,486 of JACMQD010000199.1, forward strand.
ACGCGGCAACGTGTTCCTCGACCGCCTGGCCGAGCGGCTCGGCGAGCGCGGCATCCTCGTCAAGCGCTATCGCAAGCCGACCTTCACGCGGGTGGCGCCGACCGTGCTCAAGCAGCAGATTGCGGCCGAATGCAATATCGTCATCGAAGGCCTGGCTGACTGAGGATCGTGCACGTCGTGCTGTATGCATGACATTGCCGACCTCGAAAGCCGAGGCATTCCGGGAGTTGCGATTGCATCGACTGAATTCATCCAGGCTGCCGCGCTGCAGTCCAAAGTACTGGGTTTCGATCCGGCGATGGTGTTCGTCGCTCATCCGATCCAGGATCGCACCGACGCTGAAATGCAGGCGCTGGCCGACACTGCGCTGGAGCATATTTTGCAAGGCATCGTCATGCCTTGATCCGGGCAGCGCATGAACCGTTCGGATGCGCCCTTCACCTTGTATCTGCCTGCGGTCGATCGCGTGCTGCAGTGGCCGCTCGTGGCGGCGCTGATCGATGTCCATGGTCGTGACATTGTCGTGGACGCAGTGCGTGCGGAATTGGCGGCATGGCGCGCCGTACACGACGTTGCCGCCGACGAGCTGATCGCCGCCGGCATTGCGGCGCGCATCGCCGCCCTGCTCGCGCCCTCACTGCGCAGGGTCATCAACCTGACCGGCACGGTACTGCACACCAATCTCGGACGCGCACCGCTGCCGCCAGAAGCAATCGCCGCCATGGTGACGGTCGCCTCGGGCGCGTCCAATCTCGAATATGACTTGCTCAGTGGCAAACGCGGTGACCGTGACGCGCATGTCGAAAGCTGGCTGTGCCGGCTCACCGGCGCGCCAGCCGCCACGGTCGTCAACAACAATGCCGCCGCCGTGCTACTAACGTTGAATACGCTGGCGCTGCGCCGCGAAGTCATCGTCTCGCGCGGCGAACTGGTCGAAATCGGTGGTGCATTCCGCCTGCCCGACATCATGCTGCGCGCAGGCTGCAAGCTGCGCGAGGTCGGCACCACCAACCGTACCCACCTGCAGGATTTCGAAGACGCCATCGGCACCCGTACCGGTTTGCTGATGAAAGCACACACCAGTAATTACCGGGTCGAGGGCTTCACCGCGACCGTGCCGGAAGCCGGGTTAAGCCGACTGGCACAAGAGCACGCGATCCCTTTCATGGTCGATCTCGGCAGTGGCACGCTAGTCGACCTGGCGCGTTTCGGCCTGCCGCATGAACCGACGCCGGCCGAGACACTGGCCAACGGTGCCGACCTCGTCACCTTCAGCGGCGACAAGCTGCTGGGCGGGCCGCAGGCTGGCATCATCGTCGGCCGCGCCGACCTGATTGCCCGCATTAAAAAAAATCCCATGAAGCGCGCCATGCGCTGCGACAAGCTCACCATTGCCGCACTGGAAGCCGTGCTGCGTCTGTATGCCGACCCCGAGCGGCTGGTGGCGCGCATTCCGGCACTGCGCCTGCTGGCGCGCGCCGCAACCGACATCGGCGCGCAGGCGCAGCGGTTGCAACCCGTGGTGGCGGCCTGGCTGGCAGATTGTGCGCAGGTCGACGTTGCGCCGGTACGCAGCCAGATCGGCAGTGGTTCGTTGCCGGTCGATCTGCTGCCGAGCTTCGCCTTGCGCATCGTGCCCGGCGGACCGAAGAAAACCAGCGGCCGCCGGCTCGACGATATTGCCCGGACACTGCGCGCCTTGCCGGTCCCGGTCATCGGCCGCATCGCCGAGGGCGCCTGCCTGCTTGATTTGCGCTGCCTGGATGACGAGGCCGAATTTGCTGCTTTGTTCTGCGGCCGGATGCCCTCATGATCGTGGCCACTGCCGGTCATGTCGACCATGGCAAGACCACCCTGGTCAAATTGCTGACCGGTATCGACACCGATCGATTGCAGGAAGAAAAGCGGCGCGGCATGTCGATCGAAACCGGCTTTGCTTACGCCGATCTGGGCGCTGGCAGGCCGGTCGGTTTCGTCGACGTTCCCGGGCACGAGCGCTTCGTACGCAACATGCTGGCCGGTGTCGGCGCAGTCGATTTCGCCTTGCTGGTCGTCGCCGCCGACGACGGCCCAATGCCGCAAACCATCGAGCACCTGGCGATCCTCGAATTACTCGGCGTGATGCACGGCGCGGTCGTGCTGACCAAGATCGACCGTGTGACACCGGAGCGGGTAATCGCCGCGCAAGCGGAAGTGGCAGCGTTGCTGGCGCCGACCTCGTTGCGCGGTGCGCCGGTGTTTCAGGTTGCAGCGCTTGAAGGAGGAGGCGTCGATGCCTTGCGTGACCACCTGGCAGCCGTCGCAAGAGCCATATCCCCGCGTGCGGCTGCCGGTAATTTCCGGCTTGCGATCGACCGCTGCTTTTCGCTGGCGGGCGTTGGCACGGTCGTCACCGGCACCGTGTTGTCGGGCCGGGTGGAGGTTGGTGATCAGTTAGTGGTGTCGCCGCAGGGCGGCGCCGTGCGCGTGCGCGGCATCCATGTCCACGACCAGCCGGCGCAATTCGCCGAAGCCGGCTGGCGCTGCGCTTTGAACCTGGCCGGTAGCGACCTGAAGCGCATCGATCCCGCCCGCGGCGACTGGATTGTTGCCGCACCTGCGCATGCGCCGACAGCGCGCTTCGATGCGCGCGTGACGGTACCGGCGTCCGCCGCCCGAGCTCTGGCGCACTGGACGGCGGTGCATCTTCATGTCGGCGCCGCAGTCGTCAATGCGCGTATCGCGCTATTGGCGCAACATGCGATCGAACCGGGCGCCACGGCGCTGGCGCAAATCGTCGCCGAGGGTCCGGTTGTGGTCGCGTTAGGCGACCGTTTCATCTTGCGCGACCATGCGGCGGCGCATACGATTGGCGGCGGCGTCGTGCTCGATCCGGTGGGCGCCGTGCGCGGCAGGGCAAAGCCGCTGCGTACAGCGCAACTGGCCGCGCTCGAACAACCCACGCCGGCACTGGCACTGGCAGCGTTGCTGGAATTGCCGGGCGAGGGCGTGCCGCTCGCCTGGTTTGCGCAAGCCTGGAACCTGACCCCGCACGAACAGTCCGGTCTGCTACAGCAAGACCTGACGGTCTACCTCCACGGCAGCCAGTCCTATGCGATCGCGGCATCGCGTTGGGCCGCATTGCGCGCGTCTCTGCTAACCTGTTTGCAGCAATGGCACGTTATCCATTCCGACAGTGTCGGGCCGAGCGCGCCGATGCTGGCAGCGCAGCTTGGCATGCGCCTGTTGACACCGGCCCTGCACGCCGCGCTGCGCTGTCTGACTGTCGAAGGATCGATCGTATGCGAGGGCATCAGTCTGCGGCTTGCAGGACATCAGGCCCGCCTTGGCGACGCCGATGCGGCACTGTTGCAGCGCGTTGCCGATATCTTGCGTGTTGCCGGCAACAGGCCGCCGGTCATTGGTGAACTAGCGAAAATTCTCACGCTGGAGCAGGCGGTTTTAGCAGAATTCCTGGAGCGCGCCAGCCGGCTCGGCCATCTGGTTCGGATCGCCAAAAACCGGTTTTTTCTACCCGAGACGATGACCATGCTGACCGACGTGGCGGCCCGGCTGGCCAGCGAATCCGACCAGCAGTTGTTCGATGCGGCCAGCTATCGCGACCGCTCCGGCATCGGCCGCAATGTCACCATCGAGGTACTGGAATTCATGGACCGCGCGCGCATCACGCAATATGCCGGCGGCAAGCGCCGCATGATCGGATAAAAGGTTCAGACAATGCGATAATCGCATGCCAGTTTCGAAACGGAAGGGAATCGTATCCCGGTGGAGCGCCCGGACTTCAAATCCGGCGAGATGCGCCAAGCGTGTCTGGTGGGTTCGACTCCCACTCCCTTCCGCCA
>JACMQD010000200.1 GCA_014377155.1 Herminiimonas sp.
GCCGCGAGCCGAAACAGTCGCCAAGGCAACCAAGCTAGGCTTGCTCGCTGCATTAATGGTCGTCCTCGGCTACCCGGGCGAAGTGTCCTCCGACGTCGGCACACGATGGATCTGGTGGGCGCTGGCAATGGTACCGTTCGTGATTATTGTGTATGACCTGTTCATCGGCCTGAGTGCTTCCATCAGCTCGCAGCCGGCTTCAGCGCGTGGTCTTATCAGCAGCGCACGCTGGATCACTATCATCTCGTGGTGCTTCTACCCGGTCGTGTTCACATTCCCGATGATTGGTTTGACCGGCGGTGCTGCAGCGACCGCAGTGCAGGTCGGCTACACCGTTGCCGATATTGTTGCAAAAGCCGCCTTCGGCGTGGTGATTTTCCTGATCGCCGTCCGTAAATCAGAGGCAGAAGGACACGCATAATTTGCCATAAAGCGTGAGCGGTTGCCGGCGCAGTTTGCGCCGGCAATCGTCATCCTTCATCAAGACTGTCCTCTGGAGACCAACTATGTCTGCTCAATTGGCGGCGGCAGCAAATGCGCCCGCATGGAGCGTGCTTGATTGCCTTGACTTCGTAGAACAGCGCTGTCGGATACTGATTAAACCGCCACTCGGTAGCGGAACTGGCATGTTGGGTGAAGCGGCGCGCGCTGCTGGCTATCATCTGCAAGTCGGCGGTAGGCGCATTCGAGCGCGTTTGGCGCTGGATGCTTCCCTTCAATTGGGGTTATCCAGTTCGACCGCAGTTGCCATTGCCAGCACTTGTGAACTACTGCATAACGCGTCTCTGGTCCACGATGATTTACAAGACCGAGACAGCACTCGACGCGGCGTTGATGCCGTATGGACTAGCTTCGGGGCGGACATCGCGATCTGCGCCGGGGACTTGTTGCTATCGTCTGCCTATGCGTCTCTGGCGGGTGTGGATGATCCCACGTATTTGTCGCAGATGCTATCGCTGATACATGCCCGAACGGCGGCGGCAATTCAGGGACAGAGCTGTGATCTCGCTCACCGGACAATACAGGTCGAGGATGTTGATACCTATCTGCGTATCGTGGCTTGCAAGTCCGGCGCGTTGCTGAGTCTGCCTCTCGAACTGGCGCTTCTGTGTGCCGGTCAGGTTCAGTGGGCTGACAAAGCTCGCGCAGCCGCGGAGGCATTTGCGATCGGTTATCAAATTGCGGATGACCTTCACGATATTGGTTCTGACAAGACAGCCAAGGTGTTGAATATTTTTTTGCTGCTAGAGCAGCGGCATGTTGCGAACGACGATCATCCCGATGCCGATCGCAGCGCAAACATCCGTCGACAGTGCGTCCTGCTGGCTAGCCAGCATCTGGCCCTGGCCGCCAGCGCTGCTGTCTCGTTGCCTGGCCGGTGCGGCAACCTGCTGGCGCAACTCGCCACTGAATTGAACAGGCACTTGTGAACAGCTTCTCCCCCCCGCACGCAATCGTGATCGGTGCCGGTTTTGGCGGCATAGCGGCGGCTTTGCGCCTGCGCGCCAAACAGTATCGCGTCACCGTAATCGATCGCTGTCCTGCCATAGGCGGTCGGGCGCAGGTGTTTGAACGTGATGGATTTCGGCATGACGCGGGCCCGACCGTCATCACCGCGCCATTTTTGTTCGAGGAACTATATTCGCTGTTTGGTGAGCAGATGGCGGATCATATATCGCTGGTGCCGATGAAGCCGTGGTATCGGTTTCGGTTCGCCGACGGCGATACGTTTAACTATGGCGGCACGCTGGAGGAAACGCTGGCTGAAATTGCAAGGATCGAACCGCGCGACTGCGATGGTTACCTTGCGCTACTCGCGCATTCCCGCCGTATTTTCGATGTCGGTTTTACGGAATTGTCATCGGTACCATTCGATCGTTTTGTCACCATGCTGCGCCAGATACCGCGCCTCGTCGGACTGCGCAGTTACAAGACCGTGTGGGGTTTGGTCTCTCACTATTTATCGCATCCAAAGTTGCGTCAGGCGTTCTCGATCCAGCCGCTGCTCGTTGGCGGCAATCCGTTCGACACCACCAGTATTTACGGTTTGATTCATTTTCTGGAGCGCGCCTACGGCGTGCATTTCGCGATGGGCGGAACTGGCGCCATTACGAAGGCGCTGGGCGAATTAATGGCTCGGCAGGGCATCGATGTCATGCTCAACACGACCATCGATTCACTGATACTCGACGGCCAGCGGGCAACAGGAGTGCGACTCGAAGACGGCCGCATCTTCAGCGCGGATCTGCTGGTATCGAATGCCGACGCGACACATCTGTACCGTGACCTGATCCCTGCGAAGAAGCAGGCTGCCATGACGCGACTGAAATTAGCCAGCGCCCATTACTCGATGGGGCTATTCGTACTGTATTTTGGTACTACGCGGACTTACCCTGACGTGGCGCACCACACAATCTGGATGGGCGAACGATACCGCGAGCTATTGCGGGATATTTTTGACCGGCAGATTTTGGCCGACGATTTTTCGCTTTACCTGCATCGGCCGACGGCGACCGACCCGAGTTTTGCGCCCGAAGGTTGCGACAGCTTTTATGTGTTGTGTCCGGTACCGAACCTGAAAGGCGGAATCGACTGGGATCAGCATGGGCCGTTGCTGAAGGATCGGATTGTCGCCGCGTTGGCGTCGACCATCCTGCCTGATCTGCACTCGACGATTACTGCGGATTTTTATATGACGCCGGAAAATTTCAAGCAGGATTATCTAAGCACGCATGGAGCTGGTTTTTCGATTGCGCCGTTGTTCCGTCAGTCTGCCTGGTTCCGGTTTCACAATCGGGCCGAAGGGATCGAAAACCTCTACCTGGTGGGCGCCGGAACCCATCCGGGCGCGGGCTTGCCCGGTGTACTGTGTTCGGCCAAGGTGATCGATGCGTTGATCCCTCAGGCGTTGGCATGATCGCCAAGGCCATCTCCCCCGCAGGCGCCGGTTCATTTGCTGATGCAAACACCGTACTTGCAACCCACGGTCGCAGTTTTTACTGGGCGCGAAGTCTGCTGGGCAAGCGACATGCAGTCAGGGCGACGCGCCTTTACCGCTTTTGCCGCTACATCGACGACCTCGCCGATGAATCAGCTTCGGTGGAATTGGCTGCGCAGGCGCTTGATGAGCTCAGCGCCGCCATTCTTCATCAGCACGCAATGAATCCACTGGTAGCCGATGCGCTGGCGCTGATGCGGGAATGCGGCATCGATCCATCGATCATGCTGGAATTGATTCGAGGGGTGCAGTCCGATTTGGTCATGGTGCGGTTCGCCGATGAAAACAGTCTGCTACGTTATTGTTATCGGGTGGCAGGCACCGTTGGCATCATGATGTGTCGCGTGCTGGATGTGGGCGATGAAGCGGCATTGCCTCACGCGATCGATCTCGGCATCGGTATGCAACTGACCAATATTTGTCGCGATGTTGCCGACGATGCTGTCCTCGGAAGACGCTATCTGCCGGCATCGCTGGTTGGCGACTGCGAACCGGCTGCGTTGCTGATACCGGATGCAGTGCTGCGGCCCGCCGTGACCAATGCCGTCGCGGCACTGCTGACAAAGGCGGAAGCATATTACCAAAGCGGTGAAGACGGCCTGCATTACTTGCCGGCTGGCGCGCGCACCGGGATCTTGGTCGCGGCGCGACTTTACCGGGCAATCGGCAGGCGACTTGATCGGCGCAGTCATGATTACTGGACGCATCGTACCGTTGTCCCCCCACTGGCCAAAATGCGGGTTACCCTGCGCGCAGTGTTTGATCTCGGCATCGGTCATGGCGCTCTTTCGTACCGCGGTTCAAAGACCGCCAGCGCAGAGTGCAGGCGGCATGACCCGCAACTGCATGTCGCGTTGACAGGACTGCCGCACACTGTTTTTAGCCATCTGCCACCAGATCATGAAGGCGGATAGTGATGTGCTGATTCTCGGCGGCGGTTGCGCCGGATTGAGTCTGGCACGCGAACTGGCCGGGTTCGGCGCGCGCTGCCCATCGGCCCGCATTATCGAGCAGCGCGCCCGCTATGAGAATGATCGGACGTGGTGCTTCTGGGGTGATAATGGTGCGCTGATGTCGCACCTGTCAGACCATCAATGGTCTCGGGCATTGTTGCGCGCCCGGGGGCAAGTGATAACGTTCGACTGCATCAAGCATCCCTATCACATGATTAGCGGCGCCCGATTTTATGGAGATGCGCTGCAAAAAATTGCCGACGTGCCGCAAATCCAGCTTGAAAAAGGCGTAACGATTTTGTCCGAGCCCCGCCTCATTAACGGCTTATGGCAGATCGAGACGGACGTCGGCGTGCGCCGTGGTCAAAAGCTGATCGATACGCGTGGGCATGTCAAATCACGGCAGCAACATGAAGCGCCGATCCTGTGGCAATCCTTTCTCGGTCACGAAATCACCTGCGAAGAGCCAATATTCGACCCTGCTACGGTCACCTTAATGGACTTTGCCGATGATTCGTCCGGACGCATTGTTTTTACTTACCTGCTGCCGCTGTCTGCAAAGCGTGCACTGATCGAAGTCACCGTATTTGGGAAGTCGCCAGTAACGCCGGCGGAACTGGCATCGCCATTACAACAA
>JACMQD010000201.1 GCA_014377155.1 Herminiimonas sp.
CCTTCACGCCAGACCAGCCACGCAGCCACACCCATCATCGCATAGAGGACAGTCCATACCGGTCCGAACACCGATGCCGGCGGTGCCCACCAGGGCCGGACGATCTGGGCATAGAACGAGCCTGCATTCAATGCCGCGACAGCACCCGCTGCCGAAGCGGCAAATGCCAGGCCAAGCCAGCCGAGCAAGCCCAAAATTTGCTTCTGTTTTGACATTTGTGTCATTCGAAACTCCTGTTTGTTCAGCGTCGAGGGAGCGGTGCGTCGGATCGGTCACGAAACAGTATGGTATGGCCTCGACAACCTGTTATTGGCCAATGCCCGGCGCGTGAAACTCTTTGCCATTAAAAAACCCCAAAAGTCGATGTCCAACTTTTGGGGTTCAGTTCAATCCGACGGTTTTTTATCAGTTTCTACAGTTGCCATGCCGCGTCAACCTTCGCCGAGGTAGGCTTCCTTGACCTTCGGATCGTGCAGCATGTCTTCTGCATTGCCGGTCATCGTGATCAGGCCGGAATCCATGACGTATCCTCGGTGCGCGGCTTGCAGTGCCAGCTTGGCATTTTGCTCCACCAACAAAATCGTCACGCCTTGGGCAGATACGGTACGCACGACTTCGAAGATTTTCTCGACCATGATCGGCGACAATCCCATCGATGGCTCATCCAGCAGCAACAGCTTCGGATGGCTCATCAGCGCACGCGCCATGGCCAGCATTTGCTGCTCGCCGCCTGACAAAGTACCGGCCATCTGCGCCGCGCGCTCTTTAAGGCGTGGGAAGATGCCGAACCATTTATCGATGTCGGCCTCGATGCCGTCCTTGTCGTTACGCGTATAAGCGCCCATCATCAGGTTTTCCCGAATCGACATGCGCGTAAAAACACCCCGCCCTTCCGGCACCATTGCCAGACTGTTCTTGACCAGGTCGAATGAATTGCTACCCTTGATCGGCTGCCCCATGTACTCGATGTGGCCTTCGACTTTGCAATCAGGCAGGGTACCGGTAATCGCCTTGAGCGCGGTAGTCTTACCGGCACCGTTGGCGCCGATCAACGTGATCAGCTCACCCTTGTTGACGATCAGGTCGATGCCCTTGACTGCCTGGATGCCGCCGTAAGCGACTTTCAGGTCCGTTATTTTCAGTACGCATTCACTCATCGGTGCGCCGCTTCCATTGTGGGTCATCAGTGACCTCCTCCAAGATATGCTTCGATGACTGCCGGGTTCTTCTGTACGTCAGCGGGCAGGCCTTCGGCAATCGGTTTGCCATAATCGAGCACTGTCATGCGGTCGCACAATCCCATGACCAGCTTGACGTCGTGTTCGATCAACAGGATGGTCTTGCCTTCTGCCTTGATCTTAACCAGCAACTCGCGCAGGCCCAATTTTTCAGTGGCGTTCATGCCCGCAGCCGGTTCGTCCAGCGCCAGCAGTTGCGGATCGGTCGCCAGCGCACGGGCGATTTCGAGGCGGCGCTGGTCGCCGTACGACAAATGCCGCGAGGTACGATCGGCAAACTTGGCGATGCCGACAAAATCCAGCAGCTCCATGGCACGGCGCCGGATACCCGCCTCTTCTTCCCGCGCGGCGCGATGATGGAACACCGCACCGAAAACGCCCTGATGGGTGCGCACATGGCGTCCGACCATCACGTTTTCAAGCGCAGTCATTTCGCCGAACAAGCGGATGTTCTGGAAAGTTCGGGCAATGCCTGCCTTGGCCACCAAATGCGGCGCCGACGGCGAATAAGGCTTGCCGGCCAGTTCAAAACTGCCGGCATCAGGCTGGTACAGTCCTGTGATGACGTTGAAAAATGTGGTCTTACCGGCGCCATTGGGGCCGATCAAGCCGTAGATCTGGCCCTTCATGATCTTGACATTGACATCGGATAAAGCCTGCAAGCCGCCGAAGCGCTTGCCCGCGCCGACGATATTGAGAATGATCTGTTCGCTCATGGATTTTCCTTATGCAGCCACGACGCCGGTCGCCGGTGCCGGTTTGTCGACATCGGCATCTGGGCGGTCTTCATGTTTCGGTGCGGGCCACAGGCCGGCGGGACGATTAAGCATGATTAGCACCATCGCCAGTCCGTACAGCAGTTGGCGCATGACTTCGGCGTCCACCAGGATCTTTCCGAAAATGGCCATCTGGACCGGCTCGACGGTGTGGCGCAGGATTTCCGGCAAGGCAGCCAGAATCACGCCGCCCAGAATCACGCCCGGAATATGTCCCATTCCGCCCAATACCACCATCGCCAGTACCGCGATCGACTCGGTCAACGAGAACGACTCGGGCGAGACGAAACCCTGGAACGCGGCGAACATCGAACCGGCAACGCCGCCGAACGAGGCACCAAGTGCAAAAGCTAACAGCTTGATGTTACGGGTATTGATGCCCATTGCTTTGGCGGCGATTTCATCTTCGCGAATGGCCACGAAGGCCCGCCCTAGCCGCGAATGTTGCAAACGTACGGTAACGAAGATGATGCCGATACACAACGCCAAGAACAGGAAATAGTAGGCATTCACCGACGGCATGCCGTAGTTACCGATCATGACCGTTGCTTTGGACCCGGCCTCGCCGCCGAGCGAGACGCCGAAAATGCGGATCGGATCGATCAGGTTGATACCTTGCGGGCCGTTGGTGATATTGACCGGCGCGTTCAGATTGTTCATGAAGATACGGATAATTTCACCAAATCCGAGCGTGACGATAGCCAGGTAGTCACCACGCAATTTCAGCGTCGGGGCACCGAGCAGTGCGCCGAACAGACCGGCCAGTGCAGCGCCCATCGGCACGATGAACCATACCGATAGATGAATGCCGTTTTTTGCGATTTCCGGGCCGAAAATCCACAACAGTGCATTGCCGACAGCGGGATAGTTGTTGACGAACGATTCGAGGACGGTCGCAAATTGTGGCGACGCCAGCAGCGCCGTCATGTAGGCGCCCAGGGCATAGAAAGCGATGTAGCCCAGGTCGAGCAGACCGGCAAAACCGACCACGATGTTCAAGCCCAGCGCCAGCATGATGTAGAGCAGGGCGAAGTCCATGATGCGCACCCACGAGTTGCCGAAATTCATGGCAATGAACGGGAACATGATCAGGGCGATGCCGATCAGGATCAGGCCGGTGTAGGCCTTGCGCGGATTTTGTTTGAGATCGAAATAGTTTGACATGGAGTCTCCTTCTAGGCTCGGTCGGCCACGCGTTCGCCCATGATGCCGGACGGCCGTAGCGTCAATACGATAATCAGAACCACGAACGCAAATATGTCCTGATATTGGCTGCCGAGGAAGTTGCCGGTCAGGTCGCCGATGTAGCCGGCGCCCAGGCTTTCGATCAGGCCCAACAGGATACCGCCCAACATTGCGCCATAAATGTTACCGATTCCGCCCAGCACTGCAGCAGAGAAAGCTTTCAGTCCCGGCACGAAACCCATCGCGAACTGGGCCGACGAGTAGGTAGCGCCCCACATTACACCGGCGACGGCGGCAAGTGCCGCACCGATGGCAAAGGTCAACACGATGACGCGGTTGGAATCGACGCCCATCAGGCCGGCGACACGGGGATTTTCAGCGGTCGCGCGCATAGCGCGTCCCATCTTGGTTTTCTCGACCATGAACACCAGGCCGATCATTGACAGCGCGGCCAGTACCAGTAGCATCACTTGGGTCGGCGAAATCAGCGCGCCCAGCACGTTGTACGAATCCGACGGCATCACTTGCGGAAAAGTGATCGGGCTACGGCCCCATATCATCATCGCAAAAGTCTGCAACAGAATCGACACGCCAATGGCGGTGATCAGCGGTGCCAGGCGCGGTGCATTGCGCAGGCGGCGGTACGCGACGCGCTCGATGATAATATTGACCAGCACGCACACCGGAACGGCGCCGAGAATGGCGATGAGCAGCTTGACGATACCGGGCAGATCCGGCGCGACGGAATTGACGATCTTGAGGATGGTCAGGCCGACCATGGCACCGATCATCAGAACGTCTCCATGGGCGAAATTGATCAGGTTCAATACGCCGTACACCATCGTGTATCCCAACGCCACCAAGGCATACATGCTGCCGAGGATCAATCCGTTGAAAATTTGCTGGATAAAGGTATCCATAGTTTGCTTGCTCTCTTTAAGGATCGTTCAAGTAGATCACCGGTCTCAGTGCCACCACGATGTGCAGTTGCAGCAAAAACCGTTCCTGATAACAAAAGCGGCACCCGGGGAACATCTCGTGGGTGCCGCAATTGAATAAGCGCTGGTTATCTGGTAAGTCGGAGGCCAACAGGGATGCGATGTATGCGGTGAATGCACATAACGAGTGTCTCCTATGTCGTCCAAGATAAGACGCTTTTTATTATTTTGAAGAAGCCTTGCGGACAATCCTCAAGTTGCGCGGCATTATACCGAACCGCGACTTCTGAGCAAACTTTGATATTTCAGCAACGCGAACAGGCTTTCGGCATAGTACCCTGCTGATTCGCGTTCGCACAGCTTTTACGACTGAACCTGTAAAAGTCGTGATGCGCGGACATCATAACGATGATCGGCAAAAACTATCGACGGAAAAAGTTAGCAAGTTCTGAATTTAATTCCGCACGCCTGAAGCGCCTCCCAGCCCTTTGGGCAGAGGGAAAATAACGTGCTCTTCGACGCCATCAAGAATACGCACGCTCTTTGCTCCGCAGCCTTTCAGGCGGTCTATTACGGCCTGCACCAGGATCTCGGGAGCTGAGGCACCGGCGGTTACGCCGATACGAATCGCGCCTTCCAGCCAGGCGGGATCGATCTGCGCGGCGTTGTCGACCATGTAGGCGGTGGTGCCTTTTTTTTCTGCTACTTCGCGCAGGCGGTTGGAATTCGAACTGTTCGGACTGCCGACCACGATCACGAGGTCGACTTGCGGCGCCATGAATTTGACGGCTTCCTGGCGGTTGGTCGTGGCATAGCAGATATCGCCCTTTTTCGGTTCGGCGATGGCCGGATACTTGACCTTCAGCGCAGCAATGACGTCGGCGGTGTCGTCTACCGACAGCGTGGTCTGCGAGACGTAGGCCAGCATCTCTGGATTCTGGACCTGGAGGTGATGGACGTCGGTCACTGTTTCAACCAAGTGCATGCCGGTATCCGTTTGTCCCATTGTGCCTTCGACTTCAGGATGGCCATCGTGGCCGATCATGATGATTTCGCGTCCTTCGCGTCGCATTTTGGCGACTTCCATGTGCACCTTCGTCACCAGCGGACAGGTGGCATCGAACACGCGCAGTCCGCGCAGCGTGGCCTCGGCCTGCACCGCCTTGGAAACCCCATGCGCCGAGAACACCACCGTCTGGCCGGGCGGAACATCATCCAGTTCTTCGATGAAAATCGCACCTTTGTTGCGCAGGTCATCGACCACATAGGCGTTATGCACTATTTCGTGGCGCACATAGATGGGTTCGCCGAATTCCTGTAACGCGCGCTCGACAATTTCGATAGCCCGATCGACACCGGCGCAAAAGCCGCGCGGCTGCGCCAACAATATTTCTTTTTCCATTACGTTCCTTGATAAGCGCCGCAGCGCCGTAGTCTTCCCGAATTTCTACCACTCACAAGATGCCGATGATCCTTACTTCGAAGCGAACCGACTGTCCGGCCAGCGGATGGTTGAAATCGAACAGCGCGCCATCGTTATCGATCTCGCGCAAGATGCCGGCAAACTGGCCACCACCCGGTGCGGCGAATTCGACCAGGTCGCCAACCGCGTAATTCTCGTCGAGCCGCGAATTTTCATCAAGCGTGGCACGCGAAACGTGCCGAACCAGTTCTGGATTGCGCGGCCCGAATGCCTTTTCAGGAGGCAGGTCGAAAGATTTCTGGGCACCATCCTCAAGACCCAACAGGCAGGCTTCCAGAAATGGTGCGAGCTGTCCTTGCCCCAACTGCAGCGTAGCCGGACTACCGTCGAACGTGCTGACAATATCCTTGCCATCGACCGAGGCGAGCCGATAGTGCAAGGTCAGATAAGACGCGTCGGCGACAACGGAATGTGGTAAATTTGACATTATTTTTCGATGTGCGGATAAGTAATTCGCTATTTTAAGCTTTCTTTGTTTCGAAAACCGCTTTGTCGTTGTCAAACCGCCGAGCCCGCATTGTCACGCTGACCTTCCTTTCCTAACTTACTGAACAATCATGGCAATTAACCATTGGCCGCCAGAGCAGCGACCGCGCGAACGGCTCATCAAGCACGGCGCAGCGGCGTTGTCGGACGCCGAACTGCTGGCAGTATTTCTTCGCGTCGGTGTCACGGGGAAAAGCGCGGTCGACCTCGGGCGCGACATGGTCGGACATTTCGGTTCACTCAACAATCTTTTTTCGGCGTCGCTAGCGGATTTCTCGCTATTGAATGGCTTAGGGCCAGCCAAGTTTGCCCAATTACAGGCTGTCATGGAGCTGGCACGGCGCGCTTTGGAAGAAGATCTGCGCGTGGGCGTGACGCTGAGCTCGCCGCAAGCCGTTAAACAGTACCTGCAGCTTCTGGTCGGCAGCCGTCCGCATGAAACCTTCGCGGTATTGTTTTTGGATGTCAAAAACTGCCTGATCGCCTCTGAAGTTCTCTTTCGCGGAACCCTGACACACACCAGCGTCTATCCACGCGAGGTGGTCAAGGTCGCACTCGCACACAATGCAGCGAGCGTTATCCTGGCGCATAACCACCCATCCGGCAGCCCCGAACCCAGCCCGGCAGACCATTCGCTAACCCAAGCGTTGAAGCAAGCGCTGGCGCTGGTGGAGGTACGCGTGCTGGATCATTTTGTCGTCGCCGGAAAGCGGGTTCATTCGTTTGCGGAGCACGGACAACTATGACCCGGTGCGAACGGTGGATAAAACCCCAGCGCAAACATGCCTTGTACGCTTGAACGATGTGAGCCATCCCAGTACAAAACGTCGTATTTCTTATAATGTTAAATTAATAGAATATTCAAGACACAGTTGTTTTTCGCAAGTCATTGAAATACTTGAGATTTTTGGCTATACTCACTTTTTTTCCAATTTCGGAAATCTTTGAGGAGTGAAACATGGCGCGTGTCTGCCAAGTCACCGGGAAAAAGCCGATGGTCGGCAACAATGTTTCCCATGCAAACAACAAAACAAAACGCCGC
>JACMQD010000027.1 GCA_014377155.1 Herminiimonas sp.
ACCTCAAGGACGTCCTGACACGCTTGCCGACGCAACGCGACAGCGTCATTGCAGAATTGCTGCCGCATCGCTGGGTACCGTCCGCCGGCATCGTCTGATCTCGCGCTCGGACCTGTCAAGATGGGTTCGCCGGGTGCTTACCTTCTCCCGATCGGTCGACCCGTCTGAATTGCGGTTCGCGGTTTGCAGACTCGAGTCGGGCAGCGGCTTCAATACTAAGTTGTGTCCCGCGAAGACGTCGCCGTTGCGTTCAAAATATCCATGTTCTGTTGGCTTGACGTCACTGATCTCCGGCAGCGTGTCGCCGACATATTTATGGTAGGTGCGAAGCGGTCCAACTCAGGTTATGGTCAGTGCCACCACGAGACCAATTGATGTCAATCTGCAATGTAAGAACTCACCAGACGCCCTCGGTCGAAGGTGCCCGCAAGACAAGTTTTTTCGGCCCGGCATGGGTGGACCCAAGAAACATTTCTTCCAAACGTGATGGGGGTCGTCGGAACCAAGTGAGGCATACTTTCGCTAGATCAATCGACCCAGCCGATTGGGTGTCGAGCAGGTCCCCAGCAAGCAACGAGTTACACTGTAGGTAGAAGTCACCCATACCGTGGAGTTCGTTGACACTGGTCTTTTGAGCAGCCAAAGGCTGTTGAAGCATTCTCCTTGGTACATGCAGCGCGTGTCCATCCTCTTTTAATGCCACTCCCATTATTGGGGCCATGAAGTCAATCAACCATCCTTCGCACTCCACCCAGAAATGAAACGCTTCCCTGTTACTTTCAGGTCTATCGCCCATGCGCCCGGACAAAGCGACGCTTGAGGTGTTCTCGTCAACCATAATCCCCATGACACCGGCGCTTATCGTCGCCGGCAACCTGTAGTGATTCCGAAGAATTAACATCCCGGCGATAGAAAAAAGAATACAGGCCCTATGCGGCTTGGCAACTTCTGCTGCTCTAAGAACGCTATATATGACCTGATAGATACGTTGATAGTCTAGCAGCGGAAGTAGAAGGTGCGTCTTCATGCTGCCGCAGCGCTTATTAAGAATGTCTTTGTCGTAGATGTTGCTGATTGAAATCACTGACTTCTCCTCAAGGAATTATGTTGCTGGGTCGAACATTGCGAAACATATTTTTATTATGCAGGCGACTTACGGAATCTGAGCGCTGCAACCTGTGTATCGCTATCTGCAGTAAAACGGCAGCACAGAAACTTCCAATTTGTTACGAGTTCCAAACGCGCGCGAGAACACTAATACGGAGCCTCTCGCGGTTATTGCCGGTCTGACGCATCAAGCGTTTGCACTCCTATGACCAGCCACAAGTAACTCCAACTGATCTACACCTTCTAAGCTTTTCTGGAGAATAGAGGCCCGCGCCGATCACCTCCCGATCTTTGCCATGTACCGCAATTCGGCAGCGTGGGTCTCACTGACCGAGGCTGAATTCCTTCTGTTTTGGCCGAGGTAAAGATCTTCCACGGGCGCAGAAGATTCTGGTCACTCGCCTGCTCGGACGAATCGTTCATACGGATTTCGCTGTCCAGCCTCATGCGGATCGATCGAACAAGTTCACGTTTATCTGAACTACCCGTGCTGTGGGACTGCAATCCTGATCCAAGTAGGCTTCTGCAAGGAGCTGGGCAATATCATGCCCACACCAGTCGGGACCATTGATTCTGGCGCGGGACAAGGACCCCTGGTACCCAGTGCCACAACCGTCGTATCCAACGATGAGTGCGTCCTCGGCATAGATGTCGAATTGCCATTCCCCCGTATAGCGCTCGCCCTCGTACCAGTAAGGACAAGTGGCGAAATAACGCCGCCCGGACAGGATGCCGATCCAGGCATCCATCCGTACCGGCAGCTCGTGGGAGTCGTAACCCCACTCGACACTGACTGTCAGGCGCGGCAGGCGCCGCCCCCCGAGCAACCTGTGAACGAGCGCGTCGGTTTGCAGCCTTGGCGGCGGTGGGTCCGGCAGCGTGAGATCGTTATCCCTTGCGAACACGGCGGCCATCAGCCAATCCAGCTTAGCGATGCCGGACACGACGCGCTGCAAGTCCAGTTCGACATTGAGCAACTGTGCCGCCTGCACCAGGCTCTCGTACAGTTCCCGTGATGTACGGAGGTCGGCATGCTTGGCGAGGGTAAGCCAGCGCCGCCGGGGCTTGCCGTCAAAGTCTTCGACGTATTTTCTGGCGCGTACCGTGAATCGCTTTCGCTTCGTGCGGCTGATCGTGATCTGGTCGATCCAGTCACTCGTCATATGAAATCGATCCTGGTAATGCACGGTGACTTCGGAGACGAGATCTGCTGTGGCAACTGACGCCTGCGCACTCTGGAATTTCCCGTCAGCCGCCACCGGCTTCACGGGTACCGGATCGATCCGGCGATTGAATTCTTCCTGCAGCCAAAGCGCGACGGTTGCAGGTTCGCGGGTCCAGTAGCTGTAATACGCCGCCGACGTACCCGGTCCGCCCTGGTCAAAGAACCACGATGTCCGAGTTACCAGCGGGCAGCAATATGTAAGCCGTTCAAGGATCATTTCACGCACGACCCGACGGTGCTCGCAGCTCAGGTCCGTGAAGGCGGCATCGAACGATTCGTCGTCGGCCCAGAGACCGATTTGCGCTGGCAGATCCGCTACCTCGTTATTGACCTCGGTGCGCCAGATTCCGAATTCACAGGCATGCTGGACTTCTCTCTCGACGATATTGACGGCCTTGTCGAAAGCTCCGTCCAAGGCGCCACCGCAGACTTCAGAAAAGGTTCGGTCATAGAGCAGCGCCGCATGTTGGCAGGGCTGGTCCTCGTGCGGTGTGTCGCAGATCGGACAAGCCGACTCTTCCATGCCCCAGGCAGTGTCGTCCGCGTTATCTTCATCGCCGCCCTCGCCGGTTTCGTCATCCGCTTCCGCCTGTGCATCGAATACCGGGTTGCCGACCGCAGGATGGACGGGGTGCCAATCGCCGACATCTGCATCGATGTTCATGGCTATGGGTGCGCCGACCATACGGTACAGGGCGTCGTAACAGGCAGCCGTATCATCGGCTACCGCGCGTAGCAGCGCGCCGACAGCGCAGTTGGCAAAGCCACGCACATCCCTGGTGCGCCAGCGTCCCGATTCAAGCGCAATGCCGACGGTCGCAATCCGCTTGTCGTTTTCGTTTCGGACAGAAAAAACCCTGCGCGATCCAGCGATGCAATTCGGAATATAGCTGTCTGCGCAATGCCGCATGGCGAGCGCCTCTTGCCGCAAGGCCCATGCGTCCGCTACCGGCACCACGGTCCACGGTCTGTGGACGCGGCGCGGTACCAGGCTGTCCCATGCGAAGGCTTCCAGGACGGGGCGGCAGGCGAGCCCTGCTTTCCATGCATCGGCCTGCCCGGCGAGATACTTCCAGCCGCGGCGGATCTGATTGGGGTCCAGCGTCGGCTCGGTCCCCTGCAGCCAGGTCACCACATCAGTCAGGTCGCCATCGACGAAGGCATCGAGCGTACCGGTTGCGTGGCGTGCCTCGGCTTCCTTCAGGATCAAACGCATGGTGCCGAGCTGCAGGTCGACCGTCCTGAAGAGAATAGTTCGACTCCCCTGCTTCCCCATGAAGGCATCATGCTCGAACATCCGAATGATGGCGGGGGCGATGGGAACGCGGCAGCCAAGAACGGTGGTCCAGCGCAGCCAATGCACCAGCTCGGTCCAGCGGGTACCCGTCCCGCCGTCAGCTCCGACAAAATCGATCACGTGGCGAAAGTGACGGTGATTGCAGCGCGACAGATACCGCCACGTGGCGGCACTCAATCCGGATTGTGCCAGCAGTTTTGACTTGAGGGAAGCGACGATATCGCCAGCAGGTATCGCAATGCCGAGTTCGTCGGTGAAGCTGTAGAGCCAGAGCAGGTTCGGGTTTTCCGCTTGGAGCTGGCGGTAATGCGCACGATTGGCCAATGCCTTGTTGTACTGGCGCTCGGTCACGGCAAACCGAGTCAGTCGGTGTCTGCCAACGCGGATCGCTGACAGCAGGTCACGGTCTAGGCAGAGTGCATTGCGCAATGCATGGCGCAGGCGGCGCCAGTGCGTGCACTGTTCGAGACAACGCACCAACTCGTACCTGACGATGGCTTGAATTTGCTTACCGAATTTTTCGTGATCGCTTTCTGAAAAGCTATCGCGAATGGCATCCTCGAACGGCGTCAGAAACGCCCAAAGCCAGGCGCCGTTCAGCCTGGCCGGCAGGTCGATGCCGACGTTGCTGACGGGGTGAAATCCGGCAATACCGTTTTCGTTCGCGAGTTCGGTAACGTCGACGGTGCCAGTGTCCTGGTCGATGCGGAAGCACACCGCGCCCATGAATGACACCGTACGCCCCGACTCATCTGGCGTCACCGTGATTGGGTCGGACAGTGCATCGAGGAGCTGCTTCCAGATCTGGCTGATACAGTATGAGAGCGCCTCGCAATCGGCCCGGCACGGCAGATTGGCAAGGATGCGTCTGATGCGCGGAGCCGCTGGACGGCTGTTGGAAAATACGACGGTGTCGGCGCTCATCTCCATGCCCCGATCAGCGCGATCAGCAGTTCGCAGGAGCAGGCATTCGAGGGGAGGACCGGTACGTCACGCGTCAAGGTCGAGTGCGCAGAATCGGACAGAAAGGCAAACATGATCATTCTCCTGTTTAGCGAATTTGCCAAGGGTGGCGGGGAACGCAATTCGGTTAAATCTCCCCGGCCTGTCTGGAGACTGCTTGGTAGGCCAATCCGGTAATACGATGCCGCGTGTTGCAGGCTCATGGGATGAGCAAAACACGCAGTAGTTTGATTCGCGTGCAAAAGCTTCAGGCAACAAAAAACCCGTTCAGGCATGCGCGCTAGAACGGGTCTGGTGAAGGCCGCTTTAGCTGAATTTATAATGCGCCCGCAAGTTGAAACTTAAATCGGCGCCACGTCTAGATAATAAGATAATCCCGAAGTGATGTCAAAAATTCCATGCCCATTTCTTAGCTATGATGACCGCATAAAAACATCACTACGGGCAGATCTCCATGGATCGGGCGCTCATTATTAAAATAACAACATTTGACTTTCTTGTTGTGATTTTTTGCGTCGGGCAACGGACCTTTTTCGAACAACACGTCAAAACGTCGCGGGGGTGGTGGGGGTCAAGGTCTGCGTTTTATTATGCGTACCATCTGGCCTAGAATCACCGGTGTTATCCCCCGGCAGGTACCACGCGACTTAATCGTTACCAACTTGCTAGACGACGATTCGTTGCTTTGGTAACCTCGGCAAAGCTAACGGCTGCTGGTGCGGATGCAAATGGAAGGAGGTTGAGCAATGGCGCAGACCGATGACAGCAAGGCCCAGGCGATCAAGGCGAAGCAGGCCAACATTCGGCTCACTGCCGAGCAGGACCGGCTGCTGAAGCAGCACTGCAACCGCACTGGCATGACGACACAGGCGGCGATCATCGAAGCACTGAGGCGGGTGATCGAGGGGTTTTAGCAGCGGATCTGATGGGTGGGTCCTGGCGAACGCTTGACCCACATGCGGTTGCCTCAGAAACCGATAATGAGCGGCTATACCAAACATATAGCGGACTACGAAACAGACCGCTGATCAGGTCTTATGTACACCAGCGGTTGGTGCGGCTACTGGGTCTGATAAGCTCCGTTATCAATCATGAGGCCGTAAAAATTCTTTCGTGTCGATTACTAGCGCACGCCAAACCGAAGCGACTTCCCAACTAAGCTAAAGTCATTCACGATCGCTGATTCTGACTGACTTCGTACATGGCTTGAGCGAGATACGGCGCGGTCTGGCTGGCTCCGACCTTAGCGACATCTGTTGGCCTGCCACTGGCTACGATGGTGCCGCCTTCATCCCCCGCACCTGGACCGATATCGATCACCCAGTCGCTCGCCGCGACCACGTGCATATCGTGTTCGACGACGATGACTGTATTGCCGGCAGCGACTAGGTTATCAAGTTGCGTGATCAACCGATCGACATCCGCCGGATGCAGACCGGTGGTCGGTTCATCGAGGATGTACAACGTGTCGCCACGTTGGGCCCGCTGCAGCTCGGTGGCCAGCTTGACGCGTTGCGCTTCACCACCCGACAGTTCGGTCGCGGCCTGTCCCAGGCGCAGATAGCCCAGACCGACTTCACGCAGCACCGACAACGGACGCTGCAACGGCGCTTCTTCCGCAAAGAATGACCATGCCGCATCCACCGTCATCGCCAGCACGTCGGCGACGTTCTTGTCGCGATAGCGGATCGCCAGCGTTTCCGGGTTGTAGCGCGCGCCATGACAGGCGGGACAGGGCGTGTACACGCTGGGCAGGAACAACAGCTCGACCATCACCTGGCCTTCGCCCTCGCAGGTCGGGCAACGTCCCTTTGCAACATTGAAGGAAAATCGTCCGGCGTCGAATCGTTTGGCGCGCGCCGCCTTGGTGGCGCTGAAGAGCTTGCGAACGTGGTCGAACAGGCCGGTGTAGGTCGCCAGGTTCGAGCGGGGCGTGCGGCCGATCGGTTTTTGATCGACCTGTACCAAGCGACGGATCGTCTCCAGGCCTGAAACGATCCGTCCGCCTGCGGCTTGCTCGTTTGCCTGTTCCAGGCCGCCTACGTCGTCATCCGCCCCGGCATCGTGTCGCCCAAGTCCCATCGACACTTCCTGGCCCAACGCTTCGGCTGCCAAGCACACCAGCGCCTGGCTGACCAAGGTTGATTTCCCCGACCCGGAAACGCCCGTTACGCTCGTCAGCACGCCGAGTGGAAATGCGGCATCCAGATTGTTCAGGTTGTTCATGGTGATGCCGGACAGACGCAGCCAACCTGCAGGCTGTCTGGGCGTGCGGGGTTCGGTGGCGTCGGCAGTCGCCGGAAAGAGGTAACGCCGCGTTTGCGATGCCGGCTGATCTGCCAGGCCCGTCGGCGGACCACTGTAGAGCACCGCTCCACCGTGCTCACCGGCCAGCGGCCCGACATCGACGATCCAGTCGGCCTGACGGATTACCGCCAGGTCATGCTCGATCACGAAGAGTGAATTGCCAGCTGCTTTCAGTCGTGCCAGCGCTCTGAGCAAGGCTTCGGTATCGGCGGGGTGCAGGCCGGCCGACGGTTCGTCGAGCACATAGACCACGCCGAACAGGTTCGACCGTACCTGGGTCGCCAGTCGCAACCGTTGCATTTCGCCCGGTGACAGCGTGGGGGTGCTGCGCTCGACGGCAAGGTAACCCAGTCCGAGATCGAGCAGCACCGCGATCCGCTCGACCAGGTCGCGTGCGATGCGCTGTGTGACGATGATTTTTTCCGGATGGGCGCGGACCTGTTTTGCCGTGGTCTTTGAGACGCCATCGGCAAACGGCTGCAACAGCGTGGCAAGCTGCTTCATCGGCAGTCTCGAGAGTTCGGTGATATCGAGACCGGCGAAGCGGACGGAAAGCGATTCGCGACGTAGCCGCTTGCCTTCGCATTTCCTACAGTCCGCCCCGACCATGTACTGCGCCACGCGTTTTTTCATCAGCGCACTTTGCGTGGTGGCGAAGGTCTGCAAGACGTACTTGCGCGCTCCCGTAAAAGTGCCTTGGTAGCTGGGCGCCATCTTGCTCTTCAATGCGGCACGCACTTCGGCAGCGTTGAAGCCGGCGTAGACAGGCACGGTAGGCTGTTCGTCAGTAAACAGGATCCAATTACGGTCTTTCTTCGACAGATCGCGCCACGGCACATCAACATCGAAACCCAGCGTCATCAGGATTTCGCGCAGATTCTGCCCATGCCAGGCGGTCGGCCAGGCAGCCACGGCGCGTTCGCGAATCGTCAGGCTGTCGTCCGGCACCATTGACCGTTCCGTCACTTCATACACCCGACCGAGTCCATGGCACTGCGGGCAGGCGCCTTCCGGTGTGTTCGGCGAAAAGGATTCGGCATACAGCAATGGCTGGCCCGACGGGTAATCGCCGACGCGCGAATACAGCATGCGCAGCAGATTGGACAAGGTGGTGACGCTGCCGACCGAGGAGCGCGTGGTAGGTGAGCCTCGCTGCTGTTGCAGCGCGACCGCCGGTGGCAAGCCGTCTACGAGATCGACATCCGGCACCGCCATCTGGTGGAACAGCCGCCGCGCGTATGGGGACACCGACTCGAGATAGCGGCGCTGCGCCTCGGCGTAAAGCGTGCCGAATGCCAGGGAAGACTTGCCGGAGCCGGAGACACCCGTGAATACAACCAAGGCATCACGCGGGATATCGACATCGACGTTCTTCAGATTGTGTTGGCGCGCCCCGCGCACCCGGACGAAGCCGGGCCGCGGTGCACTCGACAATCCCGGATCCGGCGCATCCGGTACGCCGGACTTTGGTTTGGGCAGTGTAGGCATGCCAGCAGATCATCGGGCAAAGAGAATCAGTGTAATTGGCGCACTGGTAGTGGTCTGTGTGGCGAGCCACTTAATTAGTTTCCCGAATCGCCACTCCGGCCTAAGCCAGGACTTCCAGCCGACTGTGTTCTAAATCGGCGGCATCCCCTTCACCGCTCCGCGGGACGAGCGGCAAAGTTCAACCCTACGAAAAGAATCCACGTCCATGTGCGCATCAACCCGTCTGGCAATCAATAAATCGGCCATGACCGGAAATCAGCGCGTAGTTCCTCTCTCAACCGTTGATCCTGTGAACTTATAAGTCGCCAGTCACACGCATGATGCTGGCGCGTGAAATGCCATAGGTCCGGGAAAGCGCACTGATCGACGCCCCACCCTTGCGCATGCTGACGATCTCGGCACGCTGGCTGTCTGTGGTTTTCGTCGGGCGCCCCAATACTTTGCCTGCTGCCTTCGCTCTGGCCAAGCCGGATTGCGTGCGCTCCACCAACAGATCGCGCTCCATCTCTGCCACCGCCGCCAGCATATTGAGCATCAGTTTGCCAGCCGGTGAAGCTAGATCCAGTTTCCCGAGCTGCAGAACGATCACCTCAATCTTCCGAGCCGCCAGCGCCTTGATCGTGGCGCCGACATCCTGAGCATCGCGCCCTAAACGATCCAGCTTGGAGACGACGAGTGTTTCGCCGTCCCGGATCTGAGACAGAAGCGCCTTGAACTGCGGCCGTTGGCCTGCGCTGACCTTCCCGCTTACACCTTCGTCCGCAAACCAGTATTCCACCAAGTACCCTGCCCGCTCGATCTCCTGGCGCTGATTTTCAGTGGTCTGGTCCTTTGTGCTAACGCGTCCGTATGCAAAAACAGCCATTTCGCTCCCCTTGAACGTTCAATAACGGATCAAATATATATGAACATGTTCGTAAATACAATCTATAAATTATGAACAGTTATTTAACGTGATCTGTAGTGATGTTCAAATACGGTCGTTTTTGGACAGACGTTAGAAGGGCGACGTCGAAATCATGCTTTATGAATGTGTAGCGAAACGTTTTGCGGATTCAGCATGGCCAAATTTGTGAGCAATATCTGCTGCTGTCGCTCCCTTATCGTTTTTAATCGAACTGTCGGCTCCAGCTTGCAACAGCAATTCGATGATTTCTGTATGGCCGTTGCGGGCAGCGTAAAAGAGCGCTGTCGATCCGGTAGCGGAGCGAGCATTAACATTCATTGCCCGAAAGGCCAAAAGTTCCTGAACGCGTACGACATTTCCGTCTGCTGCGCACTTCATAAGTTCGTTCAAACCAAGACGATTTGCCTCCTCTACAGCCTGTTCTTCGGCTAGTTGCTCTGGAAGCAACGTCGAGTTGCGCATGTGCTTGATGAATAAGTAGCCAACGCATAAGAGGGAGATTATCAAGCCAATTTCGCTGTGAGCAATCATTTTGGAAGCCACGATTGAGGCTCCACCGATGAGTGCGCAAACGAGAACATCACCTTTTGTCGACTTGCGCTCTCGCTCGATAAATATTGGCTGCGTAGGCATATCTGGGATCACCTCGCCCCGCTCCCTCAAGACCGTCTCTATTAACACATGCCATTCGTCGGCAAGCATGTCTCCTTCAGCGCGCATGTGCAGAAGCTGGTCCGAGGTTTTATCACGCAGTTTATCAATCAAGGTTTCTTGTTTGATTTCCATGGATTGCCATCGCGAGGGTTGTTAGTTCAATACTACAGAGGTGTTACTTTTGATGTGCCATACAGACAGTGGATTTCGGCCAGCCCAAGAATCAATCGCTGGATGTTGCTTGGCTCCGATGGTCGGTTGCACTCGAACACGGTGGCGCCGATGATGGACTGGACGGAATGACACTGCCGCCGGTCGATCCTGCCGCTAACGGCCGAAGTGAATCGAGATTACCATTAGTCGCTGCCTAGATTGCATATCCCCCAGTATTTCCGAAGCATTTGTGTGCTGCAATGCCTTAAATTGGGCAGAGACTTTGGACTTTCGTAAAGCCTACACTCTCCGCACTTAAACATGAGGAATCTCGCTGTGGTCACCGCCCCCCTGCCAATCCCAAAAGCTTCGCCCAAAGCCCCAAAGCCGCCACCGAAAACGCCGTCGTTGTCCGGCAAAGTTCCACAGTTCACGGTGGGTCAAGATTATGTTCGTAGGACGGAAATTCACGGTAATTACGGAGGCAGTGAACAAGGAGGCATCTCGCCGTCGTCATTTTGCAAAGCAATATTTTTATTTACAGGCGCCTCAGGTCATAAGTATGGCTATACAGACAAGTTCCTACCGTCGGGCATATTTTTATTCTGTGGCGAGGGTAAAAACGGACCTATGACTATGTCGGGTGGAAACAAAGCAATAAAAGATCACGCGGCGATGGGACGAGCGTTGCACCTTTTTGAATCGCTCGGGAAAGGCATGAAGCAGCGCTACTTGGGGCAGTTCATCCTCGGCGGCATTCAGAGAACCCGGGGCCCAGATGAAGCGGGCGCAATCAGAGATGTGACAATTTTTGAGTTACAACCGGGTGGCATGTTGCCCGCAGCAGCGATAACTGTTACGCCGGCGCCGGCAGTTACATTGCCGGCATCGCTGGCTGCCCGACAGCCTGTAACACTTACAGATCTTCGAAAAGCCGCAGTCGCGGCAGCCGCATCGAACACTGGCAAGTCACCCGGGACTGTCACCCCCCAACTCCAACGGCATCGTAGCGATGAAGTGCGAGACTATGTCCTTGCTCGGGCTAAAGGCAATTGTGAGAATTGCACGAACCCTGCTCCATTCCTTAAGCCTGATGGTTCACCGTACCTTGAAGGGCATCATATAAACCGTCTTTCGGACGATGGCATTGACCACCCAAAAAATATGGCCGCGATATGCCCGACGTGCCACTGCGAAATTCATTTCGGCGCTAACGGAGTGGCAGTGAATGACTCGCTTCGTCTTAAAATCGGGAAGTCTTGGTGAAAAGGTCACCGTAACGGCCGTTTGTTCAGACTCCAAACGCGTCGTTTCCCAATGTGAGGGTAAATATGTGGGTTAGCGGCTGAGCCTCTCGAAATCAACAATGAGAATGACCTTGCCGTATTCGCCACTTTTGAACCGTACTTTGCGGACGTTCATGGGAGAAAACTTATGGATTTGGTTGGCAGGGTACGAGTCGAACGTACCTATTTCGGTATCTGGCGGACACCGTGTTCTACCGCTGAACTATCCGCTGTACGACGATAATCTACCGGACAATTCTTTCAGCAATGACAAAATTGAGAATCATTTTGTCGTAACGCAGCCTTTATGCAGCGACTTCGAC
>JACMQD010000202.1 GCA_014377155.1 Herminiimonas sp.
CGCGACAGGACAGCCATTGCGTGCGTTCCAGGTTCGACTTTGCCAGGTCGGCACGGCGCAGGCTGCAGCGTTCAAATCTCCAGCCCACAAGGTCTAGATCCGAAAGGTCGGTCTCGTCGAAATCGCAATTGACGGCATGCACCGAACCCGTGCCGACCGTCGATGAAAGCGCAACGACGTCGGCGCGAGCCAACGTGATGCCTTCGATAGTCTTGGAAACAGTTTTGGCAAAATCGATGGTGGAAATCCTGGTGCTGGAATGGGTTGTCGCCGCCATCGGTGAACAACGACTTGCGCGGCTTGTCGAGCAAACCCGATTCTAGTTCTGGTGCTTGAGGTATGCCAGACACATGCGTGCCAGTTCTTGCTTGAGCACCATCCAGTCCAGATCCTGGGCCGTTTCTGCGCTGGAACCAAGGCTCAACTGGCGGGCCAGCATCGAAAATATGACATCGAAAGCGGAATGCGCTTTCAACGCTCGATCTTCGCCATCAATTTTTCGTCGGAGAATGCAAGTATGGCGTGCACCGACACGCGCGCTACGCGCGAGGCCGATTCCTTGCCCGGGCCTGATACCAGCGGATCATGCCGCGCGCGCCCCATCGCAAGGCGGAGCATGGGGGCGTGGTCACGCAAAAATTCGGCATAAGCATCGACGAAATTGCGCACGAACTGGGCAAGGTCGCCCGATTGGTCGCTGACCTTGCCGATCATCGTGTTTTCGTCACCCGCGATCGATCATCAAGTTTTCCGCGGCGGCAAGCATCCGTTCCAGCGATGCCCTGCTGCGTCCTTGCTGCGGCCGACGGCTGACGGCCTCGACAGGCCGAGTTTGTTTCGCCTTGCTTTTGGATTTGACGCTCGTGGCCACGCTCCGGCTGTGGCTGCAACGATGTGAATCCGTCAGCTCTAATTCTAATACGGGTCCGTAAGCAGCGACCGACTCACCCGGTTTGGCGCGCAGATCCGGCAAATTCGCCACCAGGCGCAAGGCGCAACAATCGCCCTTGACATCGGTTTACAAGAATATGGAATATTCATTCCAATTGTATGGTCATGCAAGGCGCGTCAATGCGCCAGCAGGGGCGGAAACTGACATGTCATATCGTTGGGTGAGCCACGCGCTGCTATCGGGCGCTTGTGCCATCGCGCTCGCCGGTCCGGCTTATGCAGCCGCTGCCGCAACCGCAGCCGCAGATGCAGCCGCAGTCGATGCCGCCGCCGCAGATGCAAATGACGATTCCGTGATCGTCGTCACCGCGCAGAACCGCAAGCAGGATGTCAACGACGTGCCGATCGCGTTCGACGTGATCAGCGGTGACCAGCTCAAGACGATCGGCTTTTTCGATCTCAACGATAATCGATAAATCGCGCCGGTGGTTCAGCTCAACCAGGATCGGGGTACCGTCAAGGTATCGGTGCGCGGCGTCGGCAGCCGTCGGGTGACGAGGCGCAGGACACCTCGGTGGTCATCAACATCGACGGCGAATATCTCAACCGCCCGAACGTGCTGGGCAGCTCGCTGTTCGATACGGAGCGCGTCGAAGTGCTGCGCGGGCCGCAGTGCACGCTCTACGGCCGTAATTCGACCAGCGGCGCGATCAACTTCATCACCCGCAAGCCGGGCAAGGACCTCGCGGTCGACGCCTCGGCCAGCTATGGCAATTACAAGGCGGTCGGCGCCGATGCCGGGGGTCGCTGTGCCGCTGGGCGATATCGCCGCGGTGCGCGTA
>JACMQD010000203.1 GCA_014377155.1 Herminiimonas sp.
CTTGAAAGCGGCGTCGGGCGTGTAGAAGATGCCCTTTTTCAGCCGGATCACGTAGGTCTTGCCGTCAGCGCTGACTTCCGGCATGGCTTCGGCGGTGCCCGGTATCAGCTTGACCGGCCGCGCGACATAATCATACGTCAGCAGATTTTCGAAAATCGCTTCGCCGACCCAGGTCGAATACACGCTATTGCGCAGCTGGACGTCGAAACCGTCGTCGGCGGCTTCGAACGTCACGCGTACGACCTTGTTGGGGTCGGCTTTGGCGCCTGCCGGAACCTGCAGCGCCAGGCTGCAGGCTAGTGCAGCCATCGACGTGAAAAGAACGCGCAGTACGCTCATCGCTTTTCCACATCCAGATATTGCCAGTCGCCGTGCAGGATCGGATGGGTCTTGTAGCCCTTGACCCATGGCTGGATCAGCCAGTTACGTACGCGCCACAACTCCAGCGATTGCACGGTGTCGGCTTCCATCTGGCGCTGCATGATGCGATACAGCTCCTGCCGCTCCGGGCTATCGGCCATCAAGCGAGACTTTTTGTAGGCATTGTCGAAAACCGCCGATCGATAGCAGCCGAAATTTCCCTGGCTGGCGTTCGGTCCGTAAAAATTTTCGAAAAAATCGCTGGCATCAGGAATGCTGGCAGTGCCACCCAGGCCGAACATCATCAGTTCGCAGCGATACGCCGCCTTCAGATTGTCGGCAAAACCACTGACGGGAAATTCGGCACGCACGCCGATGGCATCGAGCGAACGCTTCCAGATTTCCATTTTGGCGATGTCGCGCGTCTTCGGCGCCGAATGAATGCGGATCGTCAGCGGCTTGCCGTCGGGTAGCGTGCGATAGCCGTCGGGTCCTTTCTTATAGCCGAAGCGGTCCAGCAGCTTGGCCGCCAGCACCGGATCATGGCCGATGCTGGTGCGGTAAGCCGGATCATGGCCTGATACGCCCGGCGGAATGACTGACTGCGCCTTGACTGCCTGGCCGTACCGGACCTGCACGATTTCCTGCTTGGGGTCGTAGGCCATCGAGATGGCCCTGCGCAGCGCGATCTTGTCTTTGGTATAGCCGCCGACGACCGGGTCCTTGAAATTGAAATAAGTATAGGTGTTGGCCGGCATCGTGAAGCGATAGAGCCGGATACCCCGGGCCGTGAATTCCGGCTTGAGTTTGTCGCCATTGAGCACCTTCGGCGCGGCCGGATCGGACAATTGCTCGAAGTCGAGTTGGCCGCTGTCGAAGGCCAGAAAGCGCGATTGTTCCTCTTCGATGATACTGATTTCGACGCGCCCGACCTGCGGCATGTCCTTGCCTTTCATGTCGCGCACGATCTGGTCGTCCCAGGCGTCGCCGGTGGACTTGAAGTCCCACTTGAAGCCTCGATAGTCGGGATTCGCTTCCAGAATGATCTTGCTGCGCGGGACGTACTGTTTCATCAGGTAGGCGCCGGTGCCGACCGGATGACGGCCGATGTCTTCGCCATAGGTTTCGACGACTTCCCGTGCCAGCGCTGCCGTGACCGGCGAGGCGAGATGATATTGCAGCGTCGGGTCGGGATTGTTCAGTCGAATGCGCAGCGTGTATCGGTCGGGCGTATCCAGCCCCGCCACCGGTGCGTCGTAATCGAAGCGGCCGCTTTTCTTGGCCTCGGCCACCAGCGCGTCGAGCCCGGCGATTTTACCTTCGAAGGTACCGCTTTGTACCGAACGGCTTTTGGGGTCCATGTGACGCTTGATGACATACGCATAATCGCTGGCGACCAGCTCCCGCCGCACGCCCTTGAAAGCCGGATCGGGCGTGAAGTAGATACCTTTCTTGATCCGGAACAGGTAGGTCTTGCCGTCGTCGCTCACCTCCGGCATTGCTTCGGCGGTGCCCGCGATCACCTTTGCAGGACGCGCGAGATAGTCGTATTGCAGCAGACTTTCGAAAATGGCTTCTGCCATCCAGATCGAATACAGGTTACTGGTGTGCAGCAGATCGAAGCCGTCCTCGGTCGCCTCGAACGATACACGCAGGACCTTGGCCGGATCGGCCTTCGCCAACGCCGGCATCTGCAGCGCCAGACTGCAGCCGATTGCGGCCAGGAGTCGCACACCAAGCAACGTCACGTTCATGGGAATGTCTTTAACGGGTTGACGAAATTCGGCCTGGCCATCACTTCTTTTCCATGTCGATGAACTGCCAGTCATTGTGCAAAATCGGATGTTTCTTGAAACCCTTTATCCACGGCTGCATCAGCCAGTTTCGAATTCGCGAAACATGCAGTACGACCGCGGTATCGGCTTCCAGCTGACGGTTCATTTCAGTGTACAGGAGCTGTCGCTGCGGACCGTCCGGCAACTGGCGCGCCTTGCGATAGGCGTCGTCGAACTTTGGCGACGCATAACAGCTGATGTTGCCCTGCCCCGCATTCGGACCATACAGATTTTCCAGGAAATCCGATCCATCGGGAATCCCGGCGGTGCCACCCAGACCCCACATCATCAGCTCGCAGCGCGACGCCGCTTTCAGGTTGTCGGCAAAACCACTGACTGGAAACGCGGCACGCACGCCGATCCGGTCGAGCGACTTTTTCCAGATTTCCATCAATGCCTGATCGCGCGACGTGGCTGCGGACGAAATCCTGATGGTCAGCGGCTTGCCGTCCGGCAGGCTGCGATAACCGTCCACGCCGGCCTTGTAGCCAAAACGGTCGAGCAGCTTGTTGGCCAGATCGGGGTCATAACCGATGCTGCGGCGATAGGCCGGATCGTAGCCGGCGACACCGGCCGGCACTTGCGCCTGCGCCTTGACCGCCTGGCCGAAACGCACCTGCGCAATTTCGGCATCGAGGTCATATGCCATGTGGATGGCACGCCGCAACGCGATTTTTTCGTTGGTGTAGCCGCCGACGACCGGGTCCTTGAAATTGAAGAAGGTATAGACGACGTCGGGCGAGACGTAGCGATACAGCCCGATCCTTTTCGCCGTGTACTCGGCCTTGAGCTTGCCGTTGTCGATTACCTTGGGCGCCACGGTGTCCGGCAAACGGTCGAAATCGGTCTGGCCGCTGGCGAACGCCAGCCAGCGCGACTGTTCTTCTTCGATGATACTGACTTCGACGCGACCGATCTGCGGCATCTTCTTGCCGCGCATGTCGCGGATAATTTGCTCATCGCCCGCTTCGCCGGATGACTTGAAATCCCAGGTGTAGCCGCGATAGCCGGGATTGGCTTCCAGGACGATCTTGCTGCGCGCGACATACTCCTTCAGCACATACGGGCCGGTCCCGACCGGATGGCGGCCGGAATCGCTGCCGTAGGCCTCGATCACTTCGCGCGCCACCGCGCCGGCGGTGGTATGCGCCAGCAAATAGGGCAAGGTCTGGTCAGGCGCATTCAGGCGAATGCGCAACGTGTACCGGTCTGGCGTTTCAAGGCCCGTGACGGCGGCGTCATAATCGAATTTGTCGCTCTTCTTCGCCGCGGCCACCAAGCTGTCGAGGCCGACGATTTTTCCTTCGAATGCACTGGCCTGTGGCGAACGGTTTTTCGGGTCGAGCAGACGCTTGATGCTGTAGGCGTAATCGGCGGCGATCAGTTCGCGTTTTTGTCCCTTGAACACGGGATCGTCGGTGAAATAGATTCCTTTCCTGATCCGGAACAGGTAGGTCTTGCCGTCGCTTGAAATTTCGGGCATCGCTTCGGCCGCGCCCGGCACCAGTTTCGCCGGACGCGCCAGATAATCGTAGGTAAGAAGGCTTTCGTAGATCGCCTGACCAACCCAGCTCGAATAGACACTGTTATTGGTCTTGACCATGTCGAAGCCGTCGTCCGCAGCCTCGAAGGCGACGCGTAAAACCTTGGCCGGATCGGCTGCCGTCGCCATCGGCGCGAGCGCCACGAAGCCCACGGCAAGCGCTGCTACAAGAGCGTGGCGTGTCTTCCAGCTGGCTATCGTCGTCAACACCGACATCGCGTTCCGATTCATGGGATTCAATGCTTTTCCACGTCGATGTACTGCCACTCCGATTGCAGAATCGGGTGTTTTTTGAAACCCTTGATCCAAGGCCGCGTGACCCAGTTGCGCACGCGGGAGGTATTAACGACCCATGCGGTGTCGGCTTCCATCTGCCGGTTCATCTGCGCATAGAGCCGGCTGCGCTCCGGTCCCGGTGGCAACGTGAGCGCCTGGCGGTACAGCGCATCGTACGCCGCCGATTCATAGCAAGCATTGTTGCCACGACCGGCATTGGGACCGTATAGCAGTTGCAGGAAGTTTTCGCCATCGGGAAAATCCGCAGTCCAGGCGCTGCCCCACATCATCAGCTTGCACGCGACCGCCGCCTTTTGATTATCGGCGAAATTGCTGGTCGGATGGTCGGCACGGATGCCGACCGCATCGAGGCCGCGCTTCCACAGTTCTGCCA
>JACMQD010000204.1 GCA_014377155.1 Herminiimonas sp.
ATCGGGCGCGAAATCAAACATGGTCAGTCTCCTGTTAAGCGAATTTGCCAGGAGTGGCAGGGAACGCAATTTGGTTAAATCTCCCCGGCCTGTCTGGAGAATGCTCGGTAGGCCAATCCGTTGATACAGTGTCGCAGTCCGCCGGCTCATGGGATGAGCGAGCAAAGCACTAATCTCATTCGTGTGCAAATACTTCGGACAACAAAAAACCCGTTCAGGCATGCGCGCTAGAACGGGTCTGGTAAGGGCCGCTTTAGCTGAATTTATAATGCGCCCGCAAGTTGAAACTTAAATCGGCGCCACGCATAAAGAATACGATAATCCCGAGGTGCTGTCAAAAATTTCAAGCTTGATTATCGGCTTCATGATTCCTACCTTTAAAACCAGATCCGAACGCCGCCGATCACACGCGTTTCGCCCGTGGCCTGACCCGACTCGTTTGCATACCGCGCCGTTGCACCAAATTTGCGGTTGTACACGACGCCGACGTAGGGCGCGAACTTGCGCGAGAACTCATAGCGCAGACGCAGTCCTGCTTCCACGTCCGACAGGCCCGAACCAATACCTCGCGCGGGGTCGTTCTTACCATAGAGGCTTACCTTGACGTTGGGTTGGAGGATCAGTCGCTGAGTCAGCAACAAATCGTATTCTGGTTCAAAGCGCAAGGCTGTACGTCCGCTTTGGCCGACATAGACGGTTGCCTGTACGTCGAACCAGTAAGGTGCGAGTCCTTGAACGCCAAGTGCGGCCCAAGTGCGTTTAGGACCGTCGCCAAAATCATGTCGGACGCCGGCCTGCACGCCCCAGTACGGCGCGATTGCATGGTCCCAAAGCGCCTCGGTTCGAGTTGCGCCCAGCTTGCCATTGCTCCTTTCGCCATCAACCTTGATCCACAGTTTGTCTAGATCGCCGCCCACCCATCCCTGGGCGTCGAGTGTCTGCCCATGGCTGCGACTGCTTCTGAACATCTCCAGCCTATCGAGAAGTAACTGGGCGTGGATCGCGTCGTCGGCCATTTCCATGCCTGGCATGTGCCCCAGTGTCAGTCCATCAGCGTAACTGTCCGGGTCGCGCGCACCTGGCGGGGCAGCACCGCCTTGCATCGACTTGGTCATCTTACCCATGTCCATTGCAGGTTCGTTGGCCATGCCTCCCGTCATTCCATTTTCCATGCCCTGCATCTGACCGGTCGTCCCTTCCATCTTGCTATGGTCCATGCCCTGCATTTGACCAGCCGGCATGCCTTCCATCTTTCCGTGGTCCATGCCCTGCATCTGACCGGCTGGCATGCGGTTCACCTTGCCTTGGTCCGTTACGCCGCGCTGGCTCTTGACGTCCTTACCCTTGGAATGGATCGCTGATTTTTTTACGCCGTGCCGTTTTTGCGCTTTTGTTTTATTGATTGTCGTCGTGGGCGGATCCATCTTCATACCCGGCATTGATTTCATGTCGCCCGCCATGTCAGATTGCGCCCAACTTGCAATCGGCAAAAGGCACGCCATCGCCAGACCTGGCGCCCAGGACTGCGGGGTTGTGCGTGCAAAGCGCAATTTCAAAGGGCGCGTCACGATACCACCACCTTTCTGAACATGCCGGCTGCCATGTGATACAGCAAGTGACAGTGGTAAGCCCAGTCGCCCCGGGCGTCTGCATTGACCAGGTAGGTAATGCGCTGTGCTGGCTGAACCATGATCGTGTGCTTACGCACCTGAAACTGGCCACTTGGACTTTCCATCTCGCTCCACATGCCATGTAGATGTATCGGGTGGGGCATCATGGTGTCGTTGACCAAGACGATACGTAACCGCTCGCCATATCTGAAATGCAGGGGCTTTGAATCGGAGAATTTCTGGCCGTCGAATGACCACATGTAGCGCTCCATGCTGCCGGTCAGGTGCAATTCGATTTCCCTGTCCGGCGCACGCGGATCGAGTGCGCCACCGATCGTATGGAGATCGGCATAGGTCAGCACCCGGCGCCCGTTTTCCCGCAACCCAATCCCGGGATCGTTGATATTGGTACGTGGCATGTCCACATGCATGTCCGAGCCCGGACCGTACTCCGTCTTTGCATGGTTGGCTTTTGCCATCGGCGCCATCGCTGTTGGGTCCTGCATATCGGGCGATTTTGCCGGGGCGGTACTTTGCATGCCCGGCATGGCGCCTGCGCCCATTCCCGGCATTGGCATACCGCCGTGATCGTGTCCGCCACTCATGTCGCCGCCCATGGCCATCGAACCCATCATGTCGATCATGGAAAGCCATTGCGGCTTGTCTGCCGCCGGTACCTCGGCCCGTAGTTCCGGACGCGGTGTTAACGTGCCGCGCGCATAGCCTGCGCGGTCGATCGACTGGGCAAAGACCGTGTAGGCGCGCTCGTCCGTCGGCTCCACGATGACGTCGTAGATTTCGGCTGTGGCGATCCTGAATTCGTCGACAGTGACCGGTTCCACATCCTGGCCATCGGCTGCGACAACCGTCATTTTTAGACCTGGGATGCGTACATCGAATATGCTTTGCGATGAGCCGTTAATGACTCGCAACTTGATTTTTTCGCCTTTGTTAAAGACGCCCGTCCAGTTACCGTCAGGCGAGGCACCATTCATCAGATAGGTGTAGTGATATCCGGTCAAGTCCGACAAATCGGTCGGATTCATCCGCATCGTGTTCCACATCTTGCGCTTGGCAAGTGCTTGCTGCACGCCAATCGCAGCAGCATCACGTGCGAACGCCGTGGCGGTGGGTTGGTTGTAATTGTAATAATCGCTCATCTTTTTTAGGTTCGCGAGAACAACCTCTGGATTGTCGTCTGACCAATCCGACAGCATGACGACGTAATCCCGAGCAGTTGGATGGCGCTCTCCACCGCTCGGCTCAACCACGATCGGTCCATACAGACCCGTTTGTTCCTGGAAACCGGAATGGCTGTGATACCAATAGGTGCCGCTCTGCCTGACGTCAAAACGGTACGTGAACGTCTCGCCGGGTGCGATGCCTTTGAAACTCACCCCGGGAACGCCGTCCATCCCGAATGGCAAAAGTATGCCGTGCCAGTGGATGGATGTCGCAACCGGTAATTGATTGGCAACCCGCAGCGTTACCGTACTGCCTTCACGCCATCGCAGTAATGGTGCAGGGACGGCGCCGTTCACTGCTGTGGCAATGCTGCGCTTGCCGCTGAAATTTACAGCGGTTTCTGCAACGGTGAGACTGAAGTCTGTCCCGGACATGACATTGCGCTTCTCTGGCGCATCAACGGCCAACGCCAGAGATGGCAAAAGATCTAGTCCGGTCAGTACGCCTGCGGCTGCAAAGCCGGTGACAAATCGACGGCGCGATGGAGACGCGGGCGAACATCCTCCACTGCTAACGAGTGGTAGCTTGAAACTGTTATGCATGATGATTTCCTGACATGGCATGCCGTCGGCACCTACAGGGAAGCAAGCGTCACGACACACGAATATGGAATGTCCGATTGATCCATGGCGGGCAACTACCCATGCAGTGCCAGCGGACCAAAAGGCGCAAGCGCTCTGCTAGCTAGTCATGATCCGAGGTGGCCGCTTAGGGCTTTCAAGGAATACGGAGATAAGATTGTCGGCTTCAGGAATTACGAAAGTCGGAAACTGCTCACGTGCCGGCACGGCTGCAAGAAAATCCGAGAAAATGATTGCTACATCACTACAGCACGGCGATTTGTGCAAATGATGTGCTTTGTGGCTACCTGCGGATAGCTGTTTTGAAACGGAAGAGTGCACTGCAGAACTGCCAAGGGGTTCATCCGCCGCTGTGTAACTGTGTTCTTCGTGCGCGTGCGGTGCATGGTCTGCCAGGTTAACGTTTCCCGAGACATGCGAACTCTGAATACCGTGGGGCTGACACTGAATCAGGCCAGATGCGGCAAAGCTTTGGAGAGGCACCAGGACTAAAAGAGCCCATATAACGAACCGGGAGAACATCGACGATATGTCTGTTATCTAATGGCAGTATCTGGAGGATAGGGAACCGGACGATTTGGTGTCAAGGACGGAGAGGCCGAGTTGGCACCATATGTGATGCAGCGCGCTTAACATCAATTTCGCTGTTGGTGCGCCCCGCTGACGTGAACAGACGGTGTATGTGACCCGACTCTCTATAATTTTCCGAGATATCAATCAAACTTTGCCAGGCATTCTTGCCAAGCTCGCCTCTTGTAAAGGTTTCGCGATGAAAAAGAGTTTAATTTTGTTGCTTCTGGCCATTGCCAGCAGCAGTGCGATTGCACATGAGAAAAATTTTAATTACACCCTAAAAGTTCGCAACGGTTCGGACGTCCAGGTGGGTATCACATGCGACAACGGTGCAACCTATGACGCGGTTATAGCGGGCAGTACGCAAGCAATAACGTTTTCTTCAGGAGAAGAACTCAACCTTGACTGCGTCGCAGTTGGACCGGATGGCCAAACAATGGACCGCAAGCGCGTCCACGCGCATCACCGAAAACCTGTAGTTAGCTGGAACGTCCGCCATCAGCATGCCGCTCCTCAGTATTACCAACGCTGAAAACCACACCCAAGCGACAAAAAATTCCTGTTCAGATAAACGAGGAAATCGCAAAATTTGTGACGCTGCGACTGGCATCACAACCATACTGAACAAGTCTGGCGCAGCGGTTATCCACGGAATGACTGCGAACGGATCTGTCCACACTCGAGTTCTACATAGCGACACTGATTAACGAGAGGCCGGATGTTGCCCTTGAAGCAAATGTTCAAAGGCATATCCTGATGCATGGCAGCGCCGTAATTCAGGGGTCAACTTAGAATCTAGTCCTGACGCCAATCATCAACGTGCGTCCGGGTAACGGCGAAACATCTTTCAAAAGCGATGTCGAGAGTCGAATGTCTTGATTTAAGAGGTTTCTGGCAATGGCAAAATAGGTCAGGTCCATTGCACCGTATTTTTGTGTGTAACCGAGGTTTGCGTCGACTTGGGTGTAAGAGCGCGTTTGGCTAGACTCAAACGCCGCAAGCCGATCCTGCTTCAACGCATGAATCAGCGATAGTCCGGCCCGAACCGGCCCCTGACGGTAGCCCAGGTCGGTACCGAAGCGGGTTGCTGGCTGCAACGGCAAGCTGCCGGCGTTATCCAACGTGCCTCGTGACATGTCCGCAAAACCCCGGGCCGATATACCTTCACCGCGCTGGTTGTAACTGACTTCGGCTTCCGCGCCGCGGATGGTGGCATACCCCTGACTAAAAATTCGTTCTCGAAATTCACCGCCCGGATTGCCGTCCGCATCAACCGTGTTGCCCGCCACCTGGCCGAACACAAAGTTTTTAACGCGGTTGTTGAAGACATTGCCTTTCCATCGGATCATGCCCGCGGTTTTTTGCAGACTCAGTTCGATGTTGCGCGACGTCTCTTTCACAAAATTCGGGTTACCGATATCGAAGGTGCCGGTTGCATCGTGTGGCCCGGCTGAATACAACTCGTCTGCTGCTGGTGCACGCTGCGCCACTGAAGCCGTTGCACCAAAGCCGTATCCCGGCATGAAGCTCCACAAGCCACCGACCGAATAGGAAAGAAGATGAAAGTCACGCTCCTGGCCACTGATAGGGCGTCGCTTTACCGATTCCATCCGGACACCTGCGTTCATGTGAACGGGGCCGAATTCACGTTCTTCGACCAGAAAGACGGCCACCGATGTCGAGCGCGTCACCGGTACCGTATCGGGTCCGCCGGTGCCGGCGTTGAGCGCCGAGAAATTCGTGTTGTCGGTCTGGATGCCGAAGGTGCCGTGCCAGCCCATCATCGGTTTGTGCGTCAATTCCCAGCGTGACTCGAGGGAGCGGTTCTTGAAATTTGTCTGCGGCACGTCGCTCAGGTCAAGCTCGCTATGCTTGTAGTCGGTGTAGCCGAGCTTGAATTTGAACGTCTCGAATGCCGGTAGCGGGTTGTTGACCAGCGCATCGATGTCGTAGCGCATTTGCGACTGATCGATCTGGGACCCGGCCAGCGTTGGAATACCGTACTTGTTGTTCATGCTGGCTACGGACGCACCCAGGTGGCCCCAACTGTCGATATACGACGCACCAGCGCCGACACTGTCTGAATGCGTGAAAGACAACGGCAGCCGGCCATAGGCTGAGGTGGGGTCGTTCAGGATGCGATAACCCGGAATCTTGTAATCCTCTGCGCGGCGGGCGTTGGCATCGATATGAAAACCGATCGGTCCTGCAGACGCATCGATTGACGCCGCGGCGCTTTTCGAGCGATCCGCCGTTCCATACTTTGCGTCGGCCTCGCCGGTTGGGTTTTTTTCCAGGACTGTCGGAATGCGATCATTGACCACATTGACCAGGCCGCCGATGGCGCCTGAACCATAGAGCAACGCTGCCGGACCCCGCAGGATTTCAATCTGCCTTGCCGTGGACGACTCGGTAGCGACCGCATGATCGTTCGACAGGCCCGAGACGTCCGAGACGCTCATCCCGTTCTGCAAAATTTTGACGCGCGAGCCCTCGAGACCACGAATGATCGGCCTGGATGCGCCGGCACCAAAGCCGGAGGTCGATACGCCTAGTTCGTGAGAAAGTGTTTCACCAAGGGAGCTTCCCTCCTTGTTACGCAGCTCGTCACCGGACAATACCTTGGCCGGTGTCAGGATCTGGTCTCCTTCACCTTGCCCGAAAGGCGTCGATGTGACGGTTACCGCGGGAAGGATTTTGTCGACGGTTTGTGCGTAGGACAGCGATGCAAGTGCGGACAGGACCGCGCTTGCCAATACAGTGCGTTGGACATGCATGATGATTCCTCGATAGACAGGGCGACAAGCGGCTGGTTGCCATAGGCAACAAGCCGACCAATGCGGCGACGAAGGAAAGTCAGGCAGGTGGTGCGCGGGAAGAGAAATGTGACGTATGCGGCGCTTGCCAGGAGGCGAAGGCAATCCAGAGCGCCAAGACATGGGTATTCGGTACGATCGGTACGACGAAGCATGGACTAGCGAGCGCAGCACTCACCGTGGCAGCTTCAAAGGCAACACACGAATGATTAACCTGGTCGCTCCAGTTGACTCCGAAGCCCGAAACCGACTGCGTTAGCGACTGGGGCGCCGATCCGCCTGATCCGTGAACGACACGATGCTTAAGGCCCACCCACTGAGCGACAACCATCACCACGACCAGCAATATCGCGAGTGATTTGTTTTTTGAGAAAGGGTTAAGGTGCATGACGCGTTTGGAAAGCCATGTGCAGCTTCAGAGTATAGACCATGAACGAACATCAATACTATCTCTCGCACGCCGAGAAGGCTTACTACACAGGCGGCCTGGTAATTTTCTTCGCCGTCGCCGCGATCTTTGGTTTGCGGCAATATCTGCAAAATCGTCGAGTGCAAAAAAGCAAAACACTCGCTGCGTTGAAAGCCGGGAGAAAAAAACCGAAGCGCAGCAAAAAACGTTCGAAATAACCGGCATTCGCAGAATTCCGCTTTCGATTTTTCGCCACATAACGGTTATATTCGATGATAATAGTATACCCCCCTATATTAATTGACGAGCGCATGGGACATACGATCCGAGACAAACAGAAACTGCTGAATAGAATCAAGCGTATTCGGGGGCAAGTCGATGCCATCGAACGTGCTCTCGACAAGGAAAGCGACTGCATCGAAGTTTTGCAACAGATCACGAGCTGCAGAGGCGCGATGACAGGCTTGCTCGCGGTGGTATTGGAGGATCACATCCGTACCCATCTGGTCGATGCGGACCATGGCGCAGGAGGGTCGTCGGCTGACGCCCGCGAGCAATTGATCGACGTTGTCCACAGCTATTTCAAGTGAGTTTTTTATGAGTAATTTTTACGACGTGCCGTTCGGAGACAGCCACGACCATGTTTTTCTAGGCGAGGGACACGACAAGAACGCCCGAAAAACCTGGTGGGTCATCGGCCTTGCCGCCACCATGATGATTGTCGAAATCGTCGGCGGCACCCTGTTTGGGTCCTTGGCCTTGGTGGCTGACGGCATGCACATGTCGACCCATGCCGGCGCCATGCTGATCGCGGCGCTGGCCTACACCTATGCCCGCAAACACGCACATGACCCGAGGTTCGTCTTTGGCACTGGCAAGCTGGGAGACCTGGCCGGCTTTACCAGCGCCATTATTCTAGCGATGATTGCGCTGATCATCGGTTACGAAGCGGTCTTGCGGCTCATGTCACCGGTTCCGATTCATTTTCGGGAAGCGATTCCAATTGCGGTGGTTGGTCTTCTGGTGAACGTTGCCAGCGCCTGGTTATTGAGTGGCGACGATCATCACGATCACAGCCATGGTCATGGTCATGGTCATGGTCATGGTCATGGCGACCATGACGATCACGCAGAGCACGCGCATGACGATGAACGAAAGGAGTTTCAGTCAGCAGCCGGTGCGTGTTCGCTGGCGATCTTTGAAAAAACAGGACCTGCCGTATTTCGCCTGGAAACCGACGCCAAGAATGCCGATTTCTTGATACAGGCCGTCGTGACGACTGTCAGGCCGGATGGTCATCGTCAGGATTTCGTGTTTGCCGACGCAGGCGGCGCATGGCAATCGACGACAACCATTCCAGAGCCCCATACGTTCACCGCATTAGTAAAAATGGGCGAAGACACCCATTCACTGGTATTCGAAGAGCATGCCCACCCCGCTGAAGCAGGCGGGGTGGATACGCGTGACCACAACATGCGTGCTGCTTACCTACACATTATTGCGGACGCCGCCGTGTCGGTACTGGCAATCGTCGGCCTGGTGTTGGCAAAGATATTCGAATGGCTCTGGATGGATCCTTTGGCCGGCATCGTCGGCGCGCTGGTCATCGCCAACTGGTCCTACGGTTTGATTCGTGACACGGGCGCCATTCTCGTTGACCTGAACAAGGATGATTCGATTGCCCGCAAAATAAGAAGCACCGTCGAGTCTGCAGGCGATGGATTGGTGGACCTGCACGTCTGGCGTCTCGGGCCGGGGCATTTCAGTGCAGTTGCCGCTGTTGAAACCACTGCGCAAACACATGACACGCGGTTTTATCACCAGCTTTTGCGGTCGGTTCCCGGCCTTTCTCACGTCACCATTGAGGTACAGCATTCAGGCGAGCGTTCGTGCTAACGACTCCCAATACACATCACCTGCATTGACAGAGAACCCAAGGATCGTGCTGGCAGGATCGTGGGTTAGCTCCGGGTTGAATCCGCTTCTGTCCAGAGCGACGCGCTCGCCAGAAGGATCGTCAACCAACGTACTGTGATATCGAAGCTGTAACCGCCATCGAAGCGATAGCAGTCGGGAAGTCGTCGCCATTTCTCTCAATGCCGGGCCGCAGAGGTCAACGCTACGCCTTTGATGCTCGTAGACCCCGGCCACTCCCTCCACACTTGCAAGATACTGTGGGACCTTTTTGACATCAATATCATCTGCCTCCGCATGGAGCGCCAGCTTGACTGAGTGGGTATTACAAGTATTTGGCGATCGCCTTGAATTCTTCCACGACGTCCTGACCGTCGCCATGCGCTAAACATTGGCTGATGTGCTCGTGGATGAGCGCTTTTTTGGCAGACGTAATGGCGCTTTCGACTGCCTGCAGCTGTTGCGCCAAATCCACGCAGGG
>JACMQD010000205.1 GCA_014377155.1 Herminiimonas sp.
CGTGTTCCAGCCGCGGAAGGTGCAACGCTCGGGATTGTGGGACGCCGTAGATGGTCGCGTTCTCATCTACATCCACAAGGAGCGCATGCTCGATGCGGTGGCCGCGCGCTACCCGGCGCGCCACTACGTGATGGTCGACGACAAATTACGCATCCTGGCAGCCATGAAAGAAACCTTGGGCGACCGGCTGACCACTGTTTTCCCGCGCCAAGGGCACTATGCCTTCGACCAAAAAAATATGGTCACCTATCCAGCGGCCGATATCACGGTCGAACACATAGGCGACTTGATCAACCACGACTTCACCAATTTGATGAGGCTCCCATGAACGCAACAACCGAATTACACGCTCTTGGCCAGAGCCTTTGGCTCGACAACATCACGCGCGATTTGCTCGACAGCGGGACGTTGCATCGCTATATCAGCGACTACGCAGTGACGGGTCTGACGTCGAATCCGACCATCTTTGATCAGGCGATCAGCGACACTAGAGACTATGACGAAGCGATTGAGCAGAAAGTTAAAAACGGCAAATCCGGCGAGGACCTGTTTTTCGAATTGGCCATTGAAGATTTAAAGCGAGCCGCCGCATTGTTACTCCCGGCGCATGCCGCAACTGGCGGCATGGACGGCTGGGTTTCACTGGAGGTCTCGCCGCTGTTGGCCGACGATGCGCAAGCGACCATCGAAG
The DNA here is from genome assembly GCA_014377155.1 of Herminiimonas sp. Next base: position 692 of record JACMQD010000205.1, read on the forward strand.
CGGCGAAACGCCTGCATGCCAGCGCGGCCTGCGCCAACCTATTCATCAAGATTCCCGGCACGCCTGCCGGCTTGCACGCCATTGAGGAAACGATTTTTGCTGGCGTGCCCGTGAACGTCACGCTGCTGTTCTCGCGCGAGCAGTACGCGGCGGCGGCTGATGCCTATTGGCGCGGAATCCGGCGTCGTATCGATGGCGGTCTTGATGCGAAGGTCAATTCGGTCGCATCGATTTTCGTCAGCCGCTGGGATAAGGCTATCCTGAAAAAAGCCTCGCCGGAATTGCTTAATCGCCTCGGCCTGGCGATCGCCAAGCGAACCTACAAAGCTTATTGTGACCGTCTGGCCTCGCCGGAATGGAAAAAATTCGCGGACGCAGGCGCGCTCACGCAACGCCTTCTGTGGGCCAGCACCAGCACAAAAGACCCGCACATTCCAGAGACCTATTATGTCGAAAATCTGGCTGCACCGAACACCATCAACACCATGCCGGAGCAAACTTTGAAAGCTTTGGCGGCCTATGATGGATCGCTTACTTCGATGCAGGAAGATGGCGGTGATGCCGAAGTCGTGCTGAGTGAGTTTGCTAAAGCGGGTTTCGACGTTGATGCGCTCGCCGACCAATTGCAAGTGGAAGGTGCCGAATCGTTCACGAAATCCTGGACCGGATTGATGGCAATGATTGAGTCGAAAAGCGGTACAGCGAAGCGTTCACCATGACGTAGAGACGCCAAACGGGCTCGGCCATTTTTTAGTTCACCCCTACTTGCAGGAGGCTAACAATGAATCAAGCAAATTCTGACGATGGCACCAGTTCGCTCCATTACTCGAAGTCGCCTCCGTACACGATCTCCAGGTCCTCGATCGGCGGGCGCACTGACGTCGTGGTCGATCCGGGAAAGTTAGCCGCGCATGTTGCCAATTGGTTCGCCGAGCTAGTCAACAACGCGAGAGATCCGGTGCGGGTCGCTCTGTGTGGTGGCAACACCCCGCGCGCGTTGTACACGCTATTGGGCTCGCCGGAATATCGCACGCGCGTTGCGTGGGACCGGGTTCATCTGTTCTGGGGCGATGAGCGCTTCGTGTCGGTTGACGATGCACAGAGTAATTACCGCATGGTTCGCGAGACCCTGCTGAGAAACGCACCGATCCCGTCGAATCAAATTTATCCGATGCCCGTGGTCGGTTATCCGGATGGCGCAGCGAAGACGTATCAGCTGATCTTGCACCGAGCGTACGGCGCCGACATTCTCGATCCGTCCCGCCCCTTATTCGACGTAAACTTTCTGGGACTGGGTACCGACGGTCATACGGCATCGTTGCTACCCGACCAACCGGTGTTGCAAGAAAAAACCGAGTGGGTCGCATCCGTACCGCAAGGGCGCGAACACAGTCGCCTCACGCTCACCTACCCCGCGCTGGAATCCAGCCGCGTCACGGCTTTCCTCGTGACCGGCACTGAAAAAGCCACTGCCGTCCATCGTGCGCGCGCCGCCGATACGGCGATCCCTGCCGGCGCACTGAGGCCTAACGGCGAGGTCATCTGGTTTCTGGATTTTCCTGCATGAGATCCCCTGTCATTCAAAGGAGCACACCGTAATGGTACCGTCGCAACTCAATCAACTCTGCATCAACACGCTGCGAACACTGTCGATCGACGCCGTTCAAAAAGCGAATTCCGGCCATCCCGGCACGCCAATGGGCGCGGCGCCGACTGCATACTGTTTATGGCAAGGATTTCTGCGCTTCGATCCTGCTGTTCCGAACTGGATCAATCGCGACCGATTCGTGCTGTCAGCCGGACATGCTTGCGCGTTGTTGTATAGCATGCTGCATCTGTGCCGTGTGAAGGCTGACAGCGCCAGTTATTCACCCAAGGACCGCGACGAGCGACTGGCGGTGACGCTGGAAGACCTGAAGACATTTCGGCAAGCCGGCAGCCGTTGCACCGGTCATCCCGAATTCGGCTGGACCTCCGGCGTCGAAACGACCACCGGTCCGCTAGGACAAGGCGCAGCGACCAGCGTCGGCATGGCCATGTCGGAGCGCTGGCTTGCGGCCACCTACAATCGTCCAGACTACGACCTGTTTCGCCACAACGTGTACGCCCTCTGCAGCGATGGTGACATGATGGAAGGCATCACCAGCGAAGCCGCGTCGATCGCCGGACACCTGAAATTATCCAACCTGTGCTGGATTTACGACGACAATCGCATCAGCATCGAAGGCTCGACCGAACTCGCATTTACCGAAAATGTCGCAGCGCGCTATGCCGCCTATGGCTGGCAGGTCGTCCATGTCGATGACGCGAATGATCTGAAATTATTGAGTGACAGCTATCAGCGTTTTATCGATACGACCGACTGCCCTACCCTCATCATCGTCCATAGCCACATCGGCTTTGGCGCACCTCACAAACAGGACAGCAGCGAAGCGCACGGCGAGCCGCTCGGCGTTGAGGAAGTGCGATTGGCGAAACAGTTCTACGGCTGCGATCCGGACGCTCAATTCGACGTACCAGAAGGCGTGGTCGAGCATTTCAGCAGTCTTTTTGGCAAGCGTGGTGCCGACGCCCACGCCGAATGGGAAACACTATTCGCCGCGTATCGCAGCCAGTACCCGGATCTGGCCGAGCAACTGGACCACATGCAGCAGCGCGATTTACCGCCCGGCTGGGATGATGCGTTGCCGCGCTTTACCGCAGATGCAAAAGGCATGGCGACGCGTGATGCCTCCGGCCAGGTACTGAACGCGATTGCCGCGAACGTGCCATGGCTGCTGGGAGGATCAGCGGACTTGGCACCATCGACCAAGACCCATCTGAAATTCGAATTTGCCGGCAATTTCCAACCGACGGGAGAAGATCCGAATGCCAGCTATCGCGGTCGCAATTTTCACTTCGGTGTGCGCGAACATGCAATGTGCGCAATCGGCAGCGGCCTGAGCTTGTC
>JACMQD010000028.1 GCA_014377155.1 Herminiimonas sp.
AGGTCTTCGGCATTCGATCCGGGATCCTCCGTGCCGTCCGGCTCGATTACGGGTGTCACGGAACTGACTGGAACAGGTTTTACGTCGCTTCCGGCGTGTTCATTACAAAGATCGTCAGGTGCTTGCATTTTTTCAGTATTGCTCTGATCGTGATCATTCATACATCCTCCCAAAAAGGTTTGGAGATGATCATCTGCGTCGGGTTCCCTCGTTTCACTGTCGATCCGTACAAAACACCCTTATCTAGTCGCCATAAACATAATATTTTGCAAATGCAATGATCGGGTGCGAAGAAAGTTAAGAGTTGGTATAAACTTGTTCGTAGCCAATGTTTTTTCTTGGCAGGAAACCGTGAAAGGATTTTCATGAAATCGCCAGGAATTGCAGAGGCCGCACGCAGAAGTCGAGCCCCTCACGGCAAGGTGAACCGGCTGCTTTTGCCGATACTTGCCATGTTGCTGTTTTGCGGGTCCGTGCAGGCGCAAGTGATTTCTCTTGCTGTCAGTGCCGGTGCCGGTAATTCAAGCACTATCTATAACACGCAGGATACTTATCGGCCATTCGCCAGTCTGCTCGGCAAAGCGCTCGAGGCCAAGGTTGAAGCCAAGCCGCTGCTGGCTTCATCGATCAAATCCTCGATCAACGGCAGTCAATATCCTTTATTGCTGGTGTACACCAGCGACGCAGCCGAAGCGCTCAGGTCGAAACGTTACGAGGCGATCGGTTTCTCACAAGATTTGGGAAACAACCATATATATTTCTTCGCGAGAGCCGATTCGAGCGCAAAACGGCTGGCCGATGTCGGCGGGCGCTGTGTCGTGGCAAGTGATCCATTTGCGATTGCAACTGGTGAGGCAATTCTTAAAAAAGAAAAACTGCTGGAAAAGGTCTTGTCATACAAACCCGTTCGCGAGAGCGAGGCACTGGAATTCCACCTGCAAACCAAGTTCTGCGAAATTGCCGTATTCCGGTCGGATACGATTGCACAAAAGCTGGCGGCCGCCGGGCATCGGCAGATTCACAAGACTGCCGACTTTCCGGTCTACGTTCTACTGGCCGATAAGAAACTCGGGGCCGCCAAGATCGACCAGTTGCGCAGACTGGTCGTGGAGTTTCAGCCCGACCCGACATCCGCTTTCATGAAGGAAACCGGCATCGTTACGTTCATTACCAATCAGGACAGCGCACTGGAACTGATCAACCTTTATTGATCGCTGTCGACCTGCCGCGAGATCACTGGCGGGCGGCAAGGCCGAGGTTTTTTCGAGCAAGTGTCGCAATCAGGTAATCCATGCTGCCGCGTTCGATTTCGCTGGCGAAGCTAGCCTTGTAAGTTTCGCTGAGCCATACCCGAGTACGTTGACATCGATGTTCCATCCCGCGGTTTCCTTCGATAAGCGATAACTCACTTCGCCTGCCAAAATGGCGTGCGATCACATACACAATTTTGACAATCCCAGGACCCTGTCGTTGCGCGCATTTTGCGGCATTGAAGGCGTTATAATTGCCGCGCACTGGTCACCGTAATGGCGTCGGTTAGGTTATCACGCGGGAAATACGGGTTCTGGAGAGATAAAAGCTGTATGAAATATTTGATGGGTTATCCAGACAACGTGCGTCTACAGGTGCAAACCCTGCTTGATGACGATAAGCTGGCAGAGGTACTTCTGAAACGCTATCCGACTTCGCATGAAGTACGGACTGACCGCGCTCTGTACGACTACGTGATCACACTTAAAAATGAACATATTCGCAATGGTGAACCCATTAGCAAAGTGGCGTTCGACAACAAAATTCATGTGATTCAGCATGCCTTGGGTACACACACGGCCATCTCCAGAGTGCAGGGGAACAAGTTGAAATCGAAGCATGAAATCCGGGTTGCGTCGGTATTTAAGAATGTGCCGTCCGAGTTCCTGAAAATGATCGCCGTACACGAGCTTGCCCACCTGAAGGAAAAAGGTCACGACAAGGCGTTCTACAAATTGTGTACGCACATGGAGCCGCATTATCATCAATACGAGTTCGACCTGCGACTGTACCTGACGCACCTCGATCGCGCGGGCGCGGCGCTGTGGGCCAGGTAGATTGACGGTGAGTTTTAAATCACCAGACGATAGGACTATGCCGGAATGCGCAGCATCTGACCTGGATAGATCTTGTCCGGGCTGCTCAGCATAGGCTGATTGGCTTCAAAAATATCATTGTACTTATTGGCGTCGCCGTACATTTCCTTCGAGATTTTCGACAGATTATCGCCGCTCTTGACGGTGTAGTAGCGGGCTTCGCTCGATGGCGTCGCGACGGTGAGCTGGTCGTTGACGTGCTCGACTGAGTTGACATTGCCGCAGCAGAGGATGATTTTTTCGCGTGTTGCCTGATCCGCTGCGACACCTGTTACGGTCGCGGTCGAGCTGGCACCGTCATAGCTTACGTCCAAACCGTCGGCCGACAGATTCTGGGTCCGGATGTACGTCAGGATGGCGTTGCCGGCCGTGTCGTTCAATGCCGCTACGTCGGCTTGCGATGGCGCTGCCTGGTCTGCCGGGGCAGCGGCGACTGCCGGCGTCTTGTGGAACAGTTTTTCGCCAGCTTCCTTGATGAACGATATAAGACTCATTGCATGCTCCTTGTTATTGCGGTGGGATAAACGCCGGCCTTGTCGAGACCGGCAGACAAACGATCATACAATCGGCCGTAACGCGGCTCTGTTCGTTGTCGCACATTGTGTAGTTGATAGAACATCATCCTGGTACGCCTTGATGCACGACATGCTGATGATGTAGGCGCGGTACATTTCTCATGCACACACAAGTCGGTCAGCGCGATTGGGGTGCTGAAACGTGGTGTACGTTTCCCCGCAAGGATAAGTCATGGCATGCAACTCAAGCCAATAGATCATATTGGCGGTATTGTCGACGAAGGCAAATTCGCCCTCGGCTTGTCAACCGGCGTTTGCCTGCACCAGCGCAATGCTGCGGACAAAAGCCTACATGCAGGCCTCACATTTGTTTGAACAGATGCACGAAACTGCGGCTGACTTCCAGTTTGTCAGGCTGACCCTTGATCAGGACCAGGTGCCTGCCGCGCAAATCGCGCGTGACACCGTCGATCGACTTGACATTGACCAGGGTGGAACGATGGATTTGCCAGAACAGCTCCGGGTCGAGTTCGTCCGCCAGGTCACGCACCGGCTTGCGGATCAGCGCCTCGTAGCGACTGGTCTGCACCCGCGTGTATTTGTCATCGGACTGGAAAAAAAGTACCTCGTCGACCGGGATCAGGCGCAGCTCCTGGCCGACCGATGCCTGGATCCATTGCAGATAATTCGGCTTGGGCGTCAGGCCCATCTGCTTTGCCAATTGCGCCAGCATTATGCTGATATCAGGCGGTGCGGCAGCCAGCCGCGCCTTGAGACGCGCGACTGTCAGTTGCAGGCGTTCCGGTTCGGCCGGCTTCAACACATAATCGACGGCTCCGCGCTCAAATGCCTCGACTGCATACTGATCGTAGGCGGTGATGAAAACGACATGACTCTTGCCGCCGATCTGCTGCGCCGCTTCGAGGCCCGTCTTGCCTGGCATACGAATATCGAGGAAGGTGAAATCCGGCTGGCATCGGGCCACCAGCGCGATCGCTTCGTCACCGTTTTTGGCTTCACCGACAATGTCGAGTTCGGGCCATGCCTGGCTCAGGCGCAAGCGCAACTGGTCGCGCATCAGTCTTTCGTCATCCGCAATAATCGCGCTTGGCATCGGTGGTCCGGTTCGGTTCAATTGGCCAGTTGATAGGGCACTTCGATCGTCGCGATCACACCGGCGGGTTGGCTGGCTGCAATCGTCAAGTGTCCCGCATTACCGTATAGCAGCTTGAGTCGTTCGCGGATGTTTTGCAAACCGGTGCCGGTGCCATCGCTCTTGACTGTACCGAACCCCATGCCGTCATCGGCCACGGTGACCCGCAACTTGTTGTGTGCCACTTCCGCGCTGACGCGGAGGGTGCCACCGTCGGGTTTGCATTCGAGTCCGTGCTTGATGGCGTTTTCGATCAGCGACTGCAGCATCATCGGTGGGAACGACGCCGAACGCAAGCCTTCGGCGACAGCGAAGTCGATTTGCAGCCGTTCTTCCATGCGCATTTTCAGCAACTCAAGATAGGCTTGCACCATGTCGGCCTCGCGCCCGAGATTGGTCACTACGGCAGTTTCGCGGATTTGCGGCAATACCGCACGCAAGTACTGAATCAGGCGCCGCTGCATGGCGGAAGCGCGTGGCGGGTCGGTTTCGATCAGGTGCTCGACCGACGCCAGCGTGTTGAACAAAAAATGCGGTTCTACCTGGGCCTGCATCATCTGCATTTTTGCCTCGGAGACCTGGCGCTGCAGGGCTTCGCGTTCGGCGCTAGCGTTGGCGACGGTAGCTTGTGCTTCGGCGCGTTTCTTGCCGCCCATGAGCGCCTTGGTGCCGAACAGACCCAGCACCAGCAACAGCACAAAATTGGTAAACCAGGTAGAGGACTGCTTGCGATAGTTCTTCACTTTTTCTTCGGCAGCGCCATCCACTGCGTCGACGATCGCTTCGCGAACAGTCTCGTCGATTTCGCTCGGCAAGGCGATGTGGACGTCGCCATGACGATCGACTGTAATGCCGGGCTTGGGCGTGTCGGCAGTCGATACAGGCACATCCGGTGACGTTGGTACCCCTGGCATGCCCGGCACCGGCGTAGCAGGTGGCACCGGGGGTACCGGCGGCACAGGGGCCACGATGGGTGGCGTCGCATTTGCAGACGGAGCAGGGGGCGCATTCTTGCTGTTGAATATGCGGATGCCGTCTTTGTCGATTGTTACGCGGGCCTCGCTGTTGCGGCGGGCGCGGTCTTCCGCTTTGTTGCCGTGCCTGTTTTTATCGCCATTGCGGACGATAACGACTTCCGGATCTGGCGAAAAAAGCGTGTCTTCCATAATGGCACCCGCCGCGATCAACAGCAGAGCGAAGAGTAAAAATTTAAACCATGATAACTGCGTCACCCAGATTGCAGTGCGGTCAAATGCAAGCCCCAACCATGTGATGCTCCGGGCAAGTACCTGCTGCAGGGTAGGGGGGACGTTTAGTTTCATTTGGTCGCTGGTCGCACGCTGCTGGAAGTGGCCGATTTTAACTGATCGCCGGCAATAAATTCGCATTACACATGGCTTGCCAACAGTAAGTCTTGCGCCGTCGCATCCGATATCGGCTTGCCGGCGGGTGGATTTTTAGCGGTTACCGCGTGCTCGCCATTGTTAGCGTCATCTTTCGCTGCCTGGATTTTTTCGATGGCAGTCAGCCGCTTGGCGGTCACGGTAATAGTGGCGATCGACGGGTCTATCAGCAGCGCGCGCGGTGCCGGTTGCGCCAGTATCAGAGCCGCTGCGGCAATACTCAGGCACAGGAAAACAAGCGCGGCGGTTTGAAATTTCGAGCGGTTTTTCATGGTGACTCCTGGTGGGGTGAAAGTTCAATGACGCCACTGTAGAAAAAATAGCGCGCCAGTGCGACCGGATTGCGACGGATTGCACGAACTGCAGGATGTACTGCAAAAACCGCTACCTGAACGGTGTCTGAGAGAACAGCCTTTCGACTGGCATCCAACTTGCACCCGTTGATAACGATGCGACACACGCTTAAAAAAACGACTGCTACCGATAATTATTTACCGATTCATGTAAATTTAATCCGGCCCACCGAACGAATCCATCTCGCTACCAAGCGGATGCGCCATGCGCGAGATTGTCGGTAGCCTTTCCTGGCGAATGCTGGAGCGGCCACGTCACATAGTGCGTTCCCGCCTTCATGCCGCGTGCTGCCGGATGGTGCTAGCGAAACCGCTCGCCGCCCTGCAGTACCTATTTTTTCGAATGACCACTGGGATTGAACGCCCCTGGCGCTTCAGGTTAGCGAGGCGACCATGAGCCCGCCGGGATTTATTTTTGCCACCGGTACCGAAAACAGCAGCCGTACCATCGGGCATGGTACGGTCAGGGTCGATGAAATGGAAAAATGCGGCCACTACCTGCACTGGCGCACCGATTTTGCGCTGGTCGCCGCGCTAGGTATCCGCATCCCGCGATATGGACCACCCCTGC
>JACMQD010000206.1 GCA_014377155.1 Herminiimonas sp.
CTTGCGCGACTGCCGGTGTGCCATCGTCGCCAGACACGCTTGCAAGCCGTGCCTGCAACGCGCTGAAAAACTGGTCGGCCATCTGTTTGGCGGACGCGTCGATCATGCGTCCGCCGATTTGACCCAGCTTGCCGCCGACCGATGCGTTGGCACTGTAGCGCAGTCGGGTCTGGTCGCCTTCGCCATCGAGCGATACCACCGACGTGCCACGCGCAAAACCGGCCGCACCACCGGAGCCTTCGAAATTAAGTGTGCATCCCTGGTCCGGCAAAATATCGGTCATCAGGATCTTGCCGACGAAGCGCGCGCGCACCGGACCCATCTTCAGCAGCACGCGTGTGTGGGTTTCGTTAGGAGAAATACGCTGCACTTCCTCGCAACCCGGGATGCAATGCACCAGCACGCCGGGGTCATTGAGTGCCTGCCAAACTTTCGCCCGTGGCGCACCTATCAGCAAATCACCGCTCAGTTCCATGCCGTCGTCCTCATGATTTTTGAATGTCGCTTCACGCCTGTGGGTGGCGTCGCTGCCGCACACTACTGCAGGTTATTTTTATTTACCAACCGATTAATTATATGCCACAATATTGAACGATTGGTAAACACTGACATGGAAAAAAAATCTTCATCCGTTAAATTGCGCAGCGCAGCAGGCCAGCAGGAAATTGCTGCGCCGCGCAAACGCTTGTCCGTCGAAGAACGCGAAAAACAGATCCTGGCAGGCGCCATTCAGTTCTTTTCCGAGCATGGTCTGGATGGGCAGATGCGGGTGCTGGCGCGTGACATGGGGATTACGCACGCGCTGTTCTATCATTATTTCCCCACCAAACAAGCACTCATCGAACGGGTCTACGAAGAGTTGTTCGAGGGACGCTGGAAACCTGAATGGCAAGCGATGCTCGACGATCCCGCGCTTGACCCCGAACAAAAGATCGTGCGTTTCTATTGCGACTATGCAGACACGGTGCTGACGCGTGATTTCGTACGGATCTTCATTTTTTCGGGGCTGTCGGATCATTACATTCCCGACCGTTTTTTCGCGCTGCTGCGTGAGCGACTGTTTCCGCGGCTGGTGCGCGAGACGCGAAAATTTCGCGGCTCAAGCTCCCGTGCCAAGCCGAGCGTGCGCGAGCTGGAGCTCTTGATGGGTTTGCATGGCGGGATTTTTTATACCGGCGTGCGTCGCTTCATCTATGGCCAGGCGATCAATACGGCCGCCACCGACCCCAACGGCGAGGCATTCATTATCGACCGCGTGCGTTCCTATCTGTTGTCGGCATCGGCAATACTCGATGCCAAACCGGCAGCGTCGGCAACGCCGCGCAAGAGAGTGCTTGCCAAGCCAAAATCCCGTACTACCAAAACAAAGGAAAGCTGACATGGCAATCGCGCTGAATCATTATTCGATACGGACGGCCAACCTCGATGCCTGCCGCGAATTCTATGAAAAGGTGCTCGGACTGACAGTCGGTCCGCGGCCGCCTTTTCCGTTTCCGGGATTGTGGATGTATGCCGGCGATCATGACCAGTATGCCAATGCCGTGGTGCACATCATCGGCATCGGTCGCGACGACGGGCAAGGCCTGTCGCAGTATCTCGGCGACCGCACCGAAGCCGAAACCACCGGCTCGGGGGTGATCGACCATGTCGCGTTTTTCGCCGATGGCCTGGCAGTCATGCTGGGCCATTTGCGTCAGCTCGGCATCGGCTTTCGCGAGCGCGCAGTGCCCGGCATCGGCCTGTATCAGTTGTTTCTTGACGATCCCAACGGCATCGTCGTGGAGCTGAATTATCCTGCGCACGAAAAAGCTGCGCTCGATGCGTCTGCTGCGCCGGCCTGACATGGCGCGCATCCTGGTGGCAGGCGGATCGCTTGGTGGCTTGCTGGCCGCCAATCTGCTGCTGCGCCGGGGCCATGATGTTGTGGTACTGGAAAAAGCCGCACAGTCGCTCGACGGTCGCGGCGCCGGCATCGTCACGCATGCGCCGCTGATCGCCGGACTGCGGCAGGCCGGGGTCGAGATTGACGAGACGCTTGGCGTACGGGTCGGGTCGCGCGTCGTGCTGGCCGCTGATGGTACGGTGGCTTCGTCGCTGGCAATGCCGCAGCTGCTGACTTCCTGGAGTCGGCTGTACCAGTTACTGCGCGAAGCTTTTCCGCCGGACCGTTATCTGCAGGGCGTTGCCGTGCAAACTATCACGCAAGATGTCGACGGCGTGCAGGTACGTTGCAGCGACAACCGCCTGGTCAGTGGCGACCTACTGGTGGCGTCCGATGGCATCAGGTCGTCGGTACGAGCGCAATTCGCCCCGGATACCCAACCGTTTTATGCTGGCTACGTAGCATGGCGCGGTGTGTGCGATGAAGCGGTGCTGTCGCGGCGCACGCTCGACAGCGTCTTCGGTCATTTTGCGTTTGGATTGCCGGCCGGTGAGCAAATCCTGGGGTACCCGGTGGCCGGCGTCGGCAACACCACCGCAACCGGCAAGCGTCGTTTCAATTTCGTCTGGTACCGGCCTGCACCGCAACCCGGTGTGCTCGACGGCTTGATGACCGACGACGATGGCCATGTCCATCCGTTTGGTATCGCGCCCAACAAAGTGTCATGGCGGCATATCGCCGCAATGCGACAGGCGGCGCGCGATCTGCTGGCGCCACAATTCGCTGAAATCCTCGAAAAGACCGCGCAACCGTTCCTGCAGCCGATCTTCGATGTCAGCTCGGCGAAAATTGCTTTCGGCAGGGTGCTATTGATGGGCGACGCCTCGTTCGTGGCGCGGCCGCATGTTGGCATGGGTGTGACCAAGGCCGCGCAGGATGCCGTGGCGTTAGTTGATTGCATAGATCGCCACGGCGCCAACCCCGCGGCGGGAATCGATTACGAGGTGGACCGGCTGCATGCTGGACAAGCCGTGGTCCAACGCGGTCGCGAGCTCGGTGCCTACATGCAGGCGCAGGCAAGTCGAGAGGCGGCCGGGATGGCGCGCAGCGCGCAAACGATATTGCAGCAAACGGCAATTGAACTGGCACCTGTCAGTTGAGCAAGCAGTGTGCCGGTCCGAGTTCCAGAAGTGGCATGTACCAAAGAAGCCGCAGGACCAGGGAAGCAACGTTACCGATAACGTTTACCGATAATAAAGAGGAGACCACCATGACGCAATCCAACCATGACAAACGCCGCCGCCAGGTAATCGGCGCCGGCATCGCCGCTGCCAGTTCGCCGTTCTGGTTCAATATCGCCAAGGCGCAAACCACGGCGCCGATCAAGATCGGCTTCCCGACGCCGCTGACCGGCGCGTTTTCAGCAGAAGCGCAGGACCAGAAGCGCGCGGCCGAGCTGGCCGTCAAGGAATTCAACGAAACGGGTGGCTTCAATGGTCGCATGGCCGAGTTGCTGGTGCGCGACGACAAGCTTAATCCGGGCGAAGCGGCCAGCCGCACACTGGAATTGATCGAAAAGGACAAGGTCGATTTCGTTGTCGGCTCGCTGTCGGCGGCGACCCAGTTATCGATCAATGCAGTCTGCAAGGAACGCAAGATCCTGTTCAATTCGATCAGCCAGTCCGACGCCATCAACGAAGCGCGCGACTGGAGCTTGTACACCTTCCACGAAGCGCTTAATCCGCACATTACCGCCGGCGCCGTGGCACGCTACGCTTTTCCAAAATTCGGCAAGCGGGTGGTCTACCTGACGGCCGACTATGCCTACGGTCATGAAATGGTGCGCGGTTTCCAGCGCGCCGGCACGCCGTTGGGGATGCAGACGCTGGCCGACATCCGCCATCCGATCGGTACCTCCGACTATTCGGCTTTCCTCCCGCGCATTCAGTCGCTCAAGCCCGACGTGCTGGTGCTGTGTAATTTCGGTCGCGACCTGGTCAATTCGGCCAAGCAGGCGACCGACTTCGGCCTTAAGTCCGGCACCAAGATCATTACACCGGTGCTTTTGTACACCTCGCGACTGGCGGGTGGTGCCGAAGCGTTCGATGGCATCATCGGCGGCACCTCGTATTACTGGGGCATGGAAGACAGCATCCCATCGGCCAAGGCCTTCAACGACAAGTTCCGCAAGGCCTTCGGCGGCGCGGTGCCGTCCGATTACGGCGCGCTAGGCTATGCAGGTGTGCGCAGCGTGCTGCAGGCGGTGCGCAACGCCAAGTCGACCGAATCGCTGCCGGTCAGCATCGCGCTGCGACAACTGAAATACGATTGGTACAAGGGTGCGCAGTCGTATCGCAAATGCGACCACCAGTCGGTGCAGTCGGTGATCGTGGTCGAATCGAAGTCCAAGAACATGAAGGACAAGTACGACGTCTTTAATGTATTGCACATCGAAAAGCCGGACGAAAAGCTGCTCCGCACCTGCGACGAACTGGGTCACAAAATCTCGACCTGAGCCGAAACCGCATCGTACAAGTGAAGGGAAGTCCATGGGAGATATAACGCCCCAGCTGCTGGGACTGCAGCTGGTGACCGGGATCGCGCTGGGCGCGCTTTATGCACTGCTGGCGATCGGCCTGTCGCTGATTTTCGGCATGCTTACCGTGGTCAATTTTGCCCATGGCGCGTTCTACATGGTCGGCGCTTTTTTGGGCGTGTATTTTCTTGGGCTGACCGGCAATTTCTGGCTGAGTCTGGTACTCACACCGGTCGCGGTCGGCGCCATCGGCCTGCTGACCGAACGCTTTCTGGTGCGTCCGCTTTACGGACGCGGCATCGATTATCCGTTATTGCTGACCTTCGGCCTGTCGTACGTGCTGATCGAGGCGATGCGGGTACTGTTCGGCATCGAAGGCTTGCCGTCGACCACGCCGGAGTCGCTGCGTGGCGCGGTCGATCTCGGCTTCGGCTTCTTTCCGAAATACCGGCTGTTCCTGATCGTGGCGGCGGCGGTCATCATCCTGGCGCTGTGGTTGTTCATCGAAAAGACGCGCTTCGGACTGATCATCCGGGCCGGCTCGCGCGATCCCGAAATCGTCCGGGTGCTGGGCATCGAC
>JACMQD010000207.1 GCA_014377155.1 Herminiimonas sp.
GATCGACGAACGGCTCGACTTGCCGCTGGTGGCCGCGCTGGCTGATACGCATCCGGAGTGGCAGATCGTGCTGGTCGGCCCGGTGGTCAAGATCGATCCTGCCAGCCTGCCACAGCGTGCCAATATCCATTACCTCGGGCACCAACCCTATGAAGCGCTGCCACAGTTCCTGGCCGGGTGGGACGTGTGCCTGATGCCATTCGCGCTTAATGACTCGACGCGCTACATTAGCCCGACCAAAGTGCTCGAGTACATGGCAGCGGAACTGCCCATCGTCAGTACCGCCGTAACCGACGTGGCGATCCCTTACGGCCACATCGTCGGCATCGGCGACGATACGGCCGGCTTTATCGCCGCATGCGAGAACGCCATGCAGATGCGGCCGCTGATCCGTGAAGCGATGCTTGAAAAAATGCGTGCGGTGGTGGCGGGCACGTCATGGGGAGCAACGGTCGATCGGATGAACGCGCTGTTGCGGTCTACTGTTCCGGGAAGACATGCGGTCGACCACACGGCGGCGGTGCAGTCGAACGGGCAACCGTCCGAGGCGCAGGTCGAACGCCGCGTCAATCCATTGCGGCGGGCGACCCAGACCTTCACCGTGCCGTGCGTGATTGTCGGTGCCGGACCGACCGGTCTGAGTGCGGCGTATCACTACGGCGCCAATGCAGTGCTCCTGGAAAAAAACGACACCGTCGGTGGCTGGTGCCGCTCGGTCGAGGACAGTGGCTTTACATTCGATTATGCCGGACACATCATGTTCTCGAATGATCCGTATGTGCTCAAGCTTTATGAAAAGCTGCTGGGCGATAACATCCACTGGCAAAACCGCGAGGCTTGGGTCTACAGTAAAAATGTCTTCACGCGCTATCCGTTTCAGGGTGCGTTGTACGGCTTGCCACCGGCCGTGATCACCGAATGCATCGTCGGCGCCATGGAAGCGCGTTTTGGCGACCTGAACCAGACGTCCGCCACGCCATCTTCACAGAGCAGCAAGCCCGCCGACATGGCGAAGGTTCCGCAGGATTGCTGCGCCGATGGCAGTGTCGAACTGGGTTCGGACGATACGGCTGCCGCCAGCAGCGGCAGTCCGGCCAAGCCGAAAAATTTCGAAGAGTTTATTTATAAGGTATGGGGCGCCGGCATTGCCAAGCACTTCGCCATACCTTATAACAAGAAGCTCTGGACCGTGCCGCTCGATCAGATGGAAACCTCATGGCTGGGCGGTCGTGTTCCGCTGCCAGACCTGCGGGAAATCATCGAAGGTGCGCTGGAGCCAGTTGGCAAGCCGATGGGACCGAACGCGCGTTTCGGCTATCCACTCAAGGGCGGTTTCCAAGCATTGGTGAAAGGCTTCCTGCCGCATATTCAGGGCAAGATCGAAACTAATGCGCAGGTCGCGCGCATCTCGCCTCGCGAGCATGTGGTCGCTCTCATCGACGGCCGCCGTTTCCGCTACGATCATCTGGTCAGTACGATGCCACTGCCGGAACTGGTACGCATGATCGGTGATGAAGCACCCGACGACGTCCGTGCGGCGGCGGCAGGCTTGCGCCATCTGTCTGTCAAATGCGTCAACCTCGGCGTCGGCCGTGAAAACGTCACGGACAAGCACTGGATCTACTATCCCGAAGAGACGATTTTTCATCGCATCTTCGTGCAGGGCAACGCCAGTCCGCATTGCAATCCGCCGGGCGGATTCGGCCTGACCTGCGAAATTTCCTATTCGCCAACCAAGCCATTACCGGTCGATGGCGATGCGCTGATCGCGCGCTGCATTTCGGACTGTATCGAAGTCGGCTTGCTGACATCCAAAGACGTGATCCTGACTGCCAACATCGTAGACATGCCGTATGCCTACGTCGTCTATGACCATGCTCGCGCAAAAAACGTCGAAACGGTGAAGGCCTGGCTGGCTGAATACGATATCGTGCTGTCCGGCCGTTACAGCGAATGGGAGTACTACAATTCCGACCACGCATTCGTGGCCGGTAAGAAGGCAGCGGAGACGGTTCATGCGCTGCAATCGACATCACAAGTGGCGATGCGTCAAGCCGATTAGGCAGTCGCCGGAGGTGCCGCGACCGCGTCGGCATCTCCGGTTCCGGCTGACTTTGGGCTGACTTCAACGCAGCAAGCGGCAAGTACCCTGCCGAGCGCCGTGTTGACGCTCGCAAAGCCACATGCTACTGTTTCCGCCGACACTGCGTCGTGCGTCAACGCACCGCTATTTCCACCTCACAGGAGTCCTATATTGAACAGCACTGCCACGTCCATTTTAATTGCCGACGGCCTGGCTTTCGCGGAAGCGCCGCGCTGGCATGAGGGTGCGTTGTGGTTCTCGGATTTTTACACGCACCAGGTCATGCGCATCGGCGCCGATGGTGTGCTGCAATCCATGCTGGAGGTAGCGGGACAGCCATCCGGACTAGGCTGGCTGCCGGATGGGCGGTTACTCGTGGTGTCGATGCTGGACAGACGGCTGTTGCGCCTGGATCCCGCAGGCCTGACAACCGTAGCGGAGCTCGGCGCCATGGCGCCGTTCCACTGTAACGACATGGTGGTCGATACGAAGGGGCGCGCGTACATTGGCAACTTCGGTTTCGATCTTGCTGCTAAGGAGGCGGCGCGATCGACCTGCCTGATTCTGGTTACGCCCGAAGGTGATGCGCGGGTAGTGGCCGATGACCTGCTGTTTCCCAACGGCTGCGTTATTGCGCCGGACGGGGCCACGCTGGTAGTCGCGGAAACCTACGGCAAACGCTTGACCGCATTCGATATCGATGCCGACGGCGCGCTTAGTGGACGACGCGTCTGGGCTGAGCTCGGCGAAGCCATGCCAGATGGTATCTGCCTGGATAAAGATGGCGCTATCTGGGTCGCGTCGCCTAATACGCGAGAATTTTTACGGGTCCAGGAGGGCGGTAATATCACCGACCGCATTCCTGCAAAAAACCAGGCGATTGCCTGTGCCCTCGGTGGCGCTGATGGCTGTACGTTGTTCATGATTACCGGGCGCGTCGGTGGCGGCGCGCAAAAGGCACTTGAGCAGCGTAGCGGCTGCATCGAAGCGCGACAGGTCGCCGTACCCGCAGCTTGAAATCGCCGGCAGACTTATTACACGCGCTGGTTCAGGCTGTCGCGTAATTCCCGCTTGAGCACTTTGCCGATCGCGCTGCGCGGCAGAGCGTCGAGCATTTCAACTGCCGCCAGCCGCTGTGTCTTGCCCAGCCTTTCATTGGCCCATGCCATCAGTTCTGCGCCGGTCAGCTTACTACCCGGCCGGCACACGGCAAAGGCCATCGGCGTTTCGCCCCACTGGATCGACTCGATGCCTACCACGGCCACGTCGGCGACGGCAGGATGCTGGTGCAACACTGCTTCGAGGTCGCTCGGGTAGACATTGAATCCTCCCGAAATGATCATATCTTTCTTGCGGTCCATCAGGATCAGGAAACCGTCTTCGTCGAAGCGCCCGATGTCGCCAGTACGGATGAAGCGCTTGCCACTGGGGTCATGCCATTCCGCTTCGGCGGTCTTGTGCGGCTGGTTGTGGTATTCGTTCATCATCGTGCTGGAATGACCAACCACTTCCCCAGTGCCGCCGGCAGCGACTTCGATGCCTTGTTCGTCGATCAGGCGAATGTCGTGCTCCGGCGCCGGGCAGCCGACCGTGTGCAGTTTGTGCGGTTGTTCATGAGCGGCCAGGACACAGGTGCCGCCGCCTTCGGTCATGCCATAGTATTCGATCAACCCGCCCGGCCAACGATTGACGATGTCGGCTTTCAGGGCTGCGGCGAAAGGCGCACTGGTGCAAAATTTCATTTGGAACGACGACAGGTCGTACTGCCCGAAATCCGCTCGCGCCATCAGACGCTGATACTGCACGGGTACCAGCATGGTATGCGTGACATGATACTTCTGAGCCAGTTCCAGATATTTACCTGCATCGAATTTTGCCATCAGGATCACGGTACCGCCGTGGCCCAGCGTAGGCAAAAACGACACCAGCGTGGTGTTCGAATACAACGGCGTCGAAATCAGCGTCACACTGTGCGCGCCATAGCCATTGACCGCCGCGCGCTGTACATGTGCCCATCGCATCGCATGCGACTGCACGATCCCTTTCGGCGCGCCGGTGGTGCCAGACGAATAGATGATGTTGAAAGGCGCTTCCGGTGCGACCTCGACTGCAGCGGGCGTAGTGCCGGCCGGCGTAAGCCAAGCCGTGAATTGGTTGCTTCCGGCAGCGTCCTCCAGCAGGACCGGTTGAACGCCGATCGCGGTGCCGGCAGCGTCGAGTTCAGTTTTCACTGCCATGTCCGTAAAGAACAGCCGCGCGCCGCAATCTGCCACCATGCCGGCCAGGCTTTGCGGTGTCGAGGATGGTGCCAACGGCGCTACGGCGACGCCGGCGCGCAAGCCGCCGAGGAAAACCACAGCGTAGTCAATCGACGAGGCAGCGCAGATCGCTATCGTGTCGCCACTGCGCAAGCCATCGCGTTGCAGTGCCGCCGCTGCCCGGTCGACCAGCGCATCAAGCTCGGCGTAATCGAGCATGCGTGATTCCTGAATGAGTGCTGCGTGGTGCGGACGGTGCGCTGCATGATGGCGGATGCAGTCGGAGAGCGTGGCGAAAGGCCGCTCGAGAAGATCGGGTAAGGTCATGCTGTTATCCTGAATAATAATGTGATGTACCGACGATGTTAGCGGATGTTGCCCCTCGACGTCGATGGTTTTGCCGATCTGCTCTATGGGCAAGAATAGCGGCACTCAACGCTCAGCCTCAATCCTGAGGTTCCCAGTGGCACTGTCCTATGTTTTGCCAAGGTTTCCCGAGTTCATGTCGGAAGCCGCGTCACCTCGAGGCCCAGCTACGGCGCTACAACCAAATCGGCCTGCTTGAAACCGCGCTGCTCAGCAGAACGATCAGGATGCCGAATTTTGCAACCTCTTTCCGCAAAACAAAGGCGAGTTGTCGGCCAGCTTTACACTTATTGATGTTTTTTACTACATAAGTTCGCAAGGCATTGATTTAAAAGGGCGGCACGAATTTCGCTTATGTATTGGCAACATTCGGCTTTGCTTGCTTCTACCTTGGTCGGCAGAAATACAAAACCGATACGGCTCGTATTCTTTGCGTTGTGTTTTTTTCAATATTGCCTGAGCCGGACGGGTCGTTACGAAAACGCGAAGCGGCAGTAGCATCTTTCACAATCGACTGGTTTTGCCGGTTCACCGGAGCCGCTAGATTGGCGGCATGATTAAAGAACACTAAAGCCCTTTGGCTACGTTTTTCAGTGATCCGCGTGAATCGGGCAAAAGCGAATTTGAGAACGTTGATTGATGCTCCTGGGCCCGCGCTATTTATTTGACTCTTAATGTGGGAGATCGCACTGACGATTTCCTCTGTTGAGGATAGGCTCGGGCCATCGTTGAGCTGATCGCAATATTTACATTTCTAAGGCCTGTTGGTCGAGGGAATATCTCTCTTTATCCTTGAGTTTTGCGTTGTTCATAGAAAAAATGCTGCATAGCGCACGACGTGGACGTCGATGGCAGCAGGGCCGACTATGGCCTGCGGCAAATTAGCAGGTAAGTAGTGTCAAAGGAAATTAAAGTAAAAACGCGGCAACGATTCGTCGCCACCCATACAGCGAGTGCCGATTGAATGAAACTAAATTTACAACTTGGCATCGAAATACTGCAAATGCCTTTGGGCAATTCGATCAAGCAAGAATGTTTGCCTCGTCCGTGCAAGAGCAAGTGCTTTTTTTCGCCTCTGCGCCGCGCGCAATGAGGGGCGCTCGGTGTTATCGATAGTAGACAGTAGTCAAGGGATAAATGAAATGAATCATGCTGGAACAAGAAAAATCAGCCGTAAGGCATTGGCGACGAGCGCCTTGCTTGCGGCGCTGTTGGCGGTAGGATGCACCAAGACCCAGACCCCTGAAATCCTGATTTCGGAAGCGAAAGCCTACCAGCAGAAAGGCGACGACAAGGCTGCTGTCATCCAGCTCAAGAACGCTCTGCAAAAGTCGCCCGACAACGCCGAGGCCCGTTATCTGCTAGGTACGATCTACTTGCGCGGGGGCGATCCGCTGTCGGCAGAAAAAGAATTGCGTAGAGCACTGTCGCTCGGCACGCCGCCGGCGCAGGTGCTGCCCGATCTGGCACGAGCATCGTTGATGCTGGGCCAGCCGCAAAAAGTGCTCGACGACACCGCCAAAAATGCGGATAGCGACGCCGGTTTGCTGGCCGCCCGTGGCAATGCCTTCCTGGCCCTGGGAAAATTCGCCGAAGCCCGGCAGGCATTCACCACATCGCTGGAACGCAAACCTGATTACGCCGATGCCTTGATCGGACTTGCAAAGTGTTCGATCGTCGACAAGGACATGGCGACAGCCACGCGCCTGTCCGAACAATCGCTTGCCGCCAATCCCGCCCATACCGAATCCTGGCTGTTCAAGGGCGACCTGCTGCGCGCGCAGGGACGCGTCGATGATGCGCTGGCGGCTTACGATCAGTCGCTTAAATTGCAACCCAATAACGCATCCGCGCGCATCGTCAAGGCCAACCTCGAAATCAACTCACGCAAGTTTACCGAAGCGCGCGTCGACATCGACGCCGCCAAGAAAGCCATGCCGGACGGTCTCGGTGTGATGTACACCCAGGCGCTGCTCGAATTCAGCGAAGGCAAGCATGCCGCTGCGCTGGAATCGATCCAGAAAGTCTTGCGGTCGACGCCCGACAACATGCCGAGTGTGCTGCTGGCTGGCGCAGTTCAGTACGCATTGGGATCGATGCAGCAGGCAGAGCAACATTTTAAGAAATACATCGATAAGTATCCGGAACATCTGTACGCCAGAAAGATGCTCGCCAGTACCCTGCTCAAAAACGGCCAGACACAACGTGCCATCGACACGCTCGAGCCTGCATTGAAAAAAGACGTCAGCGATGCCCAACTCTGGTTGCTGGCCGGCGAAGCGCAGATGAAAGCCAAGAACTATATCAAGGCTACCCAGTACATCGAAAAAGCCAACGCGATTTCACCGGATACGTCGGCCGTACATACTGCACTGGGCATGAGCAAGCTGGCCCAAGGCAGCGACCGCGAGGGTATTGCCCAACTCGAGAAAGCCGCGAGCCTGGGATCGAAGACGCCGGAAACCGGCATGTTGTTGATCATGACGCACATGCGTATGAAGGATTATGACAAGGCACTGGCAGCAGCCAAAGTCATGGAAAAGGACGATCCGAAAAATCCGCTTGCCTACAACCTCGAGGGCGGTATTCATCTGAATAAAGGCGATTACACCAGCGCACGCGCCAGCTTCGAAAAGGCACTGGTCATCGAACCCGGTTATTTCACTGCCATCAGCAATTTGGCACAGCTCGATCTAATGGAAAAGAAACCCCAGGACGCGAAAAAGCGACTTGAGGCGGTGGTCCAGGCCGACAAGAAAAATGTGCAGGCGATGGTCGTGCTGGCCAACATCGCGCTGGCGGACGGCAAGAAGGACGACGCCGCGAAATGGCTGGAACGGGCCGTCGCGGACAATCCTGACTCGGTGCCTGCAGCTCGCGCACTGGCCGCTCTGCAACTTCAGAACGGCGCGAAGGCCAAGGCGCTGACGCTGGCTTCAAAGTTGCAAAGCGCGCACCCGAGCGATGTCGACGCGCTCGATCTGCTGGCCTCTGTCCAGCTGCAGGCGGGTGACGCCGCCGCTTCACTGGCAAGCTATGAAAAGCTTGCGCTGCTGACCCCTGACTCTGCTCCGGTGCAGTTTCGAATCGCTGCGGCCCAGATGGCCATGAAAAACGAAGCCGGGGCCACTAGCGCGCTTGCCAAAGCGTTGCGACTGGATCCTGCCAGTCTCGATGCACAGCTTGCCCTCGCCAACATCGAAGCAAGGAAAGGCAACTTCGACGCTGCACTGGCGATTGCACGCAATATGCAGTCGCAACAGGCTACGTCGCCGGGCGGGTATGTTCTCGAAGGCGATATCCTGTTCGCCCGAAAGAATCCTGAGCTCGCGGTAAAAGCCTACGAGCGTGCGTTTGCCGTACGCAATAGTGGCCTGATCGTCAAA
Source organism: Herminiimonas sp. (assembly GCA_014377155.1). Next base: position 8,094 of record JACMQD010000207.1, read on the forward strand.
AAGCTGCACGCTAGCCTGACGGCCGCCGGCAAGAAAAAAGAGGCCGACGCCAAGCTGACGAAGTGGGTCACCGAGCATGCCGACGATATCGACGCGCGCATGTACATGGCACAAGTGGCACTGAACAATGGCCAGAACAAGGCAGCGGTGACGCAATTGGAAGGGCTGGTCAAAACCGACCCGAAGAATGTCGCGGCGCTGAACAACCTGGCATGGGCCTATCAGCAAGAAAAAGATTCCCGTGCGCTCGAAGTCGCCGAAAAAGCCTACGCACTCGCGCCGGAAAACGCTGCCGTACTCGACACCGTGGGCTGGATTCTGGTTGAAAAGGGTGACGCAAAACGCGCTTTGCCAATACTTGAAAAAGCTATTTCTTTGGTGCCGCAAGCACTGGACACCCGCTACCACTTGGTGCAGGCGCTAGTCAAATCGGGCGACAAGGTACGCGCGCGTAAAGAACTGGAATCTCTGGTCAGCGCCGGCAAGCCATTTGCCGGCCTCGATGATGCCAAGGCGCTGCTGAAGCAATTGTAATTGGCGCCGCGCCGCTGCCGACGTTGAATTCGAGAATATCCGAGCGGCGGCGCATTGTGTCCACGATGAATTGAAAGAAGCGATAACAGGGTTGCCGCATTACGCGCGCTGCCGAACGCAAACAAAAAGAAAAACAACTGTGTTAACCGACGCAGTGTCACCAAGTGAGTGGAGCGCATTTCCTCGATGATAGGCGAAAACACAATCATTTCATTTGAATCCCCGTACGAGTTACGGGACCTTTGCATCGTAGAGGGAACAGCCGACAAACTTGTCGAGAATCCGAGCGACGAGCAGAAATTCAATGTACGCATGGTGAACTCGCAAGGTCGTCGAGAAGCGGCCAGCGTACTGATCAAGAAAATGTATTCCTGGCGCGGTTATACGCTGGAACAACCACTGGAAGGCACTGCACCGAACCGCATGACGCTGGTGAGCGACACTGCGGGCCACACAGTGGGCACGATGACGCTGTGCTTCGATACCGAAGTCGGATTGCCGGCCGATGAAAATTTCAAGGATCGGCTGGACCAGCTTCGCGCAGTAGGCTGTCAGCTGTGCGAACCGTCACGTCTGGCAATCGACACGCACGTGCCCAAACGCGTATTCGCATCGATGATCCATATTTCGTATATCTATGCGCATAATATCCATGGCTATACCGATTACATTATCGAAGTCAATCCGCGCCACGCGATGTTCTACAAAAAGATGTTGGGTTTTCATGACTTCGGCGAGCAGCGGCTTTGCACACGGGTCAATGCCCCGGCAGTCCTGTTGCGGCTGGAACTGTCGCACATGAAACGACAGATCGAAAAATTCGGTGGCATGATGGAAAATCATGGCAGGGAAAAGTCGTTCTATCCCTATTTCTTTCCAGGTGTGGACGAGCCGGGTATTACGGACCGCCTGATCAAAGGCAGGAATTAAGCGGTTTCCATGGCCGCATCCCAATGACAGAAAGTGACAGCATGGACCAGCAGGCTTTTTCGTATGAACTGGCGTTTTCCCGCAATATCGGCTGGGTAACGCCGGCGGAACAGCGCACCTTGCGCGGCAAGCGCATCGCCATCGCGGGCATGGGCGGCGTCGGCGGCGTGCATTTGCTGACATTGGCGCGACTCGGCATCGGCGCCTTCAACATTGCCGATTTCGATACCTTCGACATCGTCAACTTCAATCGTCAGGCGGGTGCTAGTGTGACGACGCTCGGCCAGCCGAAAGTGGACGTCATGGCGCGCATGGCGCGCGACATCAACCCGGAACTGGATATCCGGTTGTTTCCGGACGGCGTGCAGGCCGATAACCTCGATGATTTTTTCAAGGATGTCGATTTGTATGTCGACGGCCTGGATTTCTTTGCGTTCGGCGCGCGCCAGGCGACTTTCGCCGCCTGCGCGCGGCTTGGCATCCCGGCCATTACCGCCGCGCCGCTCGGCATGGGCACCGCGCTGCTGACGTTCATGCCGGGCCGTATGACATTCGAAGAGTACTTCGGCTGGGGCGATTTGCCTGAAGTCGAAAAGGCGCTCCGGTTCCTGCTCGGCCTGGCGCCTGCCGGCTTGCACGGTCCCTACCTGGTCGATCCGTCGGCCATCAATTTCGAAGAACGGCGCGGTCCGTCGACCATCATGGGTTGCCAGTTATGTGCAGGCGTGGCCGCCACCGAAGCATTGAAGGTCTTGCTCCGGCGCGGCGAGGTCCTGGCCGCGCCGCACGGCACCCATTTTGATGCCTTTCGCAACAAGTTCATCAAGACCCATCGCCCGGGGGGTAACAATCACTGGCGCCAAAAGCTCGCGCTGCGTATCGGACGCCGTCGCATGAGCGCGCCGAAGGCGGCGCCATGAGCGGCCGCGAGACTTTGCTGGCTATTTTGGAACTGGCACGCTGGGCGCCGAGCGGCGACAACAGCCAGCCCTGGACCTTCCGCATCGCCGCCGACGACCGGATCGAGATCACCGGTACCGATCATGCCGATACCGATGTCTATGATTTCGACGGTCGTCCGACTCTGCTCACGCTTGGTTTCCTGCTCGAGACAATGGCCATCGCCGCCAGCAAGTTCGGTGCGCGAATCGAATGGACCTATCGGCTCCAGGCGCCCCATGTTCATCGCATCGACGTGACGGTCACGCAAGCGGCGGGCATGGCACCTGATGCACTGTTGCCCTATGTCGAAATGCGTTCGGTCGAGCGTGGCCGCTATCGGTCTGATCCGCTTACCGCTGCGCAGCAGGAAAGCTTGCGCAGCGGGCTGGGCGACCGGTTGCAGGTGCGGTGGCTCGCGAGCCGCGCCGAAAAATGGCAGGCCAGCCGCGTCAATGCGCGTGCCACGCATATCCGCCTGAGTATTCCCGAAGCGTTCACCGTCCACCAGCGGATTCTGGACTGGAAGCGCGACGAAAGCCCGGATGGCGTGCCCGCAAAGGCGATCGGCCTGAGTCCGATGACGCTGGGTAGCATGCAATGGGTCATGCAAAAATGGGAACGTGCCCATTTCATGAATCGCTTTGCTGGCGGCACGATGGTGCCACGGCTGGAGATGGATCTAATGCCCGGCATGATGTGCGCTGCGCATTTCATGGTGTTCCAGCCATCGGGTGAAGCAACGCAGGGCTTGCCGCAACAGTTTCTTGAAAATGGGCGCGCTTTGCAACGGTTCTGGCTGACTGCAAGCGCGCTCGGTCTGGTCATGCAGCCATCGCTGGCACCGCTGTGTTTTTCTTATTATGCACAGAAAAAGCAGCCTTTTACTGGCGACGCGACGATGCGCGCCAATGCGGTAGCGCTCGACGCAGAGCTCCAGATTTTGCAAAAACAGTTTAGTACAGACGAGCTGGTTTTCATGGGGCGCATCGGCGTGCCGACCAGTACCGGACGCCGCCCGCGTTCGATTCGCAAGCCGCTCTCCACGCTTTTGACAACTTAAAATGAAAGATGCGCGACGACGCGCATCGATGTTCCAGACCCTTTGACGAATTTTCGCAACAGCCCGGTCGGTAATCGGTCGGTAATTCGTGAAATTTGCGCGCAAATACCGCCCAAAGTTGGATGCCGCATAAATGCAGAAGGGAAATGGTGTCATAGTCACGCACCAGGTGCCGTGGTCCCTCGAGGGCGACGCGGTACCTGACAAAACGCGTCGACGTCTCAGCCTGTCGAAACTCATTTCAATCGTATATTTTTTCCACTAGTCATGGCTCAACTGCGCCGGTCCATTTTCATCACGTTTTTTTCATCCAATGCGATGACTGCCGTGCAATTCGGGGTAACCTTGGTTCTGGCACGTCTGCTGACGCCGGCCGAGGTGGGTATTTTTTCCATTACGTCGGTTGTGATCGGCATCGCATCGGTGTTCCGCGATTTCGGGGTATCGAGCTATTTGCAAAGTGAACGCGTCCTCACGCCGGAAAAAATACGGGCCGCACTGGGCTTGCTGATCACGACCTCCTGGTTCCTGGCTGCGGCCCTTTTCTTTTCAAGCGATTTTATCGGCAGGTATTATGAGCAGCCTGCCATAGCTTCAGTGATGCGCGTGCTGACGATCAGTTTCGTCATGATCCCGTTCGCGTCATTCTTTCATGCGCTGCTAACGCGCGACATGGAAGCCGGCAAGCAAGCGATCGTCAATGCGGCGGGTACCTTTTCCTATGCTACGACCTGCATATTCCTGGCCTATCGCGGATATGGCACGATGTCCCTTGCCTGGGCCAACGTTGCCAATGTTTTCACGACAATCGTCATCTACTTTATTTTTCGCCCGCCTGGCATCGCATTGATACCGTCACTGCGCGGCTGGCGCCACCCGGTCAATTTCGGTGCCGGCGCAATTTTGAGCAACCTTCTCAATCATACCTATGCCTCTATTCCCGACCTGGTATTGGGCAAGCTCAGCGGCCCACACAGCGTCGGCCTGTATAGCCGCGCCAACGGTTTGGTCGGTATCTTCCAGCAAATCGCCGGACCCACCATGAATTACAACGCGTTGCCCTACATCGCCGCCAACCATCACGCAAAAACCCCGCTGGGGCCGATACTCTATAAGGCCACAAGCTATCTCACCGGATTTGCCTTGCCGGCGCTGGTAGGGACTGCAGTCTTCGCGAAAGAGATCATTCTGGTGCTGTATGGCGAAGCCTGGACCGAAGCAGCACCCCTTGTAAGCATTTTGTGCGCGTCCTACGGTCTTCGGATCGGCTACTCATTGTGCCAGCCCGCGATGACCGCCATCGGCAGACCGTATCTGTCGGCAATTTCGTCGGGTTCGGCAATCATTGCACGTATCGCGCTCATCTCTCTGATGGGGGCACCCGATGTCATGACGTTTGCGATTGCTTTATTGATTGCAGACATTCTCTCTGCACCTGTGCCCGCACTTTTGATGTCGCGCTACTTGATGTTTACGGTGCGTCAGTCGATGGGGGCGCACCTGTCAAGTATCTTGGTGGCTATTGTTTGTGGCGCTGCCTGCATACTGCTTCAATTCGTGCTTCCCCCAACATGGCCACACATCCTGCGACTGTTGATCGTCGGCCTCGTTGGTAGTGCGACTTGGATTGCAAGTGTGCTGATTTTCAAGCATCCGCTGCGTGTCGAACTAGTCGCAATGATTAAAAAAATCGTTCCGCGAAAATCTGTTGCGAATATCAAGAGCTGAAATCTACTGCCAGATCGCTGTCGGCCTGTATGAGTACCGACAGGGGTCTGAAACCAGTCGTTAATGCGCTGGCTTGCCTGAGTCGGGTTTCGGTGCGGTTGGATTACCGATCAAATAGCTGGCCCGATAGCTTTTGCGCCGGTCACCCATCAAGTCACGCAATTCGCGGATGCTGATGTCAGAAGACTCGTGCAGACGCATCAACAAAGAAGCACCGATAGGCAAACGCTTGTGGCGGATTTTGCTGATCACGGGCGCAGAAACACCTAACGTGCGGCATAGCGCCGCGTCGTTATGCAAGCCCAGATGCGCTATGACAGTATCGAGAAGCTTGTTCGGATCGTAAGAATGTTGCGCGATTTGTTCATGCTCGTTCATGGTGGTCTCCAAAGCGTTCGCGTTCGATTGACCTTTGCCCATTTCGACAAAGCCACGGGGCCAAATACGGAATGATCTATTTCGTTCCAGATCTCATATGCTGCCGATTCCTGATCTGACAAGACTTAACGCTAATTTCGTGTCCTTATCAGCCGAGAAGTTTGATGAACACCCGCGTGGCCATCAAACCGGCGGCAGTATGATGCGCTGTCGGCGACATCAGAGGGATGATCGTATTCATCGCGTCGTTTTTGTTGCCCGGCAGTGCGATTTCTTGTTCTAGCAAACGCAGGTCCGCACCGAAGCCCTGACGGCCCTCTTCGTCCCCAGCGAAGCGATGACGCACCATGCCGCGCATCGGACCGGATCGCTCGATATTTTGCGCGGCGGGACTCGAGGTATCGAGCGCACGCTGTTGTGCGCGAAACGATGGCACACGTGGCGCCAGGTGACCAGCGCGATTTTCCTGAGCCAAAGCGGCGGGCATGGACCATATCCAGTCTTGCAGAACCTGCTGTTCATAGGAGCTGAATACGCCGAACATCTCAGCACGCTCACTCTGAATCAATCGCCAGAAACGGCTGTTTTCAGGCGCTTCACCACGCTTGATCCAACCCGTACTCTCAAGGCTCTTCAAAAACGCCGGTATTTGTCGTGGCTGTGACAACCAGTCGTTGACCGTGCGACCACCTACCCGGCAGTAGTCCGAATGCATGTTCTGACCGGCAACACTTTTTGTGCGGAGAATATCGACCAGTTCGGCTTCCAGATCGAATTCGGCAATGATCGACGTCGTATTCGCGCCGAGATCATTGAGCCGATAGCCGTCGATTACCCGGTGGTAGAAACTGGCAGCGTCGCCCACGCGCGGCATCAAGTGCTCCAGGCCTTGCAGCGCTTTCATCGCATGTCCGGTCGCCGCATTATCGACCGTTACATGCAACGTGAAATAATACGGATCGATACCCAGTTCGTTAAGTTCATAGGACGTGATCAGCAAATGCAAGGGCAGTTGTTCGTAGCCGAGGTTATAGCCGATCAGCTCAGGTAAAAAATGGTCGGCGTCAAAGGCGAGAGACAGCTGAATTGCACCTTGGGTAAAATGCACATCATCGATGTCGCGCCACTGGTCGCAGCCGTGCAGCGCAAGCAGATTTTTGTACAAGACCACGTGGTTCTTGCCTGGCACGCCATTGCCCAGTTCTTCAAGATAGATCTGGATCAGCGGACGGAACTCGGGGGCGTGCCAGCGTGCCAATGTGCCATATAGCCACGAGCCGTCGACGAGCTTTGTCGGCGCAGCCATCTTGAGGAAATATAAGGCGTGTGCCTTATTCTGAAAATAGCGGCGCGGCGCGCCCGCCTTGCGCTCGCCAAGATAGTCCCGGTATTGTTGACCGACCTGTTCGGTACGTAACGCAATCCAGTCAGCGATGGCGTCGATATCCTCGGGCAATTCGACCGTAAGGACACGGGCAGCAGCCAGTTGACGCGACAGGAATTCACGCGCAATGGACAGATCTGATTTGGCAGGCGCGCGTTTTTCGAGTGCGAAGTAAAGATCTTTGGCGGTCGCGTCGCAGGATGATTTGGTGGTGGTGTAATCTGGTACGAATGCCTGAGCAAGATTCGACATGATAAGTTCCTAATCTAAAACGCTGAAGGGCAAGCGTTGCGCATTAGCGGCGCGTCGGCTAAAACAAGCGAACGTGCATTATCGAAGAAGATCGGGCCACGGCATATCGGTGCTCATGAGATCGTGGTGTAGGTGTATCCTTACATTGTGTCGCTGCACTTCGGTAACGTTAAATGGCCTGGCAGAGGCGCGGCATGGGAGGCAAATTTGCCATCAGTGCGTCCATGCCAGCTGTATATCTCATTCAAGGGCTGGCGGCGCGAAACATGCCGCCAGTGTCGTCACTTAATGTGCGGCGCCATTTTGGGATGTAGGTTCCGAAATGGCTGATAATGCTTCGCCAACAGACTGCGTATCGTCGGTGTTGGCAATGTCGCCCAGTGCCACGATGCCCACTAGCCGCTTGTCCTTGTTGATCACTGGCAAACGTCGTACCTGAAGTTCGCCCATATTACGCGCGACTTCGTCGACATCGTCTTCTTCATAGCAGTATTTGACTTCTTCCGACATCACGTCGCGCACTTTTGCCGTACCGTCCTTGCCCTTCGCAAGGCCACGCACGACGATGTCGCGATCGGTAATCATGCCGACCAGCCGGTCGTTTTCACCAACCGGCAAGGAGCCGCAATCGTTATCGGCCATCAGCTTCGCTGCCTCGCCGATACTTTGATCCGGATTGACGATAAGAACGTCGCGTGTCATTACCTCGGTTACTTGCATGGTGTATCTCCTATTGATCATTGAAGGCGACAGAGCGTCTGATGTCAGGCGATCTGTCCGATTGTCAATATACGGTCGAGCTGCATACCGATCTTCCTTCAGTCTGAATCGATCTGCCTTGTGTGTCTGTGTGTACGGCCACATACATGCAATACATTGTCCGGGCTTCAATGCAAATTCATGCACAGAATTTTAAAAAAAATGCCGTGGAAGCCGGTAATTCGGAGAACTTTACGTTGTATATCCTACACGCTCGACTGCCACCGAACGTCAGCGTCGATGACGCATTTGAGTCAGATCAATTATTTTGCACCGCCTTGGGGAGCAAGGCAGCAAAAACCTCTTCAAGCGAGTCCCAGTCGTTCCTTGGTCGCGGCGATCAGCGACAGATCGTAGGGGTACAGGTTCTCGATGAAAAATAGCTCGGTGTCAGCCGGCTCTTCGAGGCACATCGCCAGCATGTGCGGGCCATCTTCCTCGGTACCCAGAAAATCGTCTCCCCAGCGGTTCTTGCGATGGGCGCGCAGGACGTCGCTGCCAAGCTGTGCCAGTGGCGGGGCAACGCCGGCTTCCATCGCCAGGCGGTACCATTCGTCCCAGAATTCCAGTGTGATTGTTTGGTCGTTCATTTCAGTACTTTCGCGTAGTTTGGGGTTTTGCCAAGCGCATGATACACAGATGCTCCGGGTGAGTGCCATCGCCTATTCTCTATCGCAACAGTCCAGGCCGCCATCGGTAACAGATTCGACCGTTCAAAAATAAATTCAAGGATTTGAATAAACAATCCGATATATTGAACAGGTGCAGGGTTTTACGAAAACATCATCAGAACCATGCGCAAAACGGCTCCAGAATCAGCCGATAGCATTTCGGCAACGGTATCGGCAGTGGTAAGCAACGCAACTGCTTGGAAGGAAAAAATCATGCCCGCACTTGCATTGAATGACGTAATCAAGAATGTCCGCGACCTGCCGTCGTTGCCGGTGGTGGTGATGGAACTGCTCGATATCGTCGATCAGGAAGACGCCGATATCGGTTCCCTTGCACAAAAAGTGTCGCAGGATCAATCTTTGACGGCCAAAACGCTGCAATTGGCCAATTCCTCTTATTTCGCTACCCGCATCAAGGTCACCACGATTCGTCAGGCGATCACATTACTCGGCTTTCAAAACGTTCGCACGCTGATTACCACCGCAGCCCTGGCTGGCTGTTTTCCAGAACGGGCCTGTGAGGGATTCGACCACAAGTTGTTCATGCACCACTCGACCACCACCGCAATGGCGGCAAGTGTGCTGGCCCGCCACCTGGGAATCAATGCCGACTATGCCTTTACAGCGGCGCTACTCCACGATATCGGACGTCTGGTGCTGGTTACCTCTTTTCCCAACGAATACGCCGCAGCCGTTGCCTACCGGATCGAGCATGCGTGTTCGATGCGTGAGGCCGAAATTGAAATTTTCGGCATCGACCATGCTCGGGCAGGGGAGCTGCTTGCTATTCACTGGAATTTTTCGGACACGATCCGATTTGCGATCGCCTATCATCACGAACCCGACCACACCGGTGCCGGCTTTCTGGCCGCCATCGTGCATATTGCCAATGCTATCGTGCATCAGCTGGCGTCATCCGAAGAAGGGCGCGAGTTGCCGGCATCGGTTTCGCAAACTGCCTGGGACGCCCTCAATCTCGATGACGAAACCTATACCCGTATTTGTCACGAAACCCAGCAAGGTATCGACAAAGTGCGTGCACTGGTCACCGACTGAACTTTCATTGATTAGCGCGCCCGCGACAGGACCAATAGCCATTTGCGGAACATCAGAATTTCGACATGCCCGCGCTCGACGCCCGCGCTACAATCGATGAACGGGCTGACCCTGTAATAGCGATGGCGAAAATCGCGGCAGACGAACACTTCACGTCGCCCGAATCGCAAGAGGAAAGTGCCGGGTGTGGGCTTGGAGCCGAAACGGTTTTCAAATGGGGAATGCAGTTTGGCCATGGCAGTTTCCTTCTAAATGCTTGCGCGTTGATGGAAACCTACTGTACCACAACAACTGTATAAAAACACAGTGAAAATACATGACTATTTTCGTGAAACCAACCGCGTTTTTTTGAGGGCAGCGCTTTTATCGTTTGCAAGCGCAACCTGGCACGGGTTAGGCGCGGCTTGAGCACCATCCCATAAAGTGGTTCCGATGATACTGGCGCCTCCCGTGAGGATCGCTGCTGCCACCCGCGCAATGACATTGGGCGCATCAGCCTGGTCGAGCCCGACCTTGGGCGCGACGATCTTGCCGGCGATCTTGAGTTCGTTGGCAAAAGTAGACACGCCGAGGGCGACGCCGGTGCGTGCTCGAATGGTTCCATGCAAGTCGAGTGTCTGCTGGCGCAGATCGACGGTTCCGCTGGTGAGGATCTGGCTGGCATCGCTGCGCACACCGATGATGCCGTCGCCACGTGCGATACCGTTTTTGAACGCCAGCGTCGCGCCGGCACAAGACAGATTGACATGATCGCCCCCCTTGGCAGTCAGAAACGGCGTCAGCCCGACAAGTAGTGCTTCGGCTTGTTCGATCTTTTGTGAGCGCACGATCGCCTGGCCGATATTGATGGTAACCGGGCCCGAGACCGAAGCCGCCATTTCCTTCATGGATTTGCCGGTTACGTTCATGATCGCGTGAACTTGCATGGGACCGCCCGACATGGCAACTTTCTTGCGGGTTTGCGTGGTCCACGTACCTAGCAGCGCATCCTTGAGTCGTAGATCTACCCGTGCACTATGTTTGATGCTGTCGAGCGCAGCACTGGCTCGTGCGGTACCGCCGAGCAACTTGGCTTCCAGGGCGTCGACAGTGAGTTTGCCGTTGGCAAATTTGATTTCACTGGCTATATCGCTTATTTCGACCCCGGAACGCAGCTTTAACCAACCAAGGTTGGCGCGTACGGTGCCTTCGATGCCGTCGGTCGCCTCCAGCAGCGCCCATGGCAGCGGGTTATCATAAAACAGTTCGCCCGGACGCTTCGGCGGTAGCGGTGTCTGGCCCATGTCAAGCCTGGTCTGCAGCCAGTCGACCCGATCGGCATGCAAGCGCGCATCGATCATGCGCACTTCACCGCCGTGCGTCATGCGCACATTACCCTCGACCGTCATTTTACCGAGCTCGATCTTGATCGCGCTGGCTTCCATTGTGTTGCCGGCAGCTTGCAACTTGGCAGCACCTCTGAATGCCGCGGACGAGTTTTTCTTGATGCCCAGCGCAGCAAACGCTTCGGACATCGAAGGCGCGTCAGCAAGCACATCGATGTTGAAAGAACCCATGCCGAAATCGATGGGCAGCTCGCCGGTTGCCACCAGCGAGACGGGTCCTGACCGCACACTGACGCGACCGGTTGTCACTGCGTTCTTGACGCCGAGCTTGCTGAGGTCGGCAAGCTTGGCCAGAGCCTGCACGGGCCGACCGCCGCGCATTGCCTGGACATCGAGTACAACTTCGTGCCAGCCGATGCCGCTTTCCAGGGTTGCCTTTGGCAGTTGCCATGTAGTCGCCTGATTTTCGCGGTTGAGGAAAACCACCGTACCATTCTGCAGGATTAGCGAATCGAGCCGGACACCAGCCAGCGCGCCGCCATGGACCTGGTCCAGAGAGCCGAACGTGCCGGGCAAGTCCCAGGATTTTCGACCATCGGCCGCATGCTGCAGGTTGACCTGAAAACCTTTGACTTCCAGTTTGCGCATGACGACGCGACGTCGCACCAGCGGCCACAATTCGATCTGCGCATCGATTTCGTTTGCTTGCAACAGGTTTTTGTCACGCGCCCAGTCGGGACCCGCCAGGGATACCGCGGTCGCATGCAGGCGCGGCAGCGGCGTAAACGTCAGAGATATTTTACCCACCGTCAGCTCACGCGACCACGTCTTACGGGCATAGTCGCGCGCCTGCTGCGCCAGCCGGTCGCCATCGGTCAGCGCATGTAACAGCAACGCGCCCGCGACCGATAACAGCGTGACGCTGGCTGCGCACCACAGGACAATCTTGTGCGACCTCTTCATTGGGTTATCCTTGATAACGTATCACCTTTGGCGTGCCTGACAAGCTGTGAAAAAGCGCGCCGATCGCCACCGCCAGTGCATCTTGACCAAGGGCCGACGCAATGACAGGATGACGATTTTGTCAGATGCTCTAACCCACTTCAAGTAGGCAATCAGCTCATGAGCAAGTTCCTCGCCATCGATGGCATGCACATCGTCCGCCGCATTTACGAAGCCAGTCCCGAGCAGGACGGCCCGGAAAAAGCCGAGGCAGCGCTGCGTCATTCTCTCGTATCCTTGCGGCGACTGCTTGCCACGCACCAACCGAGCCACGTTCTGCCGGCTTTTGATTTCGGCGGGCCCAACTGGCGTCACGAGATGCACTGCGGCTACCGCGAAAATCATGCACCGATGCCGCGCGAACTGCACGAACGCCTGCCCGATTTCTATCGCGAACTAGAGCGGTCCGGATTGGCGGTAGTGTCGGTGCCAGAGGTAGAGGCGGCAGACGTCATCGCCACTGCGGTGCTGCGCTGGATTGTCGAAGAGCGCGGTCCGGCGATCATCGCCACCAACAGCAAATACCTGTATGCGCTGATGGGGTCCGGCGCGCTGATCTGGGATCATTTTAAAAGCGAATGGCACGGTCGCGATTGGGTCATGGCCAAATACGGTGTACCGCCGGAATGGCTGCCAGACCTGTTTGCCTTGAGCGGCAATGCCGCCGACGGTGTACCCGGGGTGGCTAAAATCGGCGTCAAGACAGCCGCCCGGCTGATCAACGGCTATGGCGGGCTAGAACAGGTAATGGCCGGCGCCGGCATTCTCAAGGATACCACCGGTGAGCGGCTACGCCAGGGTGCCGCACTGGCAGTCCTTTCACGCCAGCTTGTCGCGATGAAAACCGACGTTCGTCTTGGGGTGACCTGGAAAACCCTGGCGTGGGCCGGTTAATCGTGCATATCGAATCCGACCTGAAGCAGATTTACGGCGCGTTCACGGCTGATTCAAGTAATGTCAGCTAGCTCGGACCGACTTGATACAGCCGTCCGCGCCTCATGCAAATACCTACTTGTCGTTTTTGTGACTTTGACGCCCCGCTGCGGCATGCTGCTCTGGTGTGCCGCCTTGCGTACCGCCCGAGCCCGATTGTGCATTGTTGCCGCTCTTGCTATCCGCGCCTGATTTCGTGCTGCTCGCACTTTTATCAGCTTTGCCTGAACCAGCACTGGATTTAGTGGAACCAGAACTCGCCTTGCTCGAATTCGAACTGACTTTGCTTGAGCTGGCGGTGTCCTGCCCAACCCCGCTTTTGGAAGATTGGTCGCCGCTTGCCTGGGCGTTCTTATGGCTTTGTTGACCGGCCTTCGCATGCTGCTCCGGTGTGCCACCCTGAGTGCCCGCGCCTTGATTGTCCTGCTTGCCTTTTTGATTCGATTTCATGGTCATATCCTTTGCAGTGGGTTTGACAACTTTGGCATAAAAGTCGAGGGTGCTGGCTTCCTGCCGGTTACAGGCGCGATGTTCTGTTTCGAGC
>JACMQD010000029.1 GCA_014377155.1 Herminiimonas sp.
AACGATGCAGTCACGCGCCAGCTCAATGCGCTGCAGGCGGTGGCCGACGTCGAATGGGGCTTGAACTCCACACGACTGTTATCGTCGTCCACCGGACCCTATGTCGGCATGCGTGCGCGCGTGCAGCCATTTCGCTATTTTTGGGAATCCAGGGAGGGCATGGTCGACGCGTTCATCCGCGAGTCCGGCGCTTATCGTAATGCAGTCGAAGGCGGCGCGGCGCCGGAGGCGGCGCTGGCGCTGCTGCGCAAGAACCGTGAATTCATCACCGCATTGCGCACTGAAAAGACACGGCTGCAGTCGGGTTTCGTGGCCATGGACCCGGGTACCGGCCAGATCAAGGCATGGGTCGGCAGTCGCGATTTCCAGACCGATCAGTTCGATCACGTGGCCAGGGCGCAGCGTCAGCCGGGATCGATCTTCAAACCGTTCGTGTACGGCGCCGCGCTGGCACAGGGCATGTCGCCGGACCGGCAGTATATCGACCGCGCTGTGGCAATCCCGCTTGGCCGTGGCGAATTCTGGCGGCCGACGGACGGTGGCGCGCCGAGCGGACGACCAATGACGGCCGGCGAAGGCCTGATGTATTCCAAGAACACGATTACGGCGCAGATCATGCAAGAGGTCACGCCGCGCAAAACGGCCGATCTGGCGCGCAAAATGGGCGTGCGCGACAGCAAGCTCGACCCGGTTTACGCGCTGGCGCTCGGTACCAGTCCGGTCACGGCGCTGGAAATGGTGGCGGCTTACGGCACGATCGCCAACGGTGGAGAATATCGCAAGCCGGTGTTGGTCACGCGCATCGCAAACAAGAGTGGCAAGGTACTGGCGACATTCGAGGCGGATGCCGAGCGGGCGCTATCGGCCGACGCGGCCGAGTCACTGTTGGACATGCTGCGCGGTGTCATCGACCACGGTACCGGCCAGGCGATACGCACGCGCTTCGGCATCCAGGCCGATGTCGCCGGCAAGACCGGCACCACCCAAAACAATACCGACGGCTGGTTCATGCTGATGCATCCGCAACTGGTGGTCGGTTCCTGGGTCGGGTTCAACGATGCGCGCGTGACCATGCGCAGCAATTACTGGGGGCAGGGCGCGCACAATGCGCTGTCGGTGGTCGGCGACTTTTTTCGGCAGACCCTGAACCGTCGTCTGATCGATGCGTCGGTCCGGTTCGAGGACCAGCGCACCGGCCTGCGCCCCATGATCAACCAGCTCGACAAATGGCTGGACTGGCTCGGCCGCCAAAAGCCGCATACGCCGCTACCGGCCCCGGTACCGGCCTTGCCACCGGTACGCGAATTATCGGAACCTGCTACGACCGAAGCAGAACAGGATCGCATCATGGAGCAGGCTTGGGAAGAAGAGCAGAATCGCGAGCGCAGCCAACGGCGACCGGTACCGGAGTCCTATGAAGAACGCGGTGATTGGCGCCGCGAGGACCGTCGCGAAGATCGCCGCGACGAGCCGATCGATGCGCGCAGTTGGCTGCGGGGGCGCAACGACCGCAGTCCATCGCAATACGATACGCCATGGCCGGATCCGGTCCGGTAGGAGGGTATTTGCAACAAGGCACATTGAACCCGGATCAGCCGTTGCCACACAATTCAGCGGGCGTCATATGGCTGCCAACCGTTGTGCCTGTTGCAGTCCGTCGATCATGACGGCCATCGCCTGTTTTTTGGTTGTCGCATCCGGCACCCGCAAGACATACGCGGGGTGATAGACAACGACGATCCAGCGTCCTTCATGCCGAAACGGCTTGCCCAGCAGCGTGCTCAGCGCCGGTGCACCAGTGCCGACTAACGAGCGCAGCGCAGTGTTGCCCAAGGCGACGATCACCTCTGGCCCAACGCTGTCGAGCTCCTGCGCCAGCCAGTGGCGGCAGGCCAGGATTTCCTGCTGGGCCGGCGTCTTGTGCAAACGTCGCTTGCCGCGCGGTTCCCATTTAAAATGTTTGACGGCATTGGTCAGGTACACCGTCTTGCGGTCGAGTCCAGCGTCCGACATGACGCGGTCGAGCAACTGGCCGGCCGGTCCCACGAACGGCTGGCCCGCGAGGTCTTCCTGGTCGCCCGGCTGTTCGCCAACCAGCATGATGCGCGCGGTCGCGGGACCGGTGCCGCCGATGGCTTGTGTCGCGTGTTGCCAGAGCTCGCATCGACGACATTGATCTAGTGTGGTCGATGCGGCCCGCCGTGGCTGCGCGCGTTCTGCCGCAATCGCAATCACGGTACCGCTGCGCCGTCCCACGCTGTCGACCTGGCCGATGCGCCGGGCGCCGGCCGCGGCATCGGCCACCATTGCCGGCACCTCGCTGCTTTCGGGGAGATTTTTCCAGAAACGTGACGGGATATGACTTTCCATCACGCGCACATTGAGCCGGGCCGGATTGAAAATGCTGCGGTAATACGTCAGCCACAACGCCTCACCGGCGTCGTCGATATCGGCTGCGCCACGCATCAAAGGTCCGGTCGCATGCAGGTGCGTACCGTCCCACATGACGCTGGCGTCCGGCGTGCCGATCATCCAGCTCACGCGTCCCATGCGCCGCGCAAAATGCTGCGCAACCTGGGGCAGCACGTCGTGAGCCGGCTCGAACCAGGCTACGAAGCGGGGTGCTTCGGCGTCGTCGGGACGTTCCCGAAACCGCACGTAGGCGTGCATGTCGTGCTCTTCGCGCCGCACCGCTTTGACCATTGCATGCAGACGACTACCATCCGGGTCCGCCGCCGACAGCACGTCGCGTTCGCCGGCCTGCCAGCGCCACACGATCCGGTATAAGAACGCCCAGCGATCCGGCACGCGACAACAGGCCGCTGACTGCAGCATTTCGACCATGGCGCGAGGAAAACGAAAGACCGCACTGCCGGCGTCGTCGGAGAGCGAATTGGCAGCGCCGGACTGCACAACATTGACGGTAGCGCCCGCACTGGCATTGCCGGAAAAAAGATCGGCCTCGTCCGCGCGGGCGATCCACTGTACCGTGTGTGGCGCGGTGCCCTGCGCCAGTAACGCGCGCGCCGCATCCCGCCATTGCGCAAAAGATTGCACCAGCAGCGGTGTGCCCGCGACTACCAGGGTAGCTGCCGTCATGCCGCCTGCAACGGTGGCCACAGGCTCATCTGCTCCGGCACCTCGGCCATTGCGCGTCTCAACACTTCGGAACGAGTCGTGTCGTGCGCCGGGCGATAGTCTTCGGTAACGATGAACGGTCCGATTTTTTTCATGCTGCATCGCAGGCGTGTCAGGTCCACATAGCGTATGCGGCGAATCCGGCGCAGTTCGACCAGCCGCTTCGCATTGCGCAAGCCGATGCCTGGCACCCGTGCAATCATGATCTGGTCGGCGGTATTCAAATCCATCGGAAAATGCTCGCGGTGCGACAGGGCCCACGCCAGCTTGGGATCGATGTCGAGCGCAAGATTGCCGGCGGCAGGCAATAGCTCCCGCACCTGGAACCCGTAGCTGCGCAACAGGAAATCGGCCTGATACAACCGGTGCTCGCGCAGCATCGGCGGCGGCGCCAGCGGTACGCTCTTGGGACTCTGCGGAATCGGACTGAAGGCGGAGTAGTAGACGCGCTTGAGCTTGTAGCTGCCGTACAGCGTCTCCGCGGTCGACAGGATCACCTGGTCGTCACTGGCATCGGCGCCGACGATCATTTGCGTGCTCTGGCCCGCCGGCGCGAAACGCGGCGCCTTCGGTTCCTGCGCCTTTTCGTCGAGCTTGCGGCGGATCGATCCCATCGCCAGCTTGATCGTGTGAACATTCTTTTCCGGAGCCAGAAGCGCGATGCTGTCCTGGGTCGGCAATTCGATGTTGACACTCAACCGATCGGCGTACAGGCCGGCTGCCGCGATCAGCGCTGGGTCCGCGTCGGGGATGGTCTTCAGATGGATATAGCCGCGAAATTGATGAACTTCGCGCAGCTGGCGGGCAATCGCTACAAGTTGCTCCATCGTATAGTCGGCTGACTGGATGATGCCCGAACTCAAGAACAGGCCGTCGATATAATTGCGCAAGTAGAAATCGATGGTCAGCTTGACCACCTCGTCGACCGAAAACCGTGCGCGAGGCACATTGGAGCTGCGCCGGTTGACACAATATTGGCAGTCATACACGCAAAAATTGGTCAGCAGGATTTTCAGCAGCGAGACGCAGCGGCCGTCAGGTGTGTAGCTATGACAGATCCCCATGCCGGAGCTGGCGCCGATCCCGTCCTTGCCCAGCGAATGGCGTTTGGGCGCGCCGCTGCTGGCGCAGGAGGCATCGTACTTGGCGGCATCCGCCAGGATTTCGAGCTTGTCGGTCAGTTCCATTGCATTCGCCTAGACTGTGTTTATATACAGTATTATACGCGCATTGATCTGCTGTTGGGTTGCGATACTGGTGACCAAATGCCGAACACGCGACACAAAATCGTCTCGCAATGTGAGTGTCGAAAAAATTTACAACACCAATGTGGTATGGCGGAAATATATCGATAAATCGTTATTAATCAATGATTTGTATATCTGGCATGTATCGTGCATAACTTGGACACGGAACAAATTTAGTCGCTTTACTTGAGGCGGCAAATCAACTCAAGTCTTCAAGCCTTTTTCGAAAGTACCTATGAATAACAAATTTAAAAAAATCGCTGCGGCGTTGACAGTTGCCCTCGCTGCCTCCTCGAGCCATGCTGCCCTCATCCTGACGGCAGCACAAGATTTCGGCGGCAGCGGTCTTGGAACCGTTAATACTGTTCTCACCATTGCTAGTCCAGGCAATGCAACCACCGAAGCAGGCGCGGTCTCGTTCAACGGCACGGCAGATGTGCCTTCGGGCGATGCAAAGACCGGTAATTCGCAGACACAAACTTACGCGTTGTCGACACTTGGCCTGACTCAGGCATCCGCGTTGCGTGTCGTCTTTAATGCAGTCGAGCCGGGTTCGAATCCAGGCATCACGCTCGATGACCTGGTCTTGCGTATTTATAACAGCGCCGGTTCGGTGCTGTTCACCTCTGGTACCTTCCTCTCGCAGGCGTTCCCTGATACTTTCAGCGGTACAGGTAATTCCGGATTCGTGTTCAGGCTCGATACCGCCGACACCGCACTTGCACAGGCATCGTTTGCGAACGGTACCAACCGCATCGGCCTGTCAGCAGCGGCGTCTTCGGCATCTGGCGGTCCTGAAACGTTCTTCGTCGCGAATTCGCCTAGTACGCCAGGTGGTCCGGCGACATCGGTTCCGGAGCCAGCCACATTGGCTTTGTTTGGCGTCGGCCTGTTGGGTGCTGCATTCGCCGCACGTCGCAATCGCAAGGGTTAAACCTTCGCGCTGCAGAGCGGTGGCAACATGAAAAAGCCGGCCCGGATTACTTCGGGCCGGCGTTTTTTAATGTGCTACGGTCAACTAGTTCGATACTTGCACGGAGGTAGTTGCGGAATTACCTGCGGCGTCCGTGGCGACGGCTTTAATGACGTGCAAGCCTGTACTTGCCTTACGAGAGTTCCAGTTGTACGCCAGTGCGCCGCCATTGCCACGGGCTTTGATCTGGCCATCGATATACAGAACTTGCGAAATACCGGCGCTGCCGCTGTTGTCGGTCGCATTCACGGCAATGGCGACATTACCAGAAACTTTCCCCGCAACCGGATTGGCGATGCTGACCACCGGCGCTACCGTATCCGGAACTACCGGAGCCACCGAATTAGCGACGGTGACTGAAACCGGTGCCGATGTGGTCATGTTTCCAGCAGCATCGTAGGCGGTGACCGCAAGTGTCACCATGCCATTGACTACCCCTTTCGAATCCCAGCTGAAACCGAACGGTGCCGAGCTGTCTACGGCGACGACCGTACCGTTCGTCCGCAACTCCACCCGCACGACGCCGATATTGTCAGCTACTACTGGCGTGACAGGAACCAGTCCCGATACGCTCGCATTGGCCAAAGGGGCACTGACCGACGCGGTCGGCGCCTGCATATCGACTACCGGAATGGTGGCCACTGCGGCATTCACGCCGGCTGCCGCATTGACCCGGCCATAACCGTACCAGGGATCACGCCCGGCCACGCCGAGATCGACCGCAGTCGAAAATAACAATTTTTCAATTTGTACGCTATCGAGCACCGGTTGCGCCGACATCATTAATGCCGCCACGCCTGCCGCTAGCGGGCTCGAAAACGAGGTGCCATTCCAGGCCTGATAGAGGCCGCCCCGCGACGTCGTCCAGATTCCCGTGCCAGGTGCCGCCAGCGCCACGAACGCGCCGTAATTGGACCAACTGGTCTTCATGTCAGCGCCATCGGTGGCCGACACGGGAATCAACGCAGTAGTCGGAGCGACATTTTCATCCAGCCCGCTGTTGCCTGCCGAAATAAAAACCAGTCCGCCCTTGTTCTTGAGGTACTGGGCCGCGCTCAACACGGACGCACTCGTGGCGACGCCGCCGTAACTGACATTGGCGACGCGAGCACCGTGATCGGCGGCATAGGTCAAGCCGCTGGCGACGGTGCTGAAATACGCATAGCAACCACCTGCGGCCGTATCAAAATACGCAATTCGTACCGGCATGATGCGCGCCTGTCCGGCGACGCCCGCGGTGCCGGCACTGTTGTTCATGCTGGCAGCGGCCGTGCCGGCCACGGCGGTGCCATGCCCGCAGACGTCGGCGGTATCACTATTGTTATCGTAGACATTGAAACCGGGGACGATGCTGGCGGCAAGATCGGGATGTGCGGCTTCGACGCCTGAATCCAGGATCGCGATCGTGACGCCGTTTCCTTTGGCGGTATCCCATGCGACATCGGCGCCTACTTTTGCGATATGCCACTGGCTACCAAAATAGGGATCGTTAGGCACGAAGGTGCTGCTGACGCGACGGTCGAGTTCGGCAAATTTCAGGTGCGGATTGCGCGCGAGCTTCTCGACGATGTTTTTTTCCAGGCCGGGTGCAATGGTAACGAGGTGCAGGTTGCTTTGTCCGAGCTTGCGACTCTTTCCGCCATGGACTTTGAGGATCTTGTCCAATTCTTCCGGCGACAGCCCGGCGCGTGCCTCGACCAGGATTCTGCCTTTCGCAAACTGCGACTCGTCTGAAGACTGCGGGCCTTGCGCCCGAGCCTGGGGCAGGAGCGCGACGACCGAGGTCGTCGCGACGAAGACTGCAAGGGCAAAACGGCGGGAATGGGCGGTGCGGGACACTTTCGATTTTGCCGAAGCTAAGTGGCTGTACAGCGAATTTTTCATGTTCATGTCCTGGTGAAGTTCCTCAGGACTGCGCGGAATAGCGTCGAAAAGCACGGCACGTATTCCCTCAATCGCGCGCGTTTGCTGCTCGAATTTGACGCACTTTTACAGTGTTTGTGTCAGATTGCGTATACCTGGCAGTCCTGCCGTCATGGGGCTGCGCCCGTTAGACCGTTGACTTTGCGTCCTCCACTTTCACGGAGTTTGCCGATTTCAGATTGCAAAATTATGTTAATTAAAAAATTGGCCAAAGGCAATACTTAATTGCGGTATGTCCAAAATACGACGGATTTTCTGCTCCATGCGGAAGGCCGGCGTTGCGCCGGCCTTTGTACCCTCGCTGTGTCAGTATTCTTTGTACGGCAGGAATTTACCGCTCAACACCACATTCACCCGGTCACCTTTGGGATCGGCCTGGCGCTGGATATCCATCGAAAAGTCGATTGCGCTCATGATGCCGTCGCCGAATTCTTCGTGGATCAGTTCCTTGATGGTCGTGCCGTAGATACTGACGATTTCGTACCAGCGATAGATCAGCGGATCGGTCGGTACCGGGGTCGGTAGTGATCCTTTGTAGGGCACGATCTGCAGCCAGGCGGTTTCTTCGTCGGTCAGCGAAAACAGTTCTTTCGCGACAGCCGCCTGCGTTTCGCTGAAGGTCATCTGGCCGAGCAGGGCGGCCGTGGTCCACTCTTTGCTGGCGCCGATACGGGTAGCAATGTCGGCCCACTGCATCTTGTGTTTTACTTTGGCGGAAAGAATTTTTTTGGTAACTTCGTGGCGGTCCATGGGATGTCCTTTGCGTGGTGAGGGATACAGTAAAAAAGTGACGGTTTCGAAAAAAATTTCAGGTGGCGGTGACGACTTTCAACAACGGTTCCGCAGCGAGTTCGACCTGAGTCAGTCCAGGTCGCACCACCGGCGCACTGCGCAACGCGGCGGCGCTGCCATCGGCCTGCATCTGCTTCGACCGGTGCACCAGAAAATCGACCAGATGATTGCGGATCCGGTAGAACTGCGGATCGTGATGCATGGTCTCGCGCGTGCGATTTTTCGGCATGGTGTTGACGACGATTTCGGCCACCCGCGCGCGCGGTCCATTCGACATCAGCATGATCTTGTCCGACAGCAGGATCGCCTCGTCCACATCATGCGTGATCATGAATACCGTCTGGCTGGTAGCGGCGCAAATCTTCAGCAGTTCGTCTTGCACCACGCCACGCGTGAGCGCATCGAGTGCGCCGAACGGCTCATCGAGCAGCAGCATCTTCGGCTCGATCGAAAACGCCCGCGCGATGCCGACCCGCTGCTTCATGCCCCCCGATAGTTCCGACGGTTTCTTGTGTTCTGCGCCTTTCAGCCCGACCAGTTCGATGAAGCGCGCCGCATGCTGTTCGATCTTGGCGCGAGGCCAGTCCGGCCAGCGTGACTTGACCGCGAAGGCAACGTTGGCCAGTACCGAAAACCATGGCATGAGCGCATGACTCTGGAACACCACGCCGCGGTCGAGGGAAGGACCATTGACTTCGCGGTTATCCATGAAGACGACGCCGGCGGTGGCCGTCTCCAGTCCCGCCAGCACATTCAGGATGGTGGTCTTGCCGCACCCGGAGTGGCCGATGATGCAGACGAACTCGCCGCGGGTAATGCCGAACGAAACATCGTCGAACACCGGCACGATGCTGCCCGGGTAGGTCTTGCTCAGGCCTTCGACACTGAGGAAGGGTTTTTCACTGCTTGCTGGATGGCTCATTGCGATCCCGATCTATTCAACGTAGGTGACGAATTTTTGCAGGCGCGCAAACAGCATGTCGAGCATCATGCCCGTGATGCCGATGACCAGGATGGCGAAGATCACGCTGGTAAGCGACAGGTTGTTCCACTCGTTCCAGACGAAGTAACCGATGCCGGTGCCGCCCACCAGCATTTCCGCGGCGACAATTACCAGCCACGCAATGCCCATCGAAATGCGCATGCCGGTCAGGATAGTCGGGGCGGCAGCCGGCAGGATCACCAGCAAGGCCTTGCGCAGTGGCCCGACTTCCAGCGTGCTGGCGACGTTGAGCCAGTCGCGCCGCACCGACGCCACGCCAAAGGCAGTATTCATCAGCATCGGCCAGACCGAACAAATGAAGATCACGAAAATCCCCGATACCGACGAATCCTTGATGGTGTAAAGCGCCAGCGGCATCCAGGCCAGCGGTGAAATCGGTTTGAGGATTTGAATGAACGGATTGAGCGCGCGCTGCATCAACGGCGACATGCCAAGCAGGAACCCGACCGGAATCGCCACGATGGCCGCGATCAGGAAGCCGAGTGCCACGCGTCCCAGCGAATAGCCGAGCTGGATGCCGATGCCCTTGTCGTTGGGACCGTTGTCATAGAACGGCTGCGACAGTTGCTTGACGATGGTCTGGCCCATTTGCAGCGGCGTCGGAAAGCCGGTGGTCTTGGCAGCGCCGTTTCCGCTGGTGCTGCTGATCCCCATCAGCTTGGCATATTCGTCCTGCTGCGCAGTGGCGGCGGACGCCGGCGTGCTGCTTTCTCTGGGTACGGTCGCCAGATGCCAGGTCAGCAGCAACACCAGCAGGATCAGCACCGAGATCAGGGCTGCACGCAACGTCAGGCGGTGGTTTTGCATCATGCTCACCGTTTGATGGCAAAACTGTTGATATAGGCGTCGGGCGCGGCGGGATCGAATTCCTTGTTCATGATCTGATACTTCTTGTATGCGCCGGCAGGCACCGGCTGGCCGAGCTCTTTCATGTATTTCTTTGCGTCGGTCAGCAGGAACACTTTTTCTGTAATGCCCTTGTAGTCGACGTCGCCCTTGATGTAGCCCCAGCGTTTCATTTGCGAGAGGATCCATACCCCCATCGAATTCCACGGCACCGGGTCGAAATCGGCGCGGCCCGGCACGGTGCGCACATTACCGAGGCCGTCGGCGAATTTACCGCTCAAGACCTGATTGATAACGGTTTCCGGTTGATTAAGGTACGCCGCCGGTGCGATTACTTTTGACACCAGCGCCCGGTTGGCCGGGTCGCGCGCCATTGCCGCCGCATTCAGAACCGCACGGAACAATGCCGCAAACGTATTCGGATTTTGCTTGACGAATTCGTCGGACATGCCGAATGCGCAGCACGGGTGTCCATCCCAGATTTCTTTCGACAAAATGTGGATGAACCCGACTTCGTCGTAGACCGCACGCTGGTTGAACGGATCGGGGCCGAGGAAACCATCGATATTACCGGCGCGCAGATTGGCGACCATCTCCGGTGGTGGCGTCACGCGCAGCTGGACATCACGGTCAGGATCGAGGCCATGCTCGGCCAGGTAGTAGCGCAACAGGTAATTGTGCATCGAGTATTCGAACGGAATCGCCAGCTTGAAACCCTTCCACTGTTTCGGATCACGCTTGTCCTTGTGCTTGACATGCAGCGTGATGGCCTGGCCGTTGATGTTCTGGATCGTCGCCACCCGCATCGGGATTGGATTCGAGCCGAGCCCCATCGACATTGCCAGCGGCATCGGCGACAGGAAATGCGAAGCGTCATGCTCCTTGTTGACCATCTTGTCTCGAATCAGCGCCCAGCCTGCGGTCTTGTTGAGGGTGACATTCAAGCCCTGCTTTTTGTAGAAGCCCAACGGGTCGGCCATGATCAGCGGCGCTGCACAGGTAATGGCGATGAAGCCGATTTTCAGGTCTTTCTTTTCCAGTGCACCATTCTGTTCTTGTGCCATGGCTTGCAATGCACCCAAAGGGAGCGCGCTGGCAATCGCCGCGCGCACCGTGTTAGTGCCGACTGCACGCAAAAAGTGACGTCGCTGGTCATCCTGCGGGAACATCGCGCGCAGTAGCGCTTCTTCGACGATATCGTTACTTAATGTTTCGGGGTTGGCAGCACGGGCTGCGGCTTCATGGTCGGCCGCGCTGGCGTGCTGCCCGCAGCTACAGCCGGATGCTGTGTGATCGGGATCGTAAGGTTTGTAGATGGACGACATGGCGGGCTCCTGGTTTGACGGGACAGCGATGCCAGTACCCATTGCAAGCAGTGCGCCATGCCAACAAAATCTGTAGCAACGCGACGACGGCGTGTAGTGCAGGCTCTACAAACGCGTATCGGTATCGTTGCCGAACAGGCCGTGGGTGACGCCGTACAGCGCCAGCCCGACGTCATTGACGACCCCGGTCTTTTCCAGGATGCGGCTGCGATAGGTGCTCACCGTGGTGGGACTGAGATCGAGCTGAAGAGCGATTTCGCGCACGCTGCGGCCTGCGGCGATCAGGCCGAAGACCTGATATTCCCGATGCGACAGCAGCTCATGCGGCTTTTTTTCGTGTTGTGCACCCAGTTCGGCTGCCAGTGTCTCGGCCATCGAGGGTGCGATGTAGATACCGCCGGCCGATATCTTGCGAATTGCCAGCATCAGCTGTTCGGGGTCGGCGCTCTTGTTCAGATAACCGGCGGCGCCCAGCCGAAAGCAGCGCGCTGCATATTGTTTTTCGGGATAAGTCGACAGCATCAGCACCGGCAGACGCGGCAGGTTCTGCTTCAGTTGCTTCAACACGTCCAGCCCGTCGCGCAGCGGCAGCGAGATATCCAGCAGCACTAGGTCGATTGCGAGTAGTCCCGCCAGGCGTATGGCCTCCGGCCCGTCGGCACATTCGCCGGCGATTTCGATATCGTCGGTGTCGGCGAGGATCTGCTTGAGTCCTTCGCGCACGATGCGATGGTCGTCGCACAACAAAACCCGGATCATGCCGGCGCCAGTGGCATCGGTAACGACAGACAGACTCGCGTGCCGTGCCCTGCTGTGCCGTCGATCGTCAGGCTGCCGCCGAAATGCAGGGCCCGTTCGCGCATGCCCATCACACCATACGACCGCGCATGTGCCAGCGCTGCCGCGCTGGCGCCGATGCCATTGTCCTCAACGATAATTTGCAGCATGCTGCAGGTGAAATCGATGTCGATGGTGACGGTGCTCGCATGTGCGTGACGCGCCACGTTGCTCAGCATTTCCTGGAAAATCCGGAACGCCGCGGTGGCCAGGCCAGCTTCCGGTTCGAGCTCGGCCGTCTCGGCCGCCACGCGCAGCGTCGTCCGGCAACGCAGCTCGGTCGCGTCGGCGAATTCCTCGATCTGCCATTCGAGGGCGGCAATCAAGCCTTGATGATCGAGAATGCTCGGCCGCAGGTCGGTGATGATGCGCCCGACATTGTCGACCGCCGTTTCGATCAGGCGGTTCATGGTCTGGCATTTGCGCGCTACCGGTTCCAGAGAGCTCACGCGGCGCAGCATCCAGTTGACATCGAGCTTCAGCGCCACCAGCAGGCTGCCGAGTTCGTCGTGGATTTCACGGGCGATCCGCGTGCGTTCCTGTTCCCGTACCGAATGGCCGTGGGCCGACAGCTCGCGCAGTTGTATCAGCGCGACCGAGAGTTCACGGGTCCGCTCGTCGACGCGCAGTTCGAGTTCCTGTTTGGCGCGCTGCAGCTGTTCTTCGGCCTGGCGCCGCTTTGAAATATCGCTGAACGAGACGACCGCACCGCGCACCTGGCCCTGATCGATGATCTGGTAAGAAGAATACTCTGCGGCGAACGCGGTACCATCCGCGCGCCACAGCACCTCATTGTCCACGCGGCAGGCTTCACCGGTCCGGAAGGCCTGGAAAATCGGGCAATCGGCCTCGGGATAATGCGCGCCATGCGCATGCGTATGATGCATCAGCTCATGCATGTTACGGCCCAATAGGGCATCGGGGACGTGACCGAGAAGCGCCGCACCGGCGCGATTGATGAATGTGCATCGGCCTGCAAGATCGATGCCGAACATGCCGTTTCCGGTCGATTCCAGCAACAGCGTGAGCTGGTCGCGCCACGGCGCGGCGTTATCGGCTGTAGAGGCATAGGGCGAAGAAGGCATGGCAGGCTGGTTACCGAATGTAAGCAATGACGATACGGGAATGCAAATGGTATGCCAAAGGAACCCGCTTTGTTTCATTGGTCCCACAAGCCTGTTAGCTCTGCAACCATCTCATGTTCTAACAGGCTAAAATGCAACGTTATTACAATTAAATCTCTCAGGAAAAAGCCTTGCTCGAATTTAGTGACAGGCGCCCCCATGAAACTATCGGTCTTCATAAACAAACACCTCGAAGAAATCCTGAAAGAATGGGAGGGTTTTGCGCAAACCCTTCTGCCAGCGGCGGCTGGCATGTCGGCCCTAGCGCTGCGCGACCATGCCAGGCAGATCCTGAAAGAGCTCGCGCTCGATATCGAAACTGACCAAACCAAAAAAGAGCAACTCGCCAAATCCCAAGGCATGGCACCGCCGGCAAGCGGTACGGAAAGCGCTGCGTCGACCCATGGCACGCTGCGCCAGGTCAGTGGCTTCACGCTCTTGCAACTCACAGCGGAATTTCGTGCGCTACGCGCAAGCGTATTGCGACTGTGGCTGCCACACGTGAGGCAAGTCACCCAGGAAACTTCCCACGACATGGTTCGATTTAATGAAACCATCGATCAGGCGCTGGCCGAATCGGTGGTGACCTATTCCGATCAGGCCGACCGCGCTCGCGATACTTTTCTGGCCATCCTGGGGCATGACTTGCGCAGTCCGCTGACGACTATGGCAATGGGCGGCGCTTATCTGACCCGACCCGGAGTAGGTACCGATGCAACGACAGAGGTTGGCGCGCGCATCAAGCGCAGCGCCGCCTCGATGACGACGATGGTCAATGATTTGCTTGAATTCGCGCGCACCCAACTGGGCGGGCAAATGCCGATCACGTCATATGCAGGTGACATGGCGGAAATTTGCCGCTCCGCAGTCGATGATGCGATGGCAGCGCAGCCCGAGTGTAATTTCGAACTGGAATCGTCGGGCGATTTGACGGGTGTTTTCGATGCTGTGCGATTACACCAGGTATTTGCCAACTTGCTCAACAACGCGGCGCAGTATCGTACGCCCGGCAGCACGGTCAGGATCATCGCATGCGGCGAAGCCGATGCTCTCACGATACAGGTGACCAACCGAGGGGCGACCATTCCGTCCGCTTCGCTCGAAGCG
>JACMQD010000208.1 GCA_014377155.1 Herminiimonas sp.
CGGGGAAGAAAAGCGGCTTGGACTGGGCGATGTCTGGAGTGCTGCGCAGCAGGCGCAGATTGGTAAAAGTATTTTCGACAGCCATTGCGGCATGTTGCCGGCAACGGCGGTCGTTGCGATGTCCAACGCCCAACGCGCGCGCGACGCCATCATGGCCGACCGCATGCTGTCCTTGCCGACGGGTCGGGCTATCGCGATTCTGGGCCGGGAGCATGTCCGAAAAGATCTCGCTGTTCCGCTTTATCTGCAACGCCGTGCACCCGAAAGGACCGTGCTTTCGATTGGCCTAATTGAAACTGCGGACGGCTCGATACCGGAAAAATATAACCTCACAGATTCCGATGAACCTTACGATTACATCGTCATGGCGAAGGCAGTCGACCGCCCGGACGACCCATGCGAGGGCATGATTCTTCCAAAAAACAGTAGCGCACCGTGAGGCCATGGCTCGCCGATTCAAACTGGCGGCGGCATGGCAGTAAAGACAGTGTCGTTATTTGATGAGGGCGAAAATGCCTCCCGCACGGCAGTAATAAGGTTTTCTTCCAGGCCTGCCACGCTTTGTAACAGGGGAAATTCCGTCCGCAACCGGTTTGATACATGCCAGTTGTTTTCGTTAATCGATCGAATGATTCGATCGATATCCGGGTCTGGACCTTCGATCAGATCTTTCACGGCGACACGCGCTGCAAGGTGGTTGCGCAGATAGGCCGCTTGCTCTTGCATTTCGGCTGAAATGGTGACGCTGATAATGTCCAACAGATACTCGACATGCGCCGTCATGTCGGGAAACCGCCAGGCAAAAATCGCGTCGTCGTATTCATCGAACTCGAAATTTGTTCTAATTCCATCGGCTTCGAGGCGGTCCGGGCCGAACCGATAATTGTGTGCATACCGTCTCATCAGCGGTTGCGAGAACTGTTCGAGCACGCGATCGTAGCCGATGCGGGACCGTGGACTATGTGTAATCGTGGCGGAGATAGGAAGAATATAAGGCGGTGGAACGGCTTTATCGCGGCGTAATACGTCGTTGACCAGGAACCGCGATATCCGCCCATTGCCGTCGGCCATGGGATGGATATAGACGAATCCGAATGAGATGACGGCGGCGCGGACGATGGCCGATCTGCCGGAGGTTCGTGACTCGAATTCCTGCAGGCCTTCGAGCAGGTTGTCGATTTGATCCCAATGCGGTCCGATATAGTCGACGACCTGGGTGTAGGCAGCAGTATGTCCCACGAGGACCGGTGAGCGCCGCACACCGTACCGTGTTGCAACCGGCCCCAGGATTGCCGACTGTAACACCCGCAGTGCATCGGCTTCCAGTGGGTTCGGTTCGGCGCCGCAGCGTTCGTCCATAACGGCGGCAAACCGTTTGATCCGATCCAGTTGTTTTTCTTCGTGTTCGATTGCGAAGCTGGAACGGCTTTCCTTGATCGTCAGCCATACCGCGCTTCGCATCAGGATATCGTTACCATATTCTCGTTCGAGTTTTGCCAGGGCGGCGGCGCAGTCATACTCCTCGGCGTCGCGCACTTTGGCCAAGCGGGCGACTGTCGGGCAATAATTACGCGTTCCCGGCAGATTATCGCGTACCCGCCAGCGCTGGTTATTGGTTGAGACAGTCGCGGTGAAGCAGGCATCGGCATCGATCGCGTCGATATAATTGCCACCGACAACGTCTGTAGCGCATAGCGACCTGCCGGTAAGCCATTCATAAAAAAAGCCGGCCCGGCGTGCATAAGCGCCGGTAGGCTCGGCACCGATCCATTGTTCAAGTACGTGCGGATCGAGCCGATCGAATAGCCTTGCAAGAAATTCAAGGTGGCATCCTTCGTGTTTTAAGGCGAAGGCCAAATGTCCGGCAAGGGATGCATGCGGAATTGACTGCGTGGTATAGATCTCGACAGTGAAACCGTCGGTCGTCACTGTTTTCCGGGAGGTGCCTACCTGACTGGTAACCCGAAATCGATGAACCGGCTCGATCTCGTAGGTCGCGGACAGCCATTTATAACCAAGGTCTTGCGTCATATTTCATGTATAGCTGTGATATTTTTTTTAAAATAGCATAGTTTTCACATAAAACGTTTAGTGAAATGCATCGGCCGGGAAGTTTTCACTATCCGACGACCTCATCAGAACCTGGTCGCCGGATCGCAAATTGGCGAATGCTGCGTTAATACCTTGTTCAGGCCTCTACCGAACTGCGGATCAGATGGTCGAACGCACTCAATGCGGCCTTGGCACCCTCACCAGCAGCGATGATGATCTGCTTGTACGGCACGGTGGTGACGTCGCCCGCTGCAAATACACCCGGAATCGAAGTCTGGCCACGGGCGTCGACGATGATTTCACCATGGCGGGACAGTTCGACGATGCCCTTGAGCCAGTCGGTATTGGGGATAAGTCCAATCTGGATAAAAACACCTTCCAGTTCCACCGTATGCAGGTTGTCGGTGGCGCGATCTTTATAGATTAACCCCGTCACTTTCTGATCTCCCGTGATCTCCGTGGTTTGGGCGTTGGCGATGATCGTCACGTTCTTCAGACTGGCCAACTTGCGTTGAAGTACCGCATCGGCACGCAGCTTGCTGTCAAATTCGATCAGGGTTACGTGGCTCACCAAGCCGGCCAGATCGATCGCCGCTTCCACGCCGGAATTGCCCCCGCCAACAACCGCCACGCGTTTGCCCTTGAACAGCGGACCGTCACAATGCGGGCAGTAGGCCACACCCTTGTTTTTGAACTCGGCTTCGCCCGGGACATTAATGTTGCGCCACCGCGCGCCGGTCGTGATCACCACCGTCTTGCTCTTCAGTGACGCGCCGCTCTCCAGCTGAATTTCGATCATGTCGCTGTCCGGTCCCGCATTCGGCACGAGTGCCTTGGCACGCTGGAGATTCATGATGTCGACGTCGTAGCTACGCACATGTTCTTCAAGCGCAAAAGCGAGTCGAGGGCCTTCGGTTTCCTTCATCGAAATGAAGTTCTCAATGCCCAGCGTATCGAGTACTTGCCCGCCGAAGCGCTCCGATGCGACGCCGGTGCGAATGCCCTTGCGCGCAGCATAGACAGCCGCTGCCGCGCCGGCCGGGCCACCGCCGACGATGAGCATGTCGAACGGCGCCTTGCCATCGATCTTCGCCGCTTCGCGTTCCACCCCGCTGGTATCGATCTTGGCCAGGATTTCTTCCAGGCTCATCCTGCCTTGGCTGAACTCGGTGCCGTTCAGGTACACGGTCGGCACTGCCATGACCTGGCGTTCCTTGACCTCGTCCTGAAACATCGCACCATCGATCATGGTATTGGTGATGCGGGGGTTTTGCACTGCCATCAGGTTCAGCGCCTGCACCACGTCCGGGCAACTGTGGCACGTAAGCGAAACGTAAATCTCAAACTTGAAGTCGCCATCGAGCGCACGAATCTGCTGCAGGATCGCTTCTTCTACTTTTGGCGGATAGCCGCCAACCTGCAGTAATGCCAGGATCAAGGACGTGAATTCATGCCCCATCGGAAGTCCTGCAAAACGCGGTCCGTGATTTTCGCCGGGCCGGTTGATCGAAAACGAAGGCTTGCGGTGATTGTCGTCGCGGCTCTCGCTCAGGCTGACTAGTGGCGAAACATCGGCGATGTCGCGCACTAGGGACAGCAGATCGGCGGACGATTTGCTGTCGTCCAGCGACGCCACGATTTCGATTGGCTTCGTGGCACGTTCGAGATAGCTTTTCAGTTGGGCTTTGGTGTCGGCATCCAGCATGGCGAACTCACAATCATCAAATAGTAGGAAATAAAAAAGCCCGGGACATGAGTACCCGGGCCTTGGGTACGACGTACTTGCTTAGATCTTGCCGACCAGGTCGATCGACGGTTTCAGTGTATCGGCGCCTTCGTTCCATTTGGCAGGACAAACTTCACCTGGATGGGCCGCGATGTATTGTGCAGCCTTAACGCGGCGCATCAGTTCGTTCGCATCGCGGCCGATACCGTCAGGATGGACTTCGATGGTCCTGATACGGCCTTCGGGGTCGATGATGAAGGTGCCGCGCAGAGCAAGGCCGGCGTCGTCGCCTTCTTCGATCAGCACGTCGAACGCGCGTGACAGAACGTGATTGGGATCGCCGACGAGCGGATACTGGACTTTGCCTACGGCTTCGGACGAACCATGCCATGCCTTGTGCGTGAAATGCGTGTCAGTCGATACGCCGTAAATCTCGACACCGAGTTTTTGGAATTCTGCATAGTGATCAGCCAAGTCGCCAAGCTCGGTAGGGCATACGAAGGTGAAGGCAGCAGGGAAGAAAACGACTACCGACCATTTACCCTTGAATTGCTCGTTGGTAACCGGGACGAATTTGCCGTTTTGATACGCAGTGGCTTTAAAAGGGATGATTTCTGTGTTGATGAGGGACATGTCAGCTTTCCGTTTCAGGGTATATGGTATGAGTTGATAGAATAAAGCTCTTGAACAAAAAAATCTAATAGAGATTTACTATTCTATGAATTGGGACTGGCTATACGTGCTGCAGGCAGCCTGTTCGGTTGGCAATTTCGCCTGGGGGCGGCACGCTGAACAAGTATACCGCTCCTTGACTCTACACCAAATGGAATGCTGCTGTGGTCAGAAAAGCCGTGATCCGGCGCCGCGTGCCCTGCAGAGAGGGAATCTCAGTCGCTAAATTTTGTAGAATTGCTGGAGGATATTACATTCACGATTTCACAGTTAGCGAACCTTATCCATGACCTCAATCGAT
The DNA here is from genome assembly GCA_014377155.1 of Herminiimonas sp. The sequence continues at coordinate 4,752 of JACMQD010000208.1, forward strand.
ATTTCCTTGCTCGAAATATAATAAGGAACATGGTTATGGTTAGCAAACAGCAGGCGTAGCGTGTGTTTTCCTGGCGGAAGGTCGAGTACCGCCTCGGTCTCACCTTTGCCAAAGTGCTTGTATTTCTGGTTCTTGAACTCATCCGCACGATCGAAGGGCAGGGGCGATTTGATATCCGCCGGCATCGGCTGATCGATCAGAATATGGTGATGACCGGTGCCTTCGATATTGCCTGCCTTGACTGGCGAGACGCCCATACCGGATACCACGAAGGCGACGCGAAACGGCGAACGCACCTTGTCGCCATTTTTAATGTTGACGAAATACGCCACTTTATCTGCGGTAGGAAACGGACGTGTGCGTTCGAATGCACTGTTGTTGCTGATAACGGATTCGGTATTGAGCGTTGTGGTGCTGGCGCTATCGATCTGCGCTGGTGCGCTAGTCGCGGCAAGTACCGGCATAGCCGCGACTAGCGTTAGCGTGGAGCCGATCGCTTTCGAAGTCTGGTAAAGATTCGAAAGAGGTCTTTGATGCGACAAATAAGTAAATAGTCCAAACATGGTTTTTCCGGTTAAAATGCGCTGAATAAAAAATGACAACGAAAGTTATCACATAATGTTGCTCTACGTAATTTAAGCCCATTTTTGGCAGGATTACGCCTGAATGCGGTTCAATGCGACGCGTACGCTAGCGGCCAGATCGTTTATTTGAAAAGGCTTGCGGAGGATAGCGTTCTTGCCAATCACTTCATCGATGGCGCGCATATCGGCATAGCCGGTAGCAATGATGATCGGCAGTTCCGGTGTGTCTGCGCTAACTTTTTTGACAACTTCCGCACCGTTCATTCCCGGCATGAGGAAATCAACGATCAAAAGGTCGGGATGGGTAATGGCGATTTGTTTTATGCCATCCAGGCCGTCCACTGCTTCAAATACCTGATAGCCAAGTATTTCGAGCGACTCAACCATAAAATGCCTGACTTCGTCATCATCTTCGACCACCAGGATTTTCATGCCGTGTTGCGATTCGTTTGCCGCGAGTTCCGCATCGTTCTCGGTATTCCCACGATCGCCGGCCAGAGGGAGCCAAATCTCTACAGTGGTGCCGCGTCCCGGCTCGCTCATAATCCGTGCTGTGCCACCTGACTGCTTGGCAATACCATACACCTGACTCAAGCCGAGGCCAGTACCTTGTCCAATTGGTTTGGTTGTGAAAAAAGGATCGAATACCTTGGCGAGAATGTCGGGGCGAATCCCGCACCCGGTGTCAGTTACCGAAACCACGGCATAGTGTCCTGAAGGAAGGGTCTCGCCCACCATGTCATGAACCGTACATCGAACAACAAGTTTTCCGCCTTCCGGCATTGCATCGCGCGCATTGATAGCAAGATTAAGAATCGCCATTTCCATCTGGTTAAGGTCGGCTAAAGCCGCCGGCATTTTATCGGGAAAATCGAATTCAACCTTCACACCCGACCCTACCGAAACCCGCAGCAAATCTGTCATGCCGTCGATGAGGGCAGGGAGGTCTACGGCCTTCAAGTCGAGGCTCTGGTTGCGGGCAAAAGCCAGCAGTTGTCCGGTAAGTTTTGTTCCGCGCTGGGTGGCTTTCTTTGCTGTCAAGGCAAACCGTTTAACGCGTTCGTCACTGGAAATGCGGTCGATCAAATCGACATTGCCAACGACGACATGCAAGAGATTGTTAAAGTCATGGGCAATGCCACCGGTGAGGCGTCCGATCGCTTCCATTTTCTGTGCTTGCACCAGCGCTACCTGCGTGCGTTCGCGCTCATTAATTTCGCGCATCAGACGGTCATTGAGCTGAGCGAGTTCTCCTGTTCGGTGGAGGATGCGCTGTTCCAGCGTGTCGTTCAAGTGACGCAGGGCATTCTGGCTTTCGCGCAGCTTCTGCGCGGATTCGAGCTGATCCGTGACGTCTAGTGACACGCCGGCAAGACCGATCGTCGTTCCGAATTTGTCTGCGGTGGTCTGGCCACGAACCTGCACCCAACGGGTAGAACCGTCCGGCCAGCTAACGCGGAATTCGACATCGAAATCCGACATGCCGTCGACCGCCGCTTTCACCGTATCGTATGTCCGTTGCCGGTCATCGGGATGAATCGACGTGAGCAGTTCCGCTCGCGACAAAACCGCATCCGGGCTACGCCCAAAATTCGCTTTGCAGGTGTCGGATGCGCTCGATTCGCCGGTCCGGAGATTGACCTCCCAAGCGCCGAGGCGCCCGGCATTGAGCGCGAGGCGCAGACGCTCTTCTGCCTGTGTGCGCTCTTGCAGAACGCTGCGAGTCTGGTACTGGCGCTTGCGTGCGCGCAACGCCGACGAGGTAGCGCGGCGTAGCGTTTCGGCGTTGAGTGGACGTTCCAGCAAAATGACATTGCTCAGGTCTTCCAGCAACGCAAATGGCACGTTATTACGTTTGGACTGATTGGAAATAAGAAGAATGATGGAAAAATCGGACCAGGCCGGCTGTCCGGACAGCCATGTCGTCAGCGATGCGATATTTCCGCCGTGTAGTGCTTCTTCGGTGACCAGCGCCGTGCCCGCGCCTTCTTTCAGCGCCGTGATCAGTGCAGGCATGTCATCGCAAATCGTGCAATCTATCTGGCTGCGCGACAGGACTTTTGAAATTGTTTCCGCGTCTTGGCCGCGTGGTGCCAGTACCAGGGTTCGTACTTCAACGGGCAAATTATGTCCCATGCGAGACTTTTGCAGAATGCAGCATGTGCGTCGGGCCACCGTAGCGGAGCAGTCCGGTTAAGACGCCTTCGAAATCGACCATTGTCTCGCCAACTTGAAAGCCTTTGTCAACGCTGAGCCTGAACTCGCGAATCGAGCGTTCGTGCGAGTTAGTGCGGCTCTTGACGACGGAAATTGCAGTGAGTATGCATCCTTTGGATTCGAAAAACCGGAACGCGACGATCGCGTCACTCAAGTAGCTCAAGTCAATTTCGGACCGGATATCGCCGACCAGTCCATGCTGTCCTGTGATGAGAAGCGTGACGACACCTTGCTGGCTCAGGTACGACAGCATTTCATGCATTTGCAGAAGCAGGAATTTTTCTCCCGGCATCGACTGCAGGTAAGCGTTAAGACTGTCCATGACAACGAAAGCTGCGTTGTTTTGTTCTACCGCATGACGCACTCTCGCTGCGAATTCTCCTGGCGACAGTTCAGAAGGATTGACACGGGTGATCACCAGCGATCCATCTTCTATGTATGGCCGGACATCCATGCCTAGCAGCTCGGATCGCAGCAGTAGCGTCACCAAGCCTTCGTCGAACATATAATATTGCACATGCTGGCCACGCTTGAGCGCGGTCAAAACGCACTGAATTGCCGTGGTCGTCTTGCCGGCTCCAGACGGGCCCGTTAGTAAGGTATTAGTGCCAGACACTAGCCCGCCCCCCAGCAAAAAATCGAATTCGGCCGATCCCGTGGAAAGGGTAACAGCAGAAAAATCGCGACCATGATGGGCCGCGACTAGCCTCGGGAATATTCGAATCCCACCCGTGTCGAGATTAAAGTCGTGATACCCGCCACGAAAGTTCATGCCGCGCATCTTCGTCACGCGAAGGCGGCGACGCACACCACCGAATTCTTGCACAGTCTGTTCCAGCGTGATAACGCCATGAGCCAGGCTGTGCAAGTGCGGATCTCCAGGTTCGGAGGTCTTGTCATCGAGGAGCAGAACGGTGCAATTGTGCGTCGAAAAAAAATGCTTCAAAGCCAAAATCTGACGTCGGTAGCGCAAAGGATTTTGCGCCAGAAGGCGCAGCTCGGACAAGCTATCGAAAACGACGCGATCGGGTTTAAGCTCATCGACCAATGACATAACTTTTTTGATCGTATCGCCTAGTTCTGTCTCGGATGAATAGAGGATGGACTGGCCTGCATCCAAGTCGAGCCCCTCTTCATCGAGCAACTCATAAACAGCGATGTCATCCAGTTTCCATCCGTGCGATGATGCGACCGCATGGAGTTCGCGTGCAGTTTCAGATAAAGTAAAGTAGAGGCCGGATTGATTGTGCATCATGCCAGCCAACAAAAACTGAATGGCAAATGTCGTTTTGCCCGAGCCTGGTGTCCCTTCGACGAGATATAAACGCTCCGCGGTTAGGCCGCTCCCGAGAATTTCATCCAGGCCGCATATCCCCGTTGTGATGTACGGCGCCGTGTCAATGTCATGCTGCGATTTACTTTTCATCGGTAGTCCTGTCACCCGCGTTCAGAAAAGCCACGCAACGGCGCGATCACTTGTGATCATAAAGCCGATTGCATGCGTCGGTGGAGTCCGCGAAAGTTTCCAATACCCCGATCTTACCGTCTAGGGGGCAGTGACTATGTTAGCTACCGCACTTCTACTTTAAAAACAGGAAGCCTAGTCCCTATTTGTAATGCAAAAAAACCTGACTTCTTGTTGTCCTACTCGACTTCGGGTGATTTTCTGATGTCTTGGTCCTAATCTGACTGCTAATCTCAAATAATGTGACGTTAGCAACATCACGACAAAGCAGTTGTTAGCTCAGCGAATTTTATTAATGAGGAGTTACCATGAAAATTATCTACGCTGCCGTCATTCTCATCACGTCAGCCGCGGGTGCGGCGGCATTGTCGATTGTGCCCCACGACAAAAATACAGTCGATCAACGCACCGTCGAAATGGCGCATGCCGAAACAGCCCAGCTGATCCATTTGGCGATCGCGCCGTACAAGCGCTAGGGGCCGATCAGAACTTAGACTGGTGGGATACGTAAATGCACAATGTGAGAAATTACGATGAATCAATTAAGTCAGACGACCAAAGAGCAGGTGCGCGCTTATATGTTAAGGCGTTTTGGTGCTGCGACGCCGCCTCCCGATGCGGCACAGATCAAAGCTGAGCTGGGATTGCGACCTACTCCAGACAGCGTCGGGCCCGTGAAATCGGGCGCACAACGGTACGTTTGATTTAGAAAAAATACCGATCCAGGTTTTTGAGTGCCTTGAAATTTCTTTCACCGCCAGCGGCTTTGAGTTCTTCCATGATGGCGTCTTCCTGACCTGGCTTCAGATGATAAACAAGAAATTCAATTTCGCTGGTAATTCCGCGAATATCATCGATAAGTGTACCCGGGCAGAAATGCATCGACTTCGCGGCAAGGTCTGCCTCTGCATTGGGAAATGAGCAATCGACAATTACCTTGCTCAAGTTCTTTTCTTGAATGAGGCGTTGCCATAATTCAGGCGTCGCGCACATATCTCCCGTAAATAAAAACCCCTTCTCTTGTTTGCGTACCGAATAGGCGACAGAGCCGTTTGTGTGGTTGACGAGATGCGCGCCAATGATTCTTCCGTGCAGTGTAATTTCCTGCTCCGCTTCGATTGCTTCCCAACGGAGCACAGGGTCTGCTTCGTTTGGAATCATCGAGAAGTCAGGCCACAGAATCCAGTTGAAAAGATGAGCCTTGAGATGTCCGATAATTGTGCCGCTTGCGTGAACGGTGACTGGGGACGTTCGCTTACCTGCAATGGCGTCAAGCAGAAGGGCGAGGCCTGCTACGTGATCTAGATGACAGTGGGTAAGGAAAATGTGATCTATACCCGCTAACTGTTCGACATCCAACTGTGCAAGGCCTGTTCCGGCGTCAAGCAATATATCCTCGTCGAGCCAGAGGCAAGTCGTATGCCGCTCCTTTCCACCGATGCCACCGGCACACCCTAATACCGTCAATTTCATTGCGATCGAGTACCAATGCGTGCGGGCGTGCAGGATTTGCACGAAGCAGTTATTGCCCGTACCAGTACTGAGGCGCCGTAGCACCAGAAATTTCCTGAAACTGGCGCTGCGCAGATTACCTGATTTTCATGACCGTGCGAACATTGCAACATCTGGTAATACTCCCTGGGATTTTTGCTTTTGATTGTAGACCGAAACAATACTGCGGCGCGATGCCACCGTCGATTTTACCCCGGCGCAAGCGCCTGTGCGGACTCCAATGAGTTTAGGGCGAATGGAAAACTTATGAATTCTTGCTATTGATTCAGGGCAATCACGATGTTGTTCGACGACGCCGGGATAGTAGGGTACCCTGTCGCTGATAACTTTAGACAACGTGAAGGATATTTTCGGTTGCTCGAACCACTGGTGCGGTCGCCTGTTTATGGCGGGTCGGACATAGCTTATAGCTCACTTTTTCAGCACCAGTAAGCGAGTCTTGCTAATATAAGCAGCGTTTTTCGAGAGTAAAGGTAGGTCGGCGCCACCGAGGCAAAGCAATCGGCAAACAGCTCCCGGCAGTTGTCAAGTCCATCCTGCGTCGACTACGAATTCTTGCGCCGTGCACATCTTGCTGTCGTCGGGTGCCAGAAACAGCACCATTGCCGACACGTCCTCTGCCATCACCCGACCTGGCAAGCATTGATTCCGATTGATGTCCAGTTCGGAATCGGGTGTAACCCAATTTTCGAGTTGTCGTTTGGTCATGACCCATCCCGGCGTAACGGTGTTGATACGGATCTTGTGAGTGCCCAGCTCACGAGCCATGCTGCGCGTGAGCCCATGTGCGGCGGCTTTGCACATTGCATAGAGTGGATAATTGGACGCCTTGATCTTCCAGCTGATCGAACTGAAATTAATGATCGAGCCGCCACCTTGCCGCTGTAAATGAGGGGCGACCGCCTGGATGGCGAAGAAATATGGCCGCAGGTTAATTTCCAGCCTTTGATCCCAGTATGCCGGCGTTACCGCGTGAAAATCATGACGCTCATCGTGAGCGGCATTGTTGACCAGGGTCGTAATGTCGCCGAGCGTGGCACGTGTGTGTTCGATCGTACTTTTCAGGGCGTCGAGATCGCGCACGTCACATGGCATGAAAAGCGGCATGGCACCATATTGCTCCTGCATGCGTGTGCATAAATCCGCTGAGGCGTCGGTATCGATGTCGATGAATGCAGTACGCGCCCCTTGCCGGATAAATGCTTCGACTAGCGACGCGCCGATGCCCGTGGCACCGCCGGTTATGTAGACGACACGGTCAGCGATACTTGGATAGCGGGTTAGGGAAGGCGATGTCAGCATGTCAAACTCACACGGTCGGACGGGAGGCTTCCGCCCGTATTTCATTCATTCTTTCGATGAACCCACGCGCAGTGCTAACAATGCCCGCATAGTCGGCGGCTTTTGCAGTACTGGTCAGGCTGCTGCCTACGCCAACTGCCACGCTGCCGGCAGCGAACCAGTCAGCGAGATTGTCGCGCGTGACGCCGCCCGTGGGCATAAGCGGCGCATGCGGCAATGGGCCACGCAATGACTTGATATACGCCGGACCGAGCGTGTCGGCGGGGAATACCTTGACAAAATCGGCACCAGCTTCCATCGCGGTCACGATCTCAGTCGGCGTCATGGCGCCGGGCAGTGCCGCGATCTGGTAACGATTGCATAGTCGGATGGTGTCGGCGTTGACCGCTGGCGAAATGATGAATTGTGCCCCCGAAAGAATGGCGATGCGCGCTGTCTCTGCATCGAGCACCGTGCCGGCGCCAAGCAGTACCTGTGGATTTGTCGTGCGTAAAGTTTCGAGCACACGCATGGCACCGGGCGTGGTGTAAGCAATCTCCAGAGCAGTGATGCCACCATCGATACACGCTTGCGCAACGCTCAATGCGTGCGCTTCGGTTGACTCCCGAACGATAGCGACAATGCCCGCTGTTCGCAATTTCTGCAAAATGTCGATCTTCAACATGACGGTCCTTTATGCACTTTGAAATCGCTGTTCGGGCAAACCTTTCACATCGCTGATCCGGGTAGAGAAAATGCCGCCTGCGCCGGTCTCCCGCGCAAGCTCGCTTTCGCTCAGGTCGGCCCGCGCGCTCGTGACAAACAAGTCATCCAAGCCGGCGCCGCCGAATGCGATGCAGCTCGGCTGTGAAACCGGCATGTCCATAATGCGATCGATGGTGCCATCGGGCGCATAGCGTACGATCCGGGCGCCACCCCATTGCGCGTTCCAGACATAGCCACCGGCGTCGACTGTGGAGCCGTCTGGCACTCCTGGCTCGCTGCCGAAATCGACGAAAATACGGTCGTTGCTAACTGATCCGGTGGTCGGGTCATAATCGCAGCAGCGGATTTGTTTGCTCGGTGAGTCAGCGTGATACATCAAAGAGCCATCGACGCTGAAGCAAATACTGTTGGCAATGCCGACCGGCTCCAGCGCCAGTCGATCCAGGCTGAGGTCGCAGTTCAGTCGATAGAATCCCGCAATCGGCTCATGGCCCCGGGCTTGATTGATGGTTCCGAAAACAAACCGCCCCTGACGGTCGCAACGGCCGTCATTGACACGTGTGGTCGTCAAATGCGGTTCGATCTCGCAGATCGGTGTGATCTGTCCATCTGAAAATCGATAGAACGCCAGTTGCGACGCCAGCCCCAGCAACAATCGATCGTCATCGTTTGTCAAAGCGAACGACGCCAATCGCTCAGGCATCGGATATTGCGTCGTCGACCCAGTCGCCAGTGCATGGCACCACAGGCTGGCGCCTTCAATGTCGGTCCACAAAAGACGGCCGGTGCGCTCACACCACAGTACACATTCTCCCAGAGTATTCTGGCTATCGATAAACAGTTGCATCATGGTCATGCGCGTGGGTCCTATTCAAAAGAACGACTGTCAATGCGATTCACGGGGGATTGCAGCGCCCCGGCAACCGACTAGAAAATCCAGGTCGGCCCCCTGATCAGCCTGCATGACATGGTTGCGATACATTTGCTGATACCCGCCTTCCATGTCGGGCACGGGTGCAGTCCAGTTTGCACGACGTGTGTCTAATTCCGCATCACTGACTTCGAGGTGAAGGCGACGGGCGGCAACGTCGAGTTCGATCATGTCGCCGTCTCGCACTAGTGCAAGCGGTCCGCCGATTGCGGCTTCGGGCGCAACATGCAATACCACCGTGCCGTAGGCGGTGCCGCTCATGCGCGCATCCGAAATACGTACCATATCGCGGACACCTTGTTCCAGTAACTTTCTAGGCAAGCCCATGTTGCCGACTTCGGCCATGCCGGGGTAACCCTTGGGGCCACAATTTTGAAGCACCATGATGCAGTTGGCATCGATGTCTAACGCCGGATCGTCGATCCGCGCTTTGTAGTGCTCGATACTGTTGAAAACTACTGCGCGGCCACGATGCTGCATTAACGCAGGGGTAGCTGCGGAGGGCTTGAGCAAGGCGCCGCGCGGTGCAAGGTTGCCGTGTACTACGGCAATGCCACCTTGCTGTTTGAACGGCGCTTCAATAGGAAAAATAACGTCGCGGTTGTAGTTTTCGGCAGACGCGACGTTCTCCGCGACCGTATGACCCGTCACTGTCAGGGCGTCTCCGTGCAAGCGCCCGATCATTTCCTTCATAACTACCGGCAAGCCGCCGGCGTAATAAAAATCTTCCATCAGATAGCGGCCCGACGGCATCAAATTAACCAGACATGGAAGATCACGCCCCAGGCGGTCCCAGTCAGCATGCCCGAACGCGACGCCGATGCGCCCGGCGATGGCCAGCAAGTGCACGACCGCATTGGTCGAGCCACCGATTGCGCCATTCACGATTACGGCATTTTCGAAGGCCTCGGGTGTGAGGATGCGGGATAATTTCAAATCTTCATGCACCATGTCGACGATGCGGCTGCCGCTCAGGTGCGCCAGTACCTTGCGTCGCGAATCTACTGCAGGAATGGCGGCATTGCCAGTCAATGTCACGCCAAGCGCTTCTACGAGACATGCCATTGTGGAAGCAGTGCCCATCGTCATGCAGTGTCCGGTCGATCGCGACATGCACGATTCCGCTTGTCGAAAATCATGCAGTGTCATACGACCGCCACGTACTTCTTCGGAAAATTTCCATACGTCAGTGCCGGAGCCGATCGGCTTGCCGCGGTAATTTCCGTTCAACATAGGTCCACCCGAAACGACGATAGTGGGAATATCGCAACTGGCAGCGCCCATCAGCAACGATGGCGTGGTCTTGTCGCAACCTGTCAGCAACACAACGCCATCGATCGGATTGCCCCGAATGGATTCTTCGACATCCATGCTGGCTAAGTTACGAAAAAGCATAGCCGTCGGTCGCATGTTCGATTCACCTAGCGACATGACAGGGAACTCCAGCGGAAAGCCGCCGGCTTCGCGTACGCCGTGCTTGACAGCCTCTGCCAGCTCGCGAAAATGACCGTTGCAGGGTGTCAGTTCAGACCAGGTATTACAGATTCCGATGACCGGGCGACCGTCGAACTCATGATCCGGATGCCCCTGATTTTTCATCCAGCTGCGGTGGATGAACGCGTCCTTGTCACTGCCGCCGAACCAGGCTTGAGAGCGAAGTTTTGATTTGGTGTTTGGCATGGTCACTCTGAATCCGAAAGAGAAAGCGGTTTCGTTCATGGACAGTTGGTCGAGATCGCATGGCACCCGTCACCTGCGGTGAACTTAACGTCATAGAGACTATCCTTCCGTGGCCTGGCATTGCAAGCTTTTATTGTAAGGTGCCACATGGTCGCAGAGCTTACGCGATGTCAGTCCAAGTCGCATTTCGACAGGCATGCACCGACACGGTTCAATGAGAGTTTGCATTGCTTGCATCATGGCTCCATTCTTTATGGAAATAGGCTGAATATCTTACAAAATCGATAATGCCGATTGAGCTATTGCCATTGTCAGAGGTTATAATACCGCCCAAGCAAGCAGCAGCAGTTTCGTTAGCGGATTAATGGGTGAAGAAGATTGCGTTCGGTCGTATATTCTGATTTCGCTTTTATCGGGCCGCCTGTCCTGCGGCCCGTTCGCGTTTACCTAATGAGCACGCCGTAGCGCACAGAGTGGCATGATCATCTGCACGCTTCGACCAGCTGACGAACATGCCTGATGCCGCGACTGAATTCGTATGTGCGTTGAAGGCCGTACCTTAACCTCAATTTGATTTCTTATGCTGAAAACCCCATCTCGCAAGCCGATAGAAATCAAGATTTCAACTGTGGTCGCTGTATCGGTCATCCTTCACGATGCGGACATGGCTGTGCTCGATGACGCAATGAAAGACATGACGAACGGCGATTCGGATTTTTTCGAAGACGAGTTGGCCATCATCGACGTAGCGTCGCTCGACCCTGCCGGCGTAGCCGTCGACTGGCTGGCGCTGGTCGGACTGCTAGGGCGGTACCGTCTTAATCCGGTTGCAGTGCGCAATGCGCCGCCGGCAATGCATGCCGAAATTCTTGCGCTCGGGCTCAGCCTGGACACAAACGTCACCGCCCGGCAGGCCGCGACTGCCCCGGTTCCGGCTGCAAAAGAACTTACAGCGCCGGTTGCGCCACCGATGTTGCAGCCTGGCGTGACCACGATGATTGTCGATACGCCTGTACGCGCCGGTCAGCGTATTTACGCGCGCGGCGCGGACCTGATCATCAACGCCGCGGTCAACAACGGCGCCGAGGTCATTGCCGACGGCAGCATCCATGTATATGCGCCGTTGCGCGGGCGGGCACTGGCCGGCGCCAGCGGCAATCCGGACGCGCGGATCTTCGCGATGACCATGGAAGCCGAGCTAGTATCGATTGCCGGCATGTATCGCACATTTGAAAACGGCTGTCCCGAAGATTTGGCCAACCGTCCGGTTCAGATCCGGCTGATCGGTGACCGCATCGACCTGACCGCCATTTCGCCGGCGACGCGCTGATCGATTCTGACTATTTATTAAGGAGCTTGTTTGTGGCAAAAATCATTGTTGTGACATCCGGCAAAGGAGGCGTAGGCAAGACAACGTCCAGCGCCAGTTTTGCATCCGGTCTCGCACTCCGCGGACACAAGACAGCGGTTCTCGATTTCGATGTGGGCCTGCGCAACCTCGACCTGATCATGGGCTGCGAGCGTCGCGTGGTGTATGACCTCATCAATGTCATCAATAACGAAGCCACATTGAATCAAGCGCTGATCAAAGACAAACACTGCGATAACCTGTACGTTCTGCCGGCTTCGCAAACACGTGACAAGGATGCCCTGAGCGAAGCGGGTGTGGAACGCATCCTCAAAGAGCTCGGGGAGATGGATTTCGAGTACATCATTTGCGATTCGCCGGCAGGCATCGAGCATGGCGCGATCATGGCGCTGACGTTTGCCGACGAGGCCATTATCGTGACCAATCCGGAAGTCTCGTCGGTACGCGACTCGGACCGTATCCTCGGCATTATCCAGGCCAAGTCCCGGCGCGCGCTCAATGGCGGAGAGCCTGTCAAAGAACATTTGCTGATTACGCGCTACGTTCCCAAGCGGGTCGAGGCCGGAGAAATGCTGTCGTACACCGATGTTCAGGAAATCCTGCGCATTCCGCTGGTCGGAATCATTCCCGAATCGGAATCGGTGTTGCATGCCTCCAACCAGGGCAACCCGGCCATCCACATCGAAGGCACGGATGTTTCCGAGGCTTACAAGGATCTGGTATCACGGTTTTTGGGGGAGGAGCTGCCGCTGCGCTTTACGACCTATGAGAAACCGAGTTTGTTACAGCGCATATTTAGAGGCAAATGACATGGCCCTGCTCTCATTCCTTTTCAACACCAAGCCAAAGACGGCGGTTGCCGCTAAAGAACGGCTGCAGATCATTATTGCGCGGGAACGCAATGGTCGAGCCGGACCTGACTTCCTGCCGGCTCTGCACAAGGAACTGATCGCCGTCATCTCGAAATATGTTCAGGTCAATGCCGACGACATCAAGATTTCCCTTGACCGACAGGGCAATCTCGAAGTCCTGGATGTCAACGTGATACTGCCCGACGCGGCCCCCGGCGCGTAATCGAAGCCACATGAAAACAGCGCACATTCTGCGCTGTTTTCATATCCTGCGTTAAGTCTCACACAAGCTTCAACCGTCTTAACGTTTGGTCAAAAGGCCGTGTCAGACACGCAATTCAAGTACGGCCCGGGTAACAGCGAGGGTCACGTCGCGCCGTTCACCAAGTGCAGTCATACGGTGGGTTTCAAGCTGCGTCAAAACCTGGTCGATATTGTCTTTGCCAAGTCCGTAATCACTTAAATGCGTCGGCACGCCCATCGCCTCGAAGAAGTCCTGGGTTTTTTCGATCGCTGCATTGATACGGGTATCTTCCGCTCCGCTAGTCAGACCCCACACGCGGTCTGCATACTGTAATAACTTCGCGTGTTTGCTTTCCTTGCGCACCCGCAGCATGCCCGGCAACACGATCGCCAAGGTTTGTGCATGATCGAGGCCATGCAGTGCCGTCAATTCGTGGCCGACCATGTGCGTTGCCCAATCCTGCGGCACGCCGGCACCGATCAGGCCATTCAATGCCATGGTGGCACACCACATGATGTTGGCACGGACGTCGTAGTCATCAGGATTAGCCAGGGCTTTCGGTCCTTCCTCGATCAATGTTTTCAGAAGCGACTCGGCGAAGCGGTCCTGCACAGGGGCGTTGACCGGATACGTCATGTACTGTTCCATCACGTGCGCGAACGCATCGACCACGCCATTGCCGATCTGCTTGGTGGGAAGCGTAAACGTCGTTGTCGGATCGAGGATCGAAAATTTCGGAAAAACGTAACGGCTCGAAAATGCCATCTTCGCTTTCATCGACTTGCGTGTCACGACAGAACCGCTATTCATTTCCGATCCGGTAGCCGGCAACGTCAGGATCGATCCGAATGGCAAGGCGCCGGTGATGTTGGCACCGCGCTTTTCAAGAATCTCCCATGGATCGCCTTCGAAACCCACTGCGGCGGCGACGAACTTGGTGCCATCGATTACCGAACCACCACCTACCGCAAGCAAGAAGTCGAGCTTTTCGCGACGTACCAGTTCCACTGCCTGCATGAGCGTTTCGTAGCTCGGATTAGGTTCGATTCCTGAAAATTCCTGAACCGTGCGGCTAGCAAGGCCGGCCATCACCTGATCGAATACGCCGTTGTTCTTGATGCTGCCGCTGCCGTATAGGACCAGAACGCGGGCGTCGGCTGGGACTACCTTATCGAGGTCGGCGATTTTGCCTTTTCCAAACAGGATGTGTGTCGGATTATAAAAATCGAAATTGAGCATGATGGTTCCTTCTGAAATAGGCTTCGCTTGAATCAAGCGGCAATCATACGCGTGTCCTTCAAACCGCGTTTGAAGGACACGAGCAATCAAACAGCTGCGCGCGCGCCTTTAATGCGCGCCAGACTGATTTGCGCAATCAGTCCGCCGCCCTCCCGGTTGAACAGGCGAAGCTTGCCGCCATGACGTGTGACGATCCGATCGACGATTGCCAGCCCAAGCCCCGAGCCGTTCGCTTGTCCGCGCGCAGTATCGAGCCGGGTGAATGGGCGCAGCAGGCGATCGATTTCGGACGCCGGAACGCCTTCGCCATGGTCACCGATTTCGATGACGATTTGATCGCCCGCCGCCCGGCAAACGAGATCTATGTCGGTCTTGTCGGTGCCGGGTGTGGCGCCGTAACGGCGGGCGTTTTCAATCAGGTTATTGACGACGCGCTTGAGATCGACACGGGCAGCGCGCGCCGTCATACCCAAGTCGATCATCGTACTTACCCGTAGTTCGCCGATCCGGCCCGCTTCATGGGCGGCTTCGGCCAGCATGCTGCTAATGTCCACCGTCTCCATACTAGATACATCCGTCGGTCGTGCATAGTCGAGGAACTGGCCGATGATGGCGTCCATCTGGGCCAGGTCGGATTGCATGCCCTCGCGTGCAGCCTGATCGAGATGCGCCATTTCGACTTCCAGCTGCATCCGGGCCAGCGGCGTGCGCAAGTCGTGGGAGATGCCGGCCAGAATCACAGCGCGGTCGGACTCGATGCGACTCAGCGCATCCACGGTCTGGTTAAAAGTGCGGTTGACTTCACGGATTTCCGTCGGGCCGGTTTCGGGCAAGGGTACAGGCTGCTGTCCGTTTGCCATGGCGCGCGCTGCAGCCGTCAAGCCCGCCAGCGGCTGATTGATGAGCCCCGAAATGAATACCGCGCCGATCAAGGACAGCAGCAGTGTTACCGTACCCCAGCTTAGCCACTGAATGCCTGAGGTGCGCACCAGACGGTCGCGATCGAGCATGAGCCAGTATTCGTCATCGTCGATTTTGAAGCTGACCCAGAAGCCGGCGACATCGTTGACCATGCCGGCAAATCGGGTGTCGTCGCCTAGATTACTGCGCACCGATGACTGAATATCGGGCAGCAGCGCACTCGCCGGGGCGGGCGCAACCTGGTCGGTTTCTTCACGCGGGTAAATTCGGATGCCTTCATTGCTAGCCAGATCGAACAACAGTTCGCGTCGCAGTTCCGGCGCCGAATGAGTCAATGCAGCGCGGGTGATGGTGACTACCGAAATAACTTGTGCGGCGATCTGGCGCGCGCGTGGCTCGCGTTCGAGGGCACGAATGCTGACAATCCACGTTGCCATACTGGCCGCGATCAAAAATGCGAGTAGGAAGAACGTGCGCCAAAACAGTCCGCTACGCAGCCACGCGAGGCGGTGCGTAACGATCGACATGCGGGCGTCGGATGTTCGAGTTTGCAAACCCGAAGAGCCGCGCTTAGCGCGGCTGGCCTTCAGGTATGAACACGTAGCCGAGACCCCATACGGTCTGGATATAGAGAGGATTTGAAGGATCGGGCTCGATCAATTTGCGCAAGCGCGAGATCTGGACATCGAGACTGCGATCGAATACTTCATACTCGCGTCCACGCGCCAGCTCCATGAGCTTTTCACGCGAGAGCGGTTGACGGGCATGGCGGGCAAATACCTTCATGACTGAAAATTCACCGGTCGTCAGGGCCACACTTTCGCCCTTGCGCTTGAGGGTACGGGTACCCAGATCGAGCACGAAGTCGCCGAACGTAAAGGTTTGCGGTGTCTCGGACGGCGCGCCGGGCAATTCATCCGGGCCGATCCGTCGAAGTACCGCGGCGATGCGCGCGACTAGTTCGCGCGGGTTGAAAGGTTTTGCGAGATAATCGTCGGCGCCCATTTCGAGCCCGACGATGCGATCGACATCTTCACCCTTGGCAGTGAGCATGATAATAGGGGTCAAGTCACCGGCGCCGCGCAAACGTCGGCAGATCGACAGGCCGTCCTCGCCGGGAAGCATTAAATCCAGGACCAGCAAGTCGTAACGCTCGCGCAGCCAGAGCTTGTTCATTGTCTGCGCATTTTCCGCAGTTACGACATTGAATCCCTGCTCGGTTAAGTAGCGCCGCAACAGGTCGCGCAATCGGAGGTCGTCGTCGACCACCAGAATCTTGGCTTGGTGCGTGGTGGTGGCTTGACCGCCTTTATTGAGTGATGAGTTTGTCGTATTCATGACGCTATGGTAACTTCAGAAAGACGTGGTTGGATACCAACCGGCCGAGGCATTACATGCTGTTACAAACTTTACCAGATGCTCGGTATGGCTCCCGGTAAAGCAGCATACACTTGTTTCCACGGTGTCCGCTTGCGAAGGCACGCTGCAATAGGAAAAACGATGATGAATACAATTTCTGCAAAGCTGCTGCTAACCGCGCTTTTTTCGGTCGCGAGTCTAAGTAATGTCATGGCCGATCAGCGCGACCAGAACGATGGTAGAGGCAGTCAGCGCTACGAGCGCCCGGACCGGTCCGAGCGCAACGATGAGGCTCGCCGAAACCAGGATGCCAGTCAACAGGATAATGCGCGACAAAGCCAGCCGGTTGACAACCAGCGTCAAGGGAATGCCGATAACGGTCGACGTAATGGCCGCATGACACAGGAAGAAAAACAAGCTTTGCGTCGGCAGATCAATGAAGCAGGGCATGACATTTACGCGCCGCGCCGTTAATTTGCGCCACATTACGTTCGATCATCCGCATCATCGCTTCGACGCCGACGATCGTTCGGCGCTCTTTTAGATTCGACATCAGATTCGAGCCAATCCCGTGCAAGCAGTCCATGGCAGTTCAAATCGTGAAACTGGTTTCCCCAAAACCCCTGCTCGCGATGCACCCCCTCCAGTTTGAATCCAAGTTTTTCAATTAACGTACCCGACGCGGTATTTTTCGGGTGAATTTCCGCCTGGATGCGGTTCAGTCCGAGGTCGTTAAATCCGTAATGCAAAATGCTGGACACTGCTTCGATCATATAGCCCTGGCGATGAAAACTGCGGGCCAGTTCGAAACCGATCATGCAGTTATGCCAGCTTTTGTTCCAGCGAAACAATCCTGCAGTGCCGATCAATTGGTTGTCGATACGGCGCACCAGCGCCCATCGCACGCCGGTCTTGCTTGCAAACCATGAGGCAAACAGCGTCGCAAGTGCAATCGCTTCATGCGGTTCCTTCATCGGATCGACGCCGAACCAGCGCATCGTCTCGATATCGGAATGAATGGCAAACAGCGCCGGCGCATCGGCATCGACGATTTCGCGAAGCAACAGACGCGGAGTGCCGCGTACGGGAAAGGAATGATCCATAGACACGACATTTCACCAGGACAATCAGAATTGATTTCCTTTCGAGTATAGACGCAACCGGAAATAACCCAGTTGCCGGACACCGGTAAAAGCAAAGTATGTTGTATCGCTTCGGATATCGGTGCGTAGCGGCCGTGCGTAGCCTGAACACTTACCTACCGCGCAAAAATGCTCCAAACCCGCCGAAATGAAGTTGGTTGCGAAAAATTTGGGTTTGTTACAACATCGAAAATGCGTCTGCCACACATTTTTGACGCCTTCCCACGCCTTCACGTGTAAGCTATAAATGTTGCCTATAATCATGTCGCCAAATGCTTGCTCTTGATGGGAGGATGCGCTGGAAACTGAGGCATAAGGGTTCCGGGCACTTAATTCGATATTTGTTATACCAATTCAAATGAGGCTCCGAGCCTGCGTATCAAAGGATTTGCTGTGATTATTGCGCCCATTCCGGATTCCGAAGACGCCCGCTTGCGCGCATTGCGCCAACTCGAAATTCTCGACACCGAGGCCGAAGTACAGTTCGATGCGCTTGTACAGGCTGCGTCGCTGGTGTGCGGGGTGCCCATTTCACTCGTTAGCTTGATCGATTCAGACCGCCAATGGTTCAAGGCCAATATCGGGCTGGAACAGACGCATGAGACGTCGCGTCACATCGCATTCTGTTCACATGCGATTTTGCAGGATGGCCTCTTCGAGGTGCCCGATGCATTGGCCGACGAACGTTTTCAGGACAATCCATTGGTTACTGACAACCCGCATATTCGGTTTTATGCCGGTGTTCCGCTGGTTTCGGCCGGCGGCGCACGCGTCGGAACCCTTTGCGTCATCGATCGAGAACCGCGCATACTCAATCCGCAGCAGAAGCAGATCCTGGCGCATTTGGCCAAGGCCGCAAGTCACGTTCTGGAGATCCGCCGCATAGCGCGCAATGCCGAGCACAGTGCGGCACAGTTTCGGGCATTGAGCGAAGCCTCGCCCATGGGTATCTATGCGACCGATATCCATGGTGCCTGCACCTATACGAATACCGTCTGGCAGTCGATTTTCGGCATGACCGAGGCGCAGAGCCTCGGCTCCGGCTGGACCTCTACTCTGCATCCGGAGGATGCGTCGAACGTCTTTGCGCAATGGAAAACCTGTGCCGAGTCGGGTGAAGAGTTTGACATGGAATTCCGCATACGTCAGCCCGGTGGGTCATTACGTGTTGTGCATAGCACCGCACGTCAAATTCTCGATATGCACGGTCTGCGTACTGGATTTGTAGGCACGGTTGAAGACGTGACGCAAAAGTCCGAGGCAAAGCATGTCAATCAGTCGCTGCTTGCGATGATCAAAAAGCACTTTATCGTGTCGATATCCGATCTCTCGGGCC
Source organism: Herminiimonas sp. (assembly GCA_014377155.1). The sequence goes on from JACMQD010000208.1 coordinate 23,609, forward strand.
GAATTACTGAAGTCAACGATGCGTTTTGTAATATCAGTGGCTACACGCGCACCGAGTTGTTAGGCACAGACCATGGCATAGTTAATTCCGGCGCTCACCCACGGCCTTTTTTCGCAGAGATGTGGAAAAAATTGCAGCATGGCGAATCGTGGCAGGGAGAGATATGCAATCGCAAAAGCGCCGGCGGGCGCTACTGGCAGGACAGCATCGTGGCCCCGCTCCGAGGTGCCGATGGCACAATCATGCAATACGTCTCGGTAAGTCGCGATATTTCGCAACGCAAGCGTGTCGATGATGAGCTTCGTAAAAGCCAGCTTTTTCTCGATCGCACCGGCCGTATGGCTGGCGTGGGTGGTTGGGAGGTAGACCTTCGTACCAAGGCGGTGTATTGGTCCGACGAGACGTGTCGGATTCAGGGCGTAGAACCTGGCTATGCGCCTACTCTGGATGAGGCCATCCAGTTCTATGCGCCGGACTCACGGCCCATCATCCAGAACGCAGTGAATAACGCCATTGCGACGGGTAATGGGTGGGATCTCGAGCTGGAACTGGTGCGCAAGGACGGCGTTTTCGTCTGGGTGCGCGCCGTGGGCTCAGTAGAGTTCGAGTACGGACAACCCATCCGGCTGCTCGGCGCATTTCAGGACATCACCGAGGCCGTCAAGACCCGCTTGCTTATTGCCAGTATCAATGACCGTATGCAACTGGCGACGACTGCCGGCGGCGTGGGCGTCTGGGAATACGATGTAGTCGGACAAACCTTGATCTGGGACGAGTTGATGTACCGACTGTTCGGTCTTGAACCGGATGGCACGACTGGCGCTTACACTTTGTGGGCGCGTCACTTGCACCCTGATGACCGGCAAACGGCTGAAGCGGCATTTCAAAATGCAATTGCGAGCGAGCACGAATTTGGGTTGGAGTTTCGCATTGTCTGGTCCGACAAGAGCGTGCACACCATTAAAGCGCTTGGCATGGTAGAGCGCAATGCTGAAGGCGCAGCCCAACGGATTGTCGGTGTTAATTGGGATGTCAGCCATGAGCGCGAAACCGAAGCCGCGCTGGCGCAGCAAAACGAATTGTTGCGTGTGACGATGCAGTCCATCGGCGACTCGGTCATTACTACCGATGCGCAAGGTCAAGTCACATGGCTCAATCCGGTCGCCGAGAGGATGACCGGGTGGACCACGCCGGAGGCACAAGGGCGTCCGTTGGGCCAGGTTTTTCATATCGTCAATGAGCAGACACGTTTGCCCGCCGACAACCCGGTCGCGACCTGCCTGAAGCTAGGTAAAGTCGCAGGATTGGCGAACCATACCCTGCTGATCTCGCGCGATGGCACGGAATTCGGTATCGAAGATTCCGCTGCCCCGATTCGCGATGCGAGGGGCATGGTATTGGGCAGCGTGCTGGTGTTTCATGACGTGACCGAGCAGCGCCGTATCTCTGGCGAAATGAGCTACCGCGCCACCCATGATGAGCTGACTGGCCTGGTCAATCGAGCAGAGTTCGAGTCCTGTTTGCATCGCCTTTTGCAAAAGTCCCATGACGACGAATCCGTTCACGCCGTTTTATATATCGATCTGGACCAGTTCAAGATCGTCAACGACGCCTGCGGGCATACGGCAGGTGATCTTTTGCTTCAGCAGGTAAGTCGTTTGATGGGGGACGTCGTTCGCACACGTGACACGCTGGCGCGCTTGGGCGGCGACGAGTTCGGGGTCATCCTGGACCACTGCAGCGGCGAACAGGCGCAGCGCGTTGCGCAAAAAATCTGTGACCGGATGGAAGAGTTCAGGTTTCAGCATGACGGTAGGCGTTTTCGCGTTGGCACCAGCATCGGACTGGTCGCCATGAACAGCGGCTTTGCCAATACGGCTGCAGTCATGCAAGCTGCCGACACTTGCTGCTACGCAGCCAAAGAAGCCGGCCGCAACCGTGTGCATACCTGGATCGATAACGACCAGGCCATGCGAAAACGCCATGGCGAAATGCAGTGGACGACGCGTATCGAGCATGCGCTGGACGAAGACCGGTTTGTCTTGTACGCGCAGCGACTGCAGTCGCTTGAGTGCGGTGTGGACGGCGTGCATGCCGAAGTGTTACTGCGTATGCTCGACACTGACGGATCCATCATTTCCCCAGCGGCGTTTTTGCCGGCGGCGGAACGATTTCATCTTGCATCTCGTATAGATCGCTGGGTTTTACGAAACGCGATCAGCTGGCTTGAGGCATCGGGTGAGGATTCCCCGATCCAGCTCTTATGCATCAATCTGTCCGGCCAAAGTGTAGGCGACCGGGCCTTTCACCGCCATGTCATGGAGAGCCTTTCGACCCTGCCCGCCAAGCTGTGCGAGCGGCTGTGCTTCGAGATCACTGAAACGGCTGCGGTCACTAACCTGGTCGACGCGGCTTTGTTCGTCGATCAAGTTCGTGCACTGGGAATCAGCATCGCGCTCGACGACTTCGGCGCAGGCGCGTCGTCTTTCGGGTATCTCAAGCGGCTCCGCGTGGACTATCTTAAAATCGACGGCCAGTTCATCAAGGACTTGCTCGATGATCCTCTGGATGATGTGGCTGTTCGATGCTTCGTGGATGTGGCCAAGGTCATGGGTATCCAGACAGTGGCCGAATACGTGGACAAAGCGCCGGTTTTGGAGCGCGTCAAGGAGCTCGGTATTACCTATGCCCAGGGATTTTTCCTTCACAAGCCAGAACCTATCGAGCGCTTGCTGGAGATGCCACAGATAAGGTAGGCATGAAATCAAAATTAGTGCCGAGCCCCTCGCCGTCGCTCGCCGCGAACAGCGTTCCGCCGTGAAGTTCAACTAGATGCCGCCCAATGTCCTCACCAGTCAGGTCTTTGCGCTTTTTAGTCGGCCAGTAGCGCCTCAGTTAAGTCGGCTGGCAGGGATTTCTTCTCTACGGTCATCATTGCTCCTCGCAATATCGCGGTTTCCTTCAAAATGACCGTTCATACAAATTTCTTACCTCTCTCCCTGCCCTCGGACGACCTCGGTCCTTCAGCCTCCCACGGTCTGCAAATCATCGTACGATATGTCGCGAGTGACTTTCTCAGCGTCGGTTTATACCAAAAATGGTGGACGAACGTCACGACACCTTTGGTCGGCTGCGCGCTGCCAGGCTTGCCGTCAAGTCGGCCATCAGGTCATACATCGCACCATCGCGCGCATCCCATGCGTGGACTGCCTTCGACTGCAACTCGACGGTTTTCAGGTCGCCGCGAGCAACCGGTCCGGTCAGCGCTTTACCAGGGCCGATGCGCAAGACGTTTTCCAGGGTTTCACGCACTAGCGGCGCCATCAATTTGAGTGCCACATCGTCGGCGACCCCGGCTTTGACGTAAGCCTGCTGGGCAACATCGAGAAGCGTGACCAGGTAGTTCGAGGCCATTACTGCAGCAGCGTGGTAGAGAACTTTGGCAGCACCGTCGATCACTACCCATTCAGCGCCAATGTCCGCAAACGCCTGCCGCATTTTTGCCAGCGCAGGCGCGTTGCCTTCGACGCCGCAATACGTCCCGGCAAAGTGCTCGACGAC
>JACMQD010000209.1 GCA_014377155.1 Herminiimonas sp.
CTGTAATTGCTTCTCTGGATGGGCATTGATGTAGGCTTGCATACGGCCGCGAAAGAGGATGGCGACAACCGTCAGGATCACCGAGCCGGCAATCGAGTAGCGGATGATCTGGCCGATTTCCTTGTCGAGCGCGCCGAAATGGTTCAGCGCCAGCGTCGATACAAGGGCCGCCGGCAAGGCGCCGTAGCAGAGATGCTTGACGATGGTCCAGTGGACCGTATCGCGAAAACGGTGCGCAATAGTGCCGGTCGCCTTGGTAATCGAGGCGAAAGCCAGGTCGGTGCCGACGGCAACAGTCGGTGATATGCCGAACAGTAACGTCAGCAGCGGCGTCATCAGCGAACCGCCGCCCACACCTGTCAAACCGACAAGGAGACCAACGGCAAAACCGGAAGCTATATAAGAAAGAGTCATTACACCTCGCGCAAAGTAGCGTGAATCGTAATAAACTTGCGCGTTATTCCAAACTACAGAGTATTTATTTGCTTATATGCCTTTTTGGTATAAACATTTACAGTAAACGCGGGGTGGCATAATTTTGCCGCGATGATCCGGGAATCCCATGAATTTGCATCAATTTCGTTTTGTACGGGAAGCCGTGCGCCAGAATTACAACCTGACCGAAGCCGCCAAGGCGTTGTTTACGTCGCAGCCGGGCGTCTCCAAAGCCATCATCGAGCTCGAAGAAGAACTGGGGGTGGACATCTTCACGCGCCATGGCAAGCGTATTCGCGGCCTGACCGAACCGGGGCGAGCCGTGCTGAAATCGGTCGAGCTGATCATGCAGGAAATCGAAAGCCTCAAGCGCATCGGCAAGGAGTTCGCCGCGCATGACAGTGGCAGCTTCACCATCGCCACCACGCATACCCAGGCGCGCTATTCGTTGCCCAAAGTGGTTCAGGCATTTACCCAGAAGTATCCGAAGGTGCGCCTTTCTTTGTTGCAAGGCAATCCGAAGCAGGTTGCCGAAATGGTCTTGAAGGACCAGGCCGATCTGGCAATCGCCACCGAAGCGATCGCCGGTATCGACGGCCTGATCAGTTTGCCGTGTTATCAGTGGGAGCATATGGTCGTGGTGCCGCCGGACCATCCGCTGCTCAAATCGACTTCGATCACGCTGGAAGAAATCGCGGCCTATCCGCTGATAACCTACGACGCCGCCTTTGCCGGGCGCAACAAGATCGATCATGCCTTCGGGCTGCGCAACCTGAAGCCGGATGTATTGCTCGAAGCGATCGATGCCGACGTTATCAAGACCTATGTCGAGCTTGGCATGGGCGTGGGCATCATTGCCGGGATGGCGTTCGATGCGGAGCGCGATAAGGGTTTGCGGGCAATAAGCGTCGGCCATCTGTTCGGCACCAATGTGTCGCGCGTCGCTGTCAAGCAAGGCGCTTACCTGCGCAGCTATGTGTATACCTTCATCGAACTGCTGACGCCGACCATGAATCGCAAACTGATCGACCAAGTGCTCAGTGGCGAAAAGGACATGTACGAACTATGAAACCGCTGTCCGAATGGCCGTCCTCGCAGCGGCGCGGCATGCGTGGCGTGCTCACCGATATCGACGACACGTTGACTACACACGGCAGGCTGACACCTGACGTTCTGGCAGCGCTGGAAAGGGTGCGCGCGGCCGGACTGATGCTGATCGCCGTCACCGGGCGACCGACTTACTGGGCCCAGCCTTTGCTGCGCCTGTGCGGTTTCGATGCGGTAATCGCCGAAAACGGTGCCAGTGCGTTCTGGCTCGATGCCGATGACGTGCAGCAGAGCTGGTTCTATGCCGATGCGACGACACGCCGCGCGCATCGCATCGCGCTCGATACTTTCGCGGTGACCTTGTGTCAGCACTTTCCTGGCATAGCGGTCGCCGACGACGCCGCGCAACGCATCGGTGACCTGGCGTTCGACATCGGTGAAAACATCCCGCGTCGAACCGAGGCCGAAATCGATGCGCTGACGACGCTCATGCGTGACTACGGCTTCTTTGCAGTATCGAGCAGCATTCATGCGCATGCGTCGCCGGTCGCGTTTTCCAAGCAGCGCACGACTAGCCGTATACTGAGCGAGGTTTTCGGCATCAGCGACGCCAGCGCCTGCGACTCGTTCGTCTTTATTGGCGATTCGGGCAATGACGCAACGATGTTCAGCCATTACCCGCATACGATCGGCGTGGCCAATGTCGCGGCCTTTCTCCATTTGTTACCGAAGCCGCCTGCCTACGTGGCGTCTGCCGAACGTGGCGCCGGTTTCGTGCAAATCATCAACGCCTTACTGGAAGCAAGAGAATCATGACTACCGTTAATACCGATATGGCCGCCTATTATGCCGAGCGCGCCAATGACTACGAACTGATCTACGACAAGCCGGAACGCCAGGACGATCTGGATGTACTCAAAGAACGTATGCAAGAAACGCTGGCCGGACATCATGTCCTGGAAGTGGCCTGCGGTACCGGTTACTGGACTAGGGAAATCGCCGCAACCGCCGCTTCGGTGGTGGCCACCGATCTCAACGCGCAGGTAATCGACGTCGCCCGTTCGAAGGACCTCCCCGTGGATAAGGTACGTTTCGAAGTGGGCAATGCGTTCGACCTCGAACCGGCAGGTGCTTTTACAGCGTGTTTCGCCGGTTTCTGGTGGTCGCATGTAAAACGCGACGAGCAGGCACCGTTCCTGGCGCATCTGCGCGCGCTGCTGGGCAAGGACGCTCTGTTGGTCATGATCGACAATGTGTACGTCGAAGGTAGCAGCACGTCGATCGCCCGCACCGATCTGGAAGGCAATACTTACCAGATCCGCAGGTTGCCCAGCGGCGAACGATTCGAAATCGTCAAGAATTTCCCATCTGACAGTTCGTTGCGCAAGCGCATGGAGCATGCGGTCAAGGAAATCCGCATCAAGCGTCTCGAACATTATTGGATGCTGACCTGCAAACTGAAATAACTGCGAAGCTGTCGACTTTTAGTTTCCGTCAAACACAAATCGGTGCTAGGATTCCTGGCAGGTCGCATGAAATTCACAGTGCGGTCATTATTTCCGAAGGGATGCATCATGCCTCAACGAATTACTCTGGGCTGCTTGCTTGCAGCAATGCTGTTTCTCGCACTTGGCTCGATTGCCGGGATGTCGCTGGCTTTCGGTGCCGGCGCGTTTTATGAATTGGCGCATTGGCACCGCGCCAAACAGAAGGCGCGTACGCCGATTCGCATTCGCCGGCGCAGTTAAGGTTTTGCATGGCCCAGGCGGCGCGACAGCGCTGCTGCGTGGTCTCGCGTCTGCATGGCGATGTCGCCCTGCCATGCATGGCTGACATGGGCTGACGAGCCGACGACCGTCAAAGCGAAGCGCATCTTGCCTTCGTGGTCATAGACAGGCGCGGCAAATGCGTTGAAACCTGCCAAAAGCCGCTCGGCCGCACGCGTAGTGGCGGGATGCAGCAGCGCGGAAGGCTCCAGCCTGCCGATGATGCGCGCCAGTCCGTGTTGGCGGGTTTCGTCTATCAGCGCCGCCAGCGCCGCTCTGGTCTGCGGCGCATCGAATTTCTCCCGCCTGTTGCGCGCCAATTCCTGGTGCAGCAAGCGTTCCTTTTCCGTGTCTTCGAAGAATGCCGCAAAGCACAGACCGCTGGCGGTGTAGGTCATTGGCATGACGCTACCGATTTGCAGGTTAATGGTCACCGGGCGGCGCGATTGCAGCAGACGCACATAGGTTGGTCCCATGTTGCCCCAGATCGCCAGCGCCACCGTTTCGCTGGTGGCCTCGCGCAGGCTGGACATGGTTTCATCGGCCAGTTTCACGGCGTCGATCCGGTTCAGCGACGCCAGCCCCAGCTCAAGCGCCAGTCGGCCAAGATCATAGAGTCCCGTTGCCGCCTCCTGTTCCACCAATCCCACCCGTATCAGGCTCACCAGGTAGCGATGCGCCTTGGCTGCAGGCATGCCGGCGTTTTTCGCCAGGGCCGACAACGCCAGCGGCGCCGACGCTTGCGCCAGCGCGCGTAGCAGCGGGCCGGCAACTTCCACCGACTGGATGCCCTGACGCGAAGCCGGCTCGGCGGCGGCTGCCGTAGCGGAATTTCTGGTTGATTTCATAGTCGTTCAATATTACGATATAGTGAACGTGTTTAACAATACGAAATAGCGAAACGGCGCGGCGACGCAATTTCCTTCAAGCCGAAACCGCATCAGGAGACCCTATGCCGTACAAGAAAATCATCAGGCTGCTGGCAGCCGGGGTGCTGTCCATGGCAGGTTCGCTTGCCATTGCGCAGAGCTATCCCGTCCGCAACGTCAAGTGGATCGTGCCGTATCCACCGGGAGGCGGTTCGGACGTCATTGCCCGCACCATTGGTGCGCAATTGTCGAAGCAGCTCGCGCAGCCTGTCATCATCGATAACCGTCCGGGCGCCGCGACCATGATCGGCGCTGATGCGGCGGCGCGTTCGCCGGCAGACGGCTATACGATTTTCTCCGGCGACAATGGCACGTACGTCTTCAACAGCGCGCTCTACAAAAAAATGTCCTACGACCCGCAAAAGGATTTTGCGCCGGTTACGCTGATCGCCCGCTTTCCATTGGTGCTGGTGGTCAATCCGAACGCCGGTTTCAAGAACGCGCAAGACTTGATCGCGCAAGTCAGGCGCGCGCCCGGCAAGTTTAACTACGCCTCGGGCGGTGCCGGCAGTCCGCATCACCTGGCGATGGAAATGATCAAGCAGAAGGCCGACGCCTATATCGTCCACATTCCTTATCGTGGCGCCGCGCCGGCGTTGCAGGACGTGCTCGC
>JACMQD010000210.1 GCA_014377155.1 Herminiimonas sp.
TACGGGAGTAACGTTGTATCAGATGCTGACACGGCGTTTTCCGTATGGCGAGATCGAGCCGTTCCAGCGGCCACGATTCGGCACCCCGGTGCCGCCGACCCGATATCGTCCGGAAACCCCGCTCTGGCTGGAAAATGTGGTGCTACGTGCGGTCGCCCGCGACCCTGCCGATCGCTTCGAAACAGCCGAAGAATTCCTGCTCGCGCTCGAGCGTGGCGCTAGCCGCCCACTGGCTGCGCCGGGGCCGATGCCGCTGGCCAGACGCGACCCGATTTCGCTGTGGCGCGGGATTGCCGCGATGTCGATCGTGATCAATCTGCTGTTACTTTACTTGTTGCTGATGCGCTGAATTTGCAGGAAGACCCGAATTCGATCACCCGGATCGGTTGTCATTGCTTATCTCGTCGGACCGCGATCTAGTGAGCGTCGGTCAGCGCGCTGTAATGACGTACCGGAATCGTGGTTTTTCCTTGCATGCCGTCGAACATTTCACGGGCCGGGTTGACAAGCACGCCGTGTATTTCGCCTTGGTGCGCAATGCCGTCGGCTTGCAGGATATCCTTCGGCGTATCGCCCCACAGCGTCAACCGTGCATGCGATGCGCCCGGCAGTTTCTGCAACGCCTCCTGCAAGCGCCCCGGATTCGGCTTGGAGAATGCACGCTGGATTTCTTCACGGTCAGTCAGGTTCGGCACCCCACTGGTTGAATCGAAATAATGCGCGATGCGCAGCTTGTTGATTTCGTTTTGCATGTCGCCGTCCTGCCGATTGCTGATCAGGACCAGTCGGGCACTGGCGACGCGATGTTTATCGAGGAAAGCGCGTGCGCCAGGCATCAATTGCAATCGCACGTCCGGAAAAGGCAGCGCTGGTGCGGCCTGGCTCGTGGGCGCAGGATACTGCCTTAGCAACGTCCGATCGACCGACGGCGCGACCAGCTTTTTGTACTGCCGGCGAAATTCGGCGTTCAGGATATTGCGAAGTTTTCCCACCTCCGCAGCGCCGGCGTCGTGCAGCGCCCTTGCCAGCGCTGTATCGATTCCCGCCGCTTTTTTCAGCAGGTCGTCTACCATGTCGCGCTTGACGAAATCAGGGTTCGCGATGGCGAACCTCGCGTAGTCGTCCACGCCCATGGACAGCTTTGGCATCGACTCATCATACGGTTTGCCGCGCGCAGCTGAAACAGCGTCGGCCAAATCCCTGAGCAGCGGATGCGTTTGCTGGTAGCGATGCGCGGAAACAGCGAGGGCGTTATGCATCAACTGATAATTCATGCCTTTTTCATCGCGCAGAAAATCGTCCCAGTCGAGCACGTGGACGTCTTCTATCGGTGTTGGCGCAACCAGCTTTCTTGTCGTTGCGCTTTCATGCAACATTTCTTGCACGATCTGATCCGGATTCAGCGGTGTGCTGTTCAGAATCGGCTTCAAGGAATCAGCTTCGCCCTCCATGACCCCATGTCCATCGTTAAGTTCGCTTTCGACGTGCCTGAAAGCCGCCATCGCTGTCGGGTTTGTCGGATCGGTGGCATAAGCAATCAGAATCATCGCTTCGTGATCGGTCAGCGTCTCCGGTGACATGCCCATGACTGCAAGCTGGCCCTGCACCTTGCCTTCGGTATCCCAGCATTGCAGGGTCTGGTGCAGAAGCGTGCGCACGCTTTCCGACATCGACAGCTGCGCGCAGAACGGATGGGTGGTGGGCGTGACCGCTGCGAGAACCTGGGCACCGGCCTCCTCAAGCGCGGCGGCCATGGTCAGGAGTGTCGAGCCTGCCTGGGTGTGATCGTCGGCAATGATGATCTTGTCGCCCGGCTTGATTTCGGACATGTCGAAGTAGCCCTGCTGGACCAGGCGACCGATCGGACTGGCATTCGAGCGCGCCGTCCTGCTGATGACGATTGCTTGCTTCACACCGCTAAATTCGATTGTCGCTTCCCTCTTCTCTTGCTTGGCATGTAGCGCTGCTTCCTGATTGAGCGCGCTGGTCAATTCCGCTTGCGTCACCAGGCTCAGGAAATTGACGGTGCTGTCATGCGCATAAATGCTGCGGCCGGGACGTACCAGATGCACTGTGGTTTTTTCGGTGGCGCTGCCGCTCGCCGCCAGGCTCGTGCACACCGACGCGTACAGATCCTTGACGTACTGCTGACCGTAGCGATCGAAAGTCGCCGTTGCGGCTTCGCCTCTGATGTCGCGCACCAGACTGTTTTGCAGAGGCAGTTCCGGATTACTTTTGCCGACTGGTGTATCGGTGAAAAGCGACGTACCGGTTCGCGTATCGATAAACCGTTTGCCTACCATGCGGATCGCATGGAAATCTTTTTCGCTCTGCGACAACTCTTCCAGCGCGTCTGCACTGGCGATTTCGGTTTCGAATGCAGCATAGAACAGCGGGATCTGGTTGAGTCCTGGATGGCGTCGGTGCATTGTCGCACTGGGCGCGGCGACCAGACGCGATCGGGCACTGTCAGGCAGCTGATCGGCGAGTTTTTTGCCATGTGCCGTCGAGGTTTTGTTATAGCGCTCGATGCCCGCTTCGATCTTGTGACGGATAGTGGTCGAGGTAGGAATGGAATCCGAATGCACCATGTTCGTGGCGCGAAGGCTGTCGCGTCCATGGTCCAAATCCGCAGTGGTGAAAGGCAAAGGAACAGGCGTGGCGTGTACGGTCATGTTTTCGTGGCAAGGAAGGAAAAGCGATTGAGGCCATGCCGACGATTTCCTGGAAACAGAACGCTGGCAATTGACAGGCTGTAACGAAAGTTACCCCCATCAGTGGCCGGCCGCTTTTAATGGTTCCATCTGGGCGGATAAAATCGCCCCCTCCCTGTTCCGGGCCCCACACGTTGCGTCACAGCGTCTGTGCTAGCGCGCACGCAACGCTTATGCGGCGCTCACGCCACGCTCATGCAGCGTCGCTCACGCGCCATTATTCAAGCCGCCTCCTTGATTGCCGGCCGTGCCTGGCGGTGATACAAAAATTCCAAGACCGAAGTGCGGTATTCGATATACAACGGATCATGTGCCAACGCGACGCGTTCGCGCGGCCGTTCCAGCCGCACCTGCAGGATTTCTCCGATCGTGGCCGATGGGCCGTTGGTCATCATCACGATACGGTCCGACAGCAGTACCGCCTCGTCGACGTCGTGCGTGACCATGACCACGGTCGAACCTGTCTTGGCAACGATTTTCGATAACTCATCCTGCAAATGGGCTCGAGTCAGTGCGTCGAGCGCGCCGAACGGCTCATCCATCAAGAGCACTTTCGGCTCCATCGCCAGCGCGCGCGCAATGCCGACCCGCTGCTTCATGCCACCTGAAATTTCATGGGGCCGCTTGTCGCCCGCATGGGTGAGACCGACCAACGCCAGTGCGGCCTGGGTGCGTTCTTTTAGTTGCAGCTTGGTTTCGGACGGACCGAATACGCGCTCGACACCGAGATAGATATTTTCGTGACAGGTCAGCCACGGCAACAGCGAGTGATTCTGAAAGACCACGGCGCGTTCCGGCGACGGTCCGGCGATTTCGCGGTTAGCACATAACAACGTGCCACTCGTGGCTTTCAGCAGACCGGCAATCAAATTAAGCAAGGTCGACTTGCCGCAACCGGAGTGGCCGATCAGTGTAACGAATTCGCCTTTGCTGACGCTCAGATTGACATCCTGTAACGCAACGAACATGCCGTTCTTGGTTGCAAACGACATGCCGGCATCTTGCACTTCGATAAATTTGCCTGAGAATTTTTCCACGACGATGCTCCGGTTAATTACTGACTTCTTCGTAGGTAAAGGCGCGCGCCACCGCAACCAGCAATTGCTCCAGCAACAAACCGACCACACCGATGACGACAATGGCGATGATGATGTGCGGCACGTTGAGATTATTCCATTCATCCCACACCCAGAAACCGATACCAACGCCGCCGGTCAGCATTTCAGCCGCAACGATTACCAGCCAAGCGGTGCCGATGGCCAGACGTACGCCAGTCAGCATGTACGGCAACACGGAAGGAAACAGGATTTTGGTAAGGATTTTCCATTCCGACAGGTTCAGCACCTTGGCGACGTTCATGTAGTCCTGCGGTACGCGCTGTACGCCGACTGCGGTATTGATGATCATCGGCCAGATCGAACAGATGAAGATCGCCCAGATCGCGGCTGGATTGGCTGCCTTGAACACCAGCAGGCCAATCGGTAGCCAAGCCAGTGGCGATACCGGTTTCAACAGGCTGATGATGGGATTGAACATGCCCGACATGA